>NZ_JBFAWH010000076.1:0-11660 GCF_040680235.1 Streptomyces sp. NPDC052101
CCATCGCCTTCGGCTCCGCCGACATGTCCATCGCCCCCTTCACCCCGCTTCCGGAATTCCGGCCGCGGGGCGTTTTTATTGGTCATCCACCCGTTTCAGCCGCCATCGTATAGATGTGCGGATCTTGCTCCGGCGACCCACCCCTGTTCGGGGCGCGGCGGCCCCCCTCAGCCGGCGCTCCTGTCCACGGTCATGCGCCCGGTCCCTCCCCCGGTGTGGGCCTCTGTGGCGGTGAGGCCCGATCGGTGACAGTTCAGCGAGCCGAGAGGCGGGCGTCAAGATCCATTGCGGAAGCACACGGGTGTGGGAAGACCCACAGCTGCGTGTCGGTCAAATCCGAGGCCGGGAGGCAACCTCGACCCCCTCGGATCCGTCCTCACCTACAGGCTCCGGTACACCTCTGCCGGAGACCCCTTTCTGCGCCATCCGGAGCAGCGCGCCTTGACTTGGAGAGCGCTCCAACTCGTAGCGTCGCAGACGTCCGGCCTCGTGCCGTACGAACGACGATCGAGTGTGCAGGAAAGGCTGGGACACCACATGCAGAAGCGCAGTCTGCGGGACCTCCAGGTATCGGCCATCGGCCTCGGATGCATGGGGATGTCCGCCTTCTACGGCTCCGCCGACCAGGAGGAGGGCATCGCGACCATCCGGCGGGCCCTGGAACTCGGAATCAACTTCCTCGACACGGCCCAGGTGTACGGCCCGCTGACCAACGAGTCGCTGGTCGGCGAGGCGATCCGGGGGCACCGCGACGAGTATGTGATCGCAACCAAGTTCAACTACCGGATGGACGACGCCGTTCCGGGCGACATGAGCACGGTGGGCCGGCAGGACGGCTCGGCCGAGCATGTGCGCAGCTCGGTCCACGGCTCGCTGAAGCGTCTGGGCACCGACCACATCGACCTGTACTACCAGCACCGGGTCGACCCGAACGTGCCCATCGAGGAGACGGTCGGTGCGCTGGCCGAACTGGTCGAGCAGGGCAAGGTGCGCCACATCGGGCTGAGCGAGGCGAGCGCACAGACCATCCGGCGGGCGCACGCCGTGCACCCGGTCACCGCCGTGCAGAGCGAGTACTCGCTGTGGACGCGGGACGTGGAGGCCGAGGTGCTGCCCGCCTGCCGGGAGCTGGGCATCGGCTTCGTGCCGTACTCCCCGCTCGGGCGCGGCTTCCTCGCGGGCCGCTTCAGCTCCCCGGACGAGCTGGACGAGAACGACTTCCGCCGCAACAACCCGCGCTTCACGGATGCCAACCTGGAGGCGAACCTGCGGCTCGCGGCGAAGGTGAAGGAGATCGCCGCCGAGAAGGACGTGACGCCGGCCCAGCTGGCCATCGCCTGGGTGCTGGCCCAGGGCGAGGACCTGGTGCCGATCCCGGGCACCAAGCGGCGCACCTACCTGGAGCAGAACGCCGCCTCGGCCGGCATCGAGCTGACCAAGGAGGACCTGGCCCGCATCGACGCCGAGCTGCCCCGGGTGTCGGGCGAGCGGTACGACGAGGCGGGCATGCGCGCGGTCAACCGCTGAGGAACGGGGGGCCGGGCGGGCGTACGGCGGAGGGCACAGCCGACGGAGAGCGCGATGTGGGGTGCCATGGGATGCGGTGCCGTCCGCGACCGCTGCTGGCGGCCCGCCGATGCGGTCGACGACCGGGCAGCCGCGCGCTGACGTGCGGCGTGTCCGGCCCGGGAGCACGCTGTAGGAATGAGACCCCGGCTCTGGGCGGTCCCGCGGCAGCCGTGGCAGTCGACGCACGCGCTGCTCCTGCTCCCGATCGTGCTCATCGTGGTGATCACGGTCGTGGACATGCAGGCCCCCTACAGCGTCCACCTCGGCCCGGCCCTGGTGATCGCGCCCGCGCTCACGCCCTCCATCGCCGGTCCCCGGACCACGGCGGCCATCGGGGCGCTCGCCCTGGCCGCCCAGATCCTCATCGGGGTCACCCATGGCGGGCTCGGCACCACGAACCACATCGTGCAGATCATCACCCTCGCCGTGCTGTCGGCGCTGTTGGTCGTCTACAGCGCCCTGCGGGAGCGCCGGCAGGCCCAGCTGGCCCAGGTCCGCACGGTCGCCGAGGCCGCGCAGCACGTGCTGATGTGGCCGCTGCCCGAACAGATCGGCCCGCTGCGGATCGCCTCGCTGTATCTGGCCGCCGAGGACGAGGCACAGATCGGCGGCGACCTGTACGCGGCGACCCGGTGCGAGAGCGCGGTGCGCGTGCTGATCGGCGATGTGCGCGGCAAGGGCCTGTCCGCCATCGGCGAGGCCGCGCTGCTGCTCGGCGCGTTCCGGGAGACCGCGCACCGGCACATCTCGCTCGCGGAGCTGGCCGCCCTGCTGGAGCAGAGCGTCACCCGTTACGCGGCGGACCTGGACCCGCCGGAGGAGGCGGGCGAGCGGTTCGCCACCGCACTGCTGGTGGAGATCCCGGACCGGGATCCGGTCACCCGGATGACCAGCTGCGGCCATCCGCCACCGCTGCTGCTGAGCCCCGGCCACGCCGTCACCGTGCCGAGCCTGCACCCGTCACCGCCGCTCGGGGTGCACGCTCCCACCGAGCACACACTGGACGTGTTCTCCTTCGAGCCCGGCGACACGCTGCTGCTCTACACCGACGGCGTGGTGGAGGCGAGAGACGCCCGTGGCCGGTTCTATCCGCTCACCGAGCGGGCCATGCACTGGACCGACGACAGCCCCGAGGCGCTGATGCACCATGTGCGGCGCGATCTGCTCGCCCATGCCGGGGGCAGGCTGGGCGACGACGCCGCGCTCATCGCACTGCACCGCACGGCCGTCGAGCGGCGCCGCCACCACCACGGCCGGGCCGCCGCCGCCCCGGACACCCTCCGGCACGGGTGAGGACGACCGCGCGGGCGGGCGCGGCGGCCGCTCAACTCCACGGCAGGCGTGAGCCCCGACCCGAGTGGGGCGGGGCGGGACACACGCCCCCGGTCAGCGGACCGACTCGAGGTCGGTGATCTTCAGGGTCTTCAGGCTGGACTGGACATCGATCCTGCTCACCTCGGCGTGCGGCCCGTCGCCCCAGGTGAGCGTGACGCGGCTGGTGGCGTGGCCGGCGCCGGAGCCGGTGTAGGTCACCTTCCACTTCACCGGCACGTTCTGCGCGAAGAGAATGCCGTCGGCGTGCTCCTTCTTCTCGAAGGCGGCGACTTTCTTCTGGGCGGCGGCGGAGAGGTAGAAGGCCCGCAGCGCCTTGGCGGCGTCGCCGGCGGACTTGTCGTCGGTGGCCCAGACGGCGTCGATGTAGGCGCCGTAGAAGTCGGCCACGTGCTGGGTGGCGTTGCGCGGGTCGCCCTGTGCGGAGGACACGGCGGCGGCACGGGTGGTGTGGTTCGCGACGGTCCCGGCGAGGGCGGGCGTCACGGCGGCCAGGGTGAGTCCGCCGGCGAGGGCCACGGTGGTGATCAGGGTCTTGCGGCTGCGGACGGTCTGACGACTGCGAACGGACATACCTGTCATTCCCCCGGTTTCGTTACGACCGGTCTGATCCCGGCCGTCGACGGACCGTAAGACCTCATTTCCCTCGCACCGGTTCCGCTTCTCTCTGCCTTTTTTCCACGCAATTCCCGGAACATGAGGCAGCCGGAAGGTTGGGCCGAATTCCGGACGGGTTTTGGCGCCCTTTCGGTCATTCCGCCTCGGGCAAGGGGCGGGGCCGGGGTCCGGGAGGTGGGTGCGGACCCCGGCCCCTGGTCTGTCCGGGCCTGGCGGTCGTCGGTCAGGGCTTGCGGGCGACCGCGCCGTACATCGCGATGTCCTCGTCGCGGATGCCCTGTTCGCCGCTGCCGTCGGGGTGCCACTTGTGCACCTGGACGATGCCCGGCTCGACCAGCTCAAGGCCCTCGAAGAACTCGTGGGCCTCGTCGAGGGTGCGCAGCCGCATCGGCATGTTGCGGGCCGCGTACTCGCGGGCGACCCGCCCGACCTCCTCGGGTGCGAACTCGGCGGTACCGATGGACATCGCCAGATAGCTGCCGGACGGCAGTGGCTCCAGCAGCCGCCGTACGACACCGACCGCGTCGTCCGCGTCGAGCATGAAGTGGACGATGGCGATGACCGTGAGCGCGACCGGCCGGTCCAGGTCCAGGGTCTCGCGCAGCTCGGGCGCGTCCAGGATGGCCGCCGGGTCGCGGAAGTCGGCCTCGATGTAGGACGTACGGCCCTCGGGCGCACTGGCCAGCAGGCCCTGGGACAGGGTGAGGACGATCGGGTCGTTGTCGACGTAGACGACCCGGGACCCGGGGGCCACGGCCTGGGCTATCTCGTGCAGGTTCGGCGAGGTCGGGATGCCCGTGCCGATGTCCAGGAACTGGCGCATGCCCGCGTCCTCGGCGAGCCAGCGCACGGCGCGGTTCATCCAGTCGCGGTTGGCGCGCATATGGACCGGGAGCGCGGGCCACTCCCGGGCCATGGCGTCGCCCGCCTCCTGGTCGGCGGGGTAGTAGTCCTTGCCGCCGAGGATGTAGTCGTAGATGCGGGCCGAGTGGGCGTTCTCGGTGTCGATCCGGTCGGCCGGCCATCCGTTGTCGGGCAACGCCGTGTCTCCCATTCGGGTCGGGGGCGGGGGCTTGCGTACGAACACGTGCGTCACAGCTCCTTGCGGATCGCGCCGAGCAGGGACTCCGTCTTCCTGGCGGGCGCGGCCTGTGCGCCGAGCCGGTCCATCGCCTCCCGGTACACCACGACGTCTTCGGCCTTGTCGAGGTAGACGGCCCCGACCAGGCCGTTGAGGTAGACGATGTCGGGCAGTTCGCGGGCCTGGAACCGGAAGAGGTGGTAGGCGCCCGCCCGCATCGCCGGGTGCGGGCCGTGCGCGAACGGCATGAGCTGCAGGGTCACCCGGGGCAGCCGGTTGACCTCGATGAGATGGTCGATCTGGGCCCGCATCACCCGCGGTCCGCCGACCTGCCAGCGCAGCACGGTCTCGTCCATCACCACCCACAGCCTGGGCGGCGCCTCGCGGGCCAGCAGCTGCTGGCGGCGCATGCGCAGCGCGACCCGGCGTTCGGTGGCCTCGGCGGAGGCGTGCGGACTCTCGGCGCCCAGCAGGGCGCGGGCGTAGTCCTCGGTCTGCAGCAGGCCGTGCACGAACTGGTTCTCGTACGCGCGGATCTGCAACGCGGCCTGTTCCAGGCTGAGATAGGCGGCGAACCAGTCGGGCATCACATCGCGGTAGGTGTGCCACCAGCCGCGCTTGTTGGCCTCCCGCACGGACTGGAGAAAGGTGTCGATCTCGTGCCGGTCGCTGACGCCGTAGACCTGGAGCAGTTTCTCGGCGTCCGCGAGCCGCAGCCGGGCCACCTTGGCGGCCTCCATGCGGCGGATCGTGGAGTGGCTGACGCCGATGGCGGCACCCGCCTCGTCGTAGCTCAGGCCGGCCCGGGTCCGCAGCTCTTCCAATTGCCGGCCGAGGATCATGCGCAGGACGGAGGGGGCGCCGCCCCAGTCGGTCTCCGCGGTCACACCCACCCCCCTCACCGGTCACCCAGGGCCACGGTCGCACACGGTCGCTTGCCGTCCCATTCGATCACGTTCTGGCCGAAGCAGCATGCACTTGGCCACTTGCAAATTTCAACTTGCCGGTTGCGGAGCGTTGTCGGCAGATGCCACAGTGGACGTACTGCTCCGGCCGACCAAGGAGCAGGCGGCGCGGCCGGGTTGGGGGAGATCGGGCCGCTCCACGGCCGCGTCGCAGGCGGTGTGTCGTCTGCTGCGCCGGCGGTCGGCCCGGAACCGACGCCCCCCACGTGAGGCCGGACGAAAGGCGCACGGCGATGGCTCCGCCCTCCCTCCCCCCACCGCTTCACCGACCCCCCGAGGAACCACCCCTGACCGCCGGCCCGTTGCGCCTGCCCGGGGTACCCCGCCAGGACCACGGCCTGTCAACGAACGACGACCTGGACCGGACACCGGACTCCGCCGAGCAGCGGACACCGGACTCCCTGAAACACCGGATGCCGGACGCCGCAAAGGACCGGGCGCCTGACTCAGCGAAACACCGGGCGCCGGAACCCGTGACACAGCGTCAGCAGGATCCCGCCGAGGCGGACCGGCCGCACCGGGACCTGGCCGGCACACCCCGGATCCACCCGGTCCCGGACAGCGCGGAGCATCCGCACCGACCGCCGGGTACGGCCGGTGTCCCCAGACCACCCGGAGGCGAGCGCCTCGGTCGACTCCCTGGGCCCGTCGGCCCCGACCGGCTCGCCTCCGGGGCTCCGCCGCCTCGCTCCGCCGCCTTCGACCTGCCCGCCCGGCCGACGGCCGTCGGCGCGGCCCGCCGTGTCGTCCGGGACCTGCTGACCGCCTGGGGCGTGCCGGAAGCCGCCCGGCACGACGCGGTCCTGGTGACCTCGGAGCTGGTCACGAACGCCCTCGTGCACACGGCCGGTGACCGGATCGTCTGCCGGCTGCACGACACGGCGGACCGGATACGGATCGAGGTCGAGGACCAGGAAGGCGGCCCCGCGCTGCCGGCGGTCCGCCGCGCCGGACCCGATGACCAGCACGGACGCGGACTGTTCCTCGTCAACGCGCTGAGCCGCGACTGGGACGTGACGCCGATACCGGGCCGGCCCGCCCGAGTCGTCTGGGCGGAGCTGTCGTCGTCCGGCCACGACTGACCCCACGCGCCGACCCACCCCCACCGACACCGCCACACACGGACCATCCCCCACTCGTCCGAAGGATCCCCATGCACCACACCGTTCCCACCCCCCTCCCCGCACCGGCCGCCGACCCGTCCTGGACCCGCACCCGCCCCAGGCCCGGCTCCCAGGAACAGGACGGCTGACCCCGAGCGCCCCGCTCGCCACGGCACTCCCCCGGTCTCCGGGCACGGTCCGCTCCGGCCCCCAGGCACCCTTGCCCGCACCCCGGCCGCGCCCTCGGCTCCACCCGCACCGCGGCTCGCCCCCGCCCCGCCCCCATTCGGCCCGAAACCACCTCCGCCCACACCCCATCCGCCCCGAACCCCGGTAGATTCGCCGCCGGTGCGGGTCCACCGCATCCGGCGGTGCATCGGGGTGCGTGCGGGCTCCGTGTCCGCCGCGCGGGCTGTTCCGGTCGGGGGTGTGCATGGTGGTCTGGTCGCCGATCCGCCGCAGGCGGTCCGTGTCCAGGCTGCCCGTGCCCGGGCGGTGCCGGCCCGCGGACGGCCGGCATGTCCTGGCCACCGAACGGCTGTTGCTGTTCACGCCCCGCACCCGGCTGGACCTGGTGGCCGCGCTCGCCGCCTGCGCCGACGCCGAGGCACAGCACTGGCTCGGCACCCAGGCCGACGAGGTGCTGCCCGACCCCGGCATCCGCAGGGCACTGCTCGCCTGGCGGCCGGCCGGTGACGACGGCCGCCGGGTACCCCGGAGGCTGGCCCAGCCGTATGTGCCCGGACCGGACGACCCGTTGCTCCTGGTCTGTGTGCGCAGGTCCGACCTCGGCTATGCCGGCGCCCTCGAACTGGAGCACCGCACGGCCGAGATGGGCGGCTGGCTGGCCCCGGCCTGCCGTGGCCAGGGTCTGGGCGCGGAGCTGTTCCGCGCGGGCGTGGCACTCGCGCACACCCACGCCGGACTGGCCACGGTCCGGGCGGGCGCGGAGCCCGGGAACACCGCGAGCCGGCGAGCCCTGGCCCACGCCGGCTTCGTACCGGACGAGGGGCCGCCCCGGCACACCCTGCCCGACGGCCGTGTGGTCGAGGCCGTCTGGCACCGCCACGACAGTACGGCGGCCTCCCGCTGCCGCTGACCACCGCCGCTCCGGCGCCCGGCCGGCGCCGAGAGCCATCCACCCACCCCCCACGGAGAGCCGACGTGACAGACACCGGATTCAGCGCGGAGCGGATCGGCACCGGCAAGCCGCACTCCGCCCGGATGTACGACTGGTTCCTGGACGGCAAGGACCACTACCCGGTCGACGCCGAAGCCGCGAGCAAGGTGCTGGAACTCTTCCCCGGCGTCAAGGAAACCGCCTGGGCCAACCGCGAGTTCATGCACCGGGCCGCCCGCTTCGTCGCCCGCCAGGGCGTCGACCAGTTCCTGGACGTGGGCACCGGTATTCCCACCGAGCCGAACCTGCACCAGATCGTGCAGGCGGTCACCCCGAGCGCCCGGGTGGTGTACGCCGACAACGACCCGATCGTGCTGCGGCACGCCGAAGCCCTGCTGCACGGAACACCCGAGGGCCGTACCACCTATCTGCACGCCGACGTCCGCGAACCGGAGCGGATCGTGGCGTACGCCCGCGAGCACCTGGACCTCACCCGGCCCGTCGGCCTGTCCCTGATCGCGCTGCTGCCGTTCGTCACCGACGACCAGGACCCGTACGGCGTCGTCCGCACGCTGCTGGACCCCCTGCCCTCCGGCAGCCACCTCGTGCTGTCCCACGGCAGCGGCGAGTTCGACCCGGAGGTCAGGGAGCGGATCGTGGCGGTCTACCGCGCCGGAGGCACCCCGGTGCAGGCGCGCACGCACGCCGAGGTGACCCGGTTCTTCGACGGGCTGGAGCTGTGCGACCCGGGCGTCGTACCTGCCACGGCCTGGCATCCCGAGCCGGGGATGCGGGTCGTGCGGGAGCAGCCGGTGTACGTCGGGGTGGCCCGCAAGCCCTGATACGGCAGGCCCGGCACCGTCGGCCGCGCCGGACACCAGGGGCGGACATATGCTGCGAAATGCCGCCCCGAAGGGAGTGCCCCATGGCCGACGCCCCGCCCGCCCCCGAGGAGCTGAGGCTCCAGCCCCTCGGCTTCGACCACCTGGCCGCCGTCCTCGACCTCGGCCACCGGGTGTACGACACCGACGCCATGCCCTACACCGGCTGGTCGCTGTCGGCCGTCGCCGGGCATCTGGACGCACCGGACTCCGCCTGTCTGGTGATGCTCGACGGCGACCGGGTGGCCGGGTTCGTGCTCGGTTCGCTCTCCTTCGAGCAGCGCGCCGACTGGGGCTATCTGGAGTGGATCGCCGTCGACCCCGCCTATCAGGGACGCGGGGTGGCGTCCCGGCTGGTGAAGGAGTGCTGTGCACGGCTGGCGGCGGCCGGGGCGGTGTGCGTGGTCACGGACGTGGAGCGGCGCAACACCGCCTCCGCCGAGCTGATGCGCCGCAACGGCTTCGCCGAGGAGGCCACCGTCAGCCTCTTCGTACGGCCACTCGCCGAGACCACCGGCAGCGGCTCGGGTCGGGCCCGCGACACCTCCGCACCTCGCCGCCACCTCACCCGGGCGGCGGCCGAACGGGTGCGCTGAGTCCGGCCACGGAAGGGGCGGCGGCCGAACAGGGTCTTCCCCGCGTGCGCCGCGGCGAGGCCCGGGCCTTCCGCCTGGGCGAAGGTCGGGATGCTGCCCGGTCCCGTCGTCGGCCAGAGGCACCGGGCCCTCATCTCCATCCCTCCAGCATCCTTCTGGGGCGACGATCCCCACCGGAGCCGTGCCGCCTGCCTGGCCGGGGCGTCGGGAGCGTGCGGCTCCCGCGCCGTCGCCGGCTGTGCGGGTCCCGTGCCGGTGTGGCGCTCAGGTGCCGGGCATCAGGCCCGCGGCGACCGTGGCGCCCAGTTCCCAGCACGCCTGCGTGTCGGCCTTGCCGGGCTCGCCGGTGACGGTCACCGCGTCGGCGGCGCGGCGCCAGCCGAGGCCGGTGGTGACGGCCTCGATGGCACGGACGGCGCCGGTGACGTCGTTGCCGCCGTGGACGTAGTAGCCGAACGGCCGGCCCCGGGTCTCGTCCAGGCAGGGGTAGTAGATCTGGTCGAAGAAATGCTTGAGCGCGCCGGACATGTAGCCGAGGTTCGCCGGGGTGCCGAGCAGGTAGCCGTCGGCTTCGAGGACGTCGGAGGCGGTCGCGGACAGGGCCGCCCGCCGCACGACACGGACGCCCTCGATCTCCGGTGTGGTGGCGCCGGAGACGACGGCCTCGAAGAGCGCCTGGCAGTTGGGCGACGGGGTGTGATGGACGATCAGCAAGGTAGGCACACCCCGCACCCTGCCGTGCGCCCGCGGCGCCTCGCAAACGCCGGGCGTGGCAGGCGGCGCGGCGGGGTAGACGCTGTGCACGCAGAAGACGGGAGGGGCCGCCGTGACCGGTGCGGGTGTCCGCACGTCCGCCCTTCGCCCGGACTGGCTGCCGGCCGGCTACCGGTGCCGCTCGGTGACCCCGGCCGACGTGGACGCGATCCACCACCTGGTCGCCGCGTACGAACGCGCACTGCACGGCCGTGAGATGACCGGCGCCGACCGGCTCGCCGCCGAGCTGTCCCGGCCGGGACTGCGGCCGCACTCCGACACACTGCTCGTGCTCGACGGCGCGGGCGGACCGGCCGGCTACGGCTGGGTGCGGGGGCGGCGGGCGAGGGTTCATGTGCACCCCGGCCACCAGGGGCGGGGGCTCGGCAGTGGCCTGCTCCTCTGGACCGAGACCCGGGCCCGGCGAGCGGGCGGCGACCGGCTCGCGCAGACGGTCTCCGACACCGATCGCGCCGCGACCGCGCTTCTACGGACCAGCGGTTACTCCCGGCTGGTCACCGAGTGGCTGCTGGAGATCGCGCTGCCGCAGGAACCGGACGTGCCCGGTCCGCCGGCGGGCATCACCGTACGCCCGTTCCGGCACGGCGACGAACAGGCCGCGTACCAGCTCACCGAGGACGCGTTCGACGAGTGGCAGCCGCGGCGGAAGAACTACGCGGAATGGGCCCTGCGCACCGTCGAACGCCCCACGTTCCTGCCGGCGGCATCACCCGTGGCCTTCGCCGGCGACCAGATGGTCGGGGCCGTGCTGTCGCTCGACGCCCCGGGCCGCGACGAAGGGTACGTCGAGCGGGTCGCGGTACGGCGCGACCACCGCGACCGGGGCCTCGCCCGCACGCTGCTGCGGGAGGCGTTCCGCACCTTCCACCGCCGAGGCAGGCAGGCCTGCACCCTGTGGACGCACTCCGGCACCGGCGCGCTCTCCCTGTACGAGCGTCTCGGCATGACGGTCCGGCACAGCTCCACGGTCTACTGCAGGGCACTCGCCACAGACTGACCGGGTCGGCCCGCCCCGGAAATGGTGTGTGGCGCTGTCAGTGCCCTCGGTTACAGTGACGCCCTTGAACAAGAGGGGAGTAAGAAGTGCAGGTCGGGGTGGGGTCCGTGCGGGGCAGAGTGGTTGTGGCGGTGGCACTGGCGGCGGTGCTCGGCGGGTGCGCGGGATCGGCGGACGGTGACGGGAAGCATGCCTCGAGCGCTTCGCCGACCGCCAAGGGGGCAGCGAGAGCCAAGGGGACGGCGACGGCGAGCGGTGGTTCGATCGGCTCGGCCGGTTCGGCCTGTGAACTGCCCGTCCGCTTCGACATCGCCAAGCACTGGAAGGCCAAGGCGATCGATGCCGAGGCGGAGCTGTCGAAGTCCTCGAAGGGCTCCGGCGGCGACCTGAGCGGGGCGTTCGCCGCCGCCTTCCTGCGCCAGGGTCCGGTCACCGCCGCCTGCGAGATCGACGCCAAGCCGGCCGGCCACATCGGCTTCATACGGGTGTGGACCGGCAAGCCCGGGAAGGCCGACGCGGGCAGTGTGCTGCGGCAGTTCGTCGCCGCGGAGGACAACGTCAGCAAGGAGAAGTACCACTCCGTCAGGACCGGTGGCGGTCTGAACGGCGTCGAGGTGGAGTACC
>NZ_JBFAWH010000077.1:0-11461 GCF_040680235.1 Streptomyces sp. NPDC052101
TCTGACCGGCGAGGCCACCATCTCCTGGCGCGACCCGACATCACCGGATCAAATCCGCATCCCGGGATGAAACATCGGGAGAAAACGACCTCTTAGGGTTGCAGTCAACAAGCACAAGGCAACCACGTATCCAGGGAGTTGAGAGTGGCGCACGATGTTGCCGCACTGGCGGCGGAACTCGCCGACATGGCTGCGGCCGATCACGAGTCCTCAATCCGCGCGAACAGGAGTGACCCGGCCGAGCAGTTGGAGTGGCGGCGGCTGACCGCACGGCACGGCGACAGACTCGGCGAGATCATGGACGAGTACGGCTGGCCGACCGCGCAACTGGTCGGCGAGGAGGCCGCACGCGCGGCGTGGCTGATCGCTCAGCACGCCGACCGGCAGCTCGACGTCCAGCGGCGCGCCCTCCAGCTGATGCAACAGGCGGTGTCGGCAGGCTCGGCCAGCCCACGCGAGCTGGCCTTTCTGCGCGACCGCACGCTGGTCAATGAGGGCCGCAAGCAGGTCTACGGCACCCAGATCGCCGGTGTAAAGGACGGATCACCGATTCCGTGGCCCTGCGAGGAGCCCGAGCGCATGGACGAACTCCGCGCGGAGGTCGGCACCGAGCCCTTCGACGAGTATGTCGCCAAGTTCGCGATGGCCTGACGACCCATTTCTGGCTGGCCGTACTCGCTCGTCGCGGTGCTGGAGTTGGGTGCCATGTCCTGGACGCAGATTCTGGACGCGCTCCGGCTGGGTCCGACCGACGATGCAACCGCTGTCACTGCTGCCCAGCTTCGTGACCTCGTCGAAGGGCTCAGCACAGCGGGTCAGTGCCAGCTCGGCGAGCCGGACATCGGACGACCCGCCACAGCGACGACGAACTACGGCAGGGCTGTCGCGAAGGCACGGATCCCGGGTCCACCCGCGGCTGGCCCATCGGGTCGCCTGGTTCGACGATGTCGCAGGAGCGCCTGCCAGGCCCGGTCGACGTCAGCCTTGGTGGCGCCGGTGCACCCAGCTCAGACTCGCCCGGCTGCTCGCGCGGGACCTGCGGCACCTGTGGGACAGGCCGACAAAACCCGGTCGGCTTACCTCGGCCCGGGTCTGCCGGACGTTGCGGGTCTTCCGCCAGCACACATGACCTGTCCCGCCAGAGCGCCGAAACCCCACGGGCCCGGCCCCGGACGGCCACCCGGCACAAAGAGGCCACCCGGCACAAGGAACAGGAGCCCGGCGCCCCGGCCATGGACCACCGTGGCATCATCGATCCGCTCCGCCTCGCGAGGGCGCTTGGGCTCGAACAGGTCTTGCCCGTACCGGTCGGCCGCGGGCAACAAGGCACGCCAGTACCGCCACAGCGGACCCGACATACAGCAGCGCCGGGTAGTTCATGGCACGCAAAACCTGCCCGCCCGCGGCGCCGGCCACGGACAGGCCCACGAACAGCGCGCTGTTGTTCCAGGACAGCACCGCGGTCGCCCGCCCGGGGAACATGTCGACCAGGTGGCGCTGCTGGGCGGGGAAGAACGCGTAGGCGGCCAGCGCGAACAGGCCGAGAGCGCAGGCCAGCGCCCAGGTGACCGGGAAGGCGAGGGCCGTGGCGGCTTCCAGCACCGCCGTCAGGGCCAGTGCCGACCGGGTGACCCGCACGGCGTCGGCCCGGTCCGCGAACCGGCCGCCCAGCTGCCCGCCGACGACGGCACCGATGCCGTAGACGACCAGCAGCCACGTCACGGCGGTGGCCCTGCCGTCGGCGTGCAGCGCGACGGCCAGGAAGGTGTACAGGCTGTATACGGAGAAGGCCCACAAGGTCGTCACGGCGACGGCGGACACCGCGACGCCCGTACCAGGCCGCCCGCCCCGCCGTAGCGTCCCTGGCGGGGAGGCGGTCACCCGGACCGGCCGGGCACGCCAGACGAAGGCGTGTGGGAGTGCCAGCAGGAACGTGCCCGCGGCCAGGATGACGAAGGCGGCCTGCCAGCCCACGTACCGTCCGAGCAGCGACCCGGCCGGCGCGCCCACCCACAGGGCGGTCAGCAGGCCCGATCCCACCACGGCCAGCACCTGCGCCCGTGCCTGGGGCCGCGCACGGGTGCTGACCAGGGCGTACACGGTGGGACCTGTCGCGGCGGCCGCGATGCCGGCCACCACGCGGGCCACGAGCAGCAGACCGAAACCCGGCGCCAGAGCGGTGCCGACGTTGGCGGCGGAGAACACCACCAGAGCCACCACCAGGACCATGGCGCGGTCCCAGTGGTCGGAGACCCAGCCGGCGACGGGCGAAGCCACCACGTAGGCGATCGAGAAGGCCGTGACCAGCAGACCCGTGCTGGCTGTGGAGACGGCGAACGACGCTGCGATGTGGGGGAGCAGCGGTGCCACCACGAAGAGGTCGGTTCCCACCAGGAACTGTGTCAGCCAGGCCAGCGTGACCGGCCCGGCTGACAGGCCGGGCATTGTGTCTTCGACCTGCTCGTCGCCCGTTGCGTGCATGATCCGACGCTAGAGTGTCGGTCGCGGAGCGGCCGCCGGAGACGCGCACCACGCCCAAATAATGAGCTACCGGGCAACTCGAGGTCGCCCGGCTTCGGTTTCTTCGCCCGGCCAGGGCGGTGGCTGTGATGAGAACAGGTCAGTTTTCGAGAAGCGCCGGTCGTCCGGCCGTGTCTACCGTCGAGGGCATGAACTCCATCGATGCCGTCATCTTGGAGGTGGCCGACCTCACGGCTGCCACCCGCTTCTACTCCGCGGTCTTCGGACCGGACTCGTCGCACGTGCGCCTGCGCGCGTCGGGGGAGTCCACGACTGGCTTCCGCGGATTCACGCTCTCGCTGGTGGTGTGCCAGCCGGGCAACGTCGACACGCTCATCCGTGCTGCCCTCGACGCGGGTGCCACCGTTCTGAAGGCCGCCTCGAAGTCGCTGTGGGGCTACGGCGGGGTCGTGCAGGCCCCGGACGGCACGATTCTGAAGATCGCGACGTCGGCGAAAAAGGACACCAGCCCGCTCACCCGGGACTTCGACGAGGTTGTGCTCCTGCTGGGCGTCGAGGACGTGAAGGCCAGCAAGCAGTTCTACGCCAGTCGGGGCCTGAGTGTGGGGAGGAGCTTCGGCGGCAAGTACGCCGAGTTCGCCGCGGACTTGGGGTGCGTCAGGCTCGCTCTGTACAAGCGCGGTGCTCTCGCCAGGGACGTGGGTGTCCCTGCGGGCGGCACCGGATCGCACCGGCTCGTACTCTCCGGCGCTGCCGGCCCGTGCAGCGATCCGGACGATTTCGTCTGGGAGGCCAGTGCCAGTGCCCCGCTGACCGCTACGGCCTGACGGAGCCACTCTCTGTCTGCGGGACAACGCAGGTTTTTGTGCGGGGCGTTGCCTCTCGGGAGGGAGGTGGCGGCCGTGGGCGGATCGGCTCGCACATTTCCCGCCGAGTGTGGGGGGGTAAGCGGGGGCGGAAAACCCCACCGGTGCCCGGGCCGGCACCAGCCGCAACCCCCCTTACATTGCCGCGCACGTTCCAGGTGATGTCGACGAACACCTGGCCAAGCAGCTGTTGGTGGGGCGCCGGGACGACGAGGCATCCGGGACCCGGCATGGTCTCCAAGGTGTCAGAGCATAAGCAGTACCCGCGTGTTCGGTACGAGCTTCCGGTTCACGCTGGTGCTCTGCACGAAGATTGTGAAGTCGTCGTTGTGGTCCGGCTTGACGCGGACTTCCACGTCCGGCAGGCCGAGCAGCGCCCGGGCCTCGGGCCCCGTGTACACCCGGTCCGTCTTCTTCTCCAGCACCGCGATCTGCTTCCGCGCCTGGATCTTCTCGGACTTGCTCAGCTGGTAGAACGCACCGCCGGTACGGTAGGTGTGCCCGCATTCGATGACCCAGTCCCGGATCGCCGCGACACGAGCCACCGGGATCAGTTCGTACTGTGACGGTTTCACCGGGGTGAGGCCTGCCGCCTTGATGGTGTCCTTGTTGACTGCCTCAGCACCTGTGGAGAACACCGCCCGCGATCCCCGGATGCCCTGGGAGCGGCCCACCATGAACTTCTCGGTGGCCTGCTGGATGACCTGACCGGCCTCCTCCAGTCCCTGGGTGCTCGTGGCGTCCCAGATGGCGATGTTGTCCTTCGGGAAACCGCACCGCATGGCCTCGCGCTTGCCCATCTGGTCCGGCACAAGGACGGCCAGCGTCCAGTTGTCCTCCTGTGTCTCGATCATCTTGGCCACGGCCTCGACCAGTTCACGCGGATCCCTGGCAGGGGCCTCCGGGCAGCGGTGACTTGCGTTCTCCTGCCCGTCGGTGAGTACGAACGTCAGGAAGCTGTGGTCGCCGTACAGTTGGGCTGTCTGGGCCAGCTCCCGCTGTGACTTCAGTGCGGCCGCGAGCAGAGCTGTCATTCCACCGACCTGATACAGCTGCTTCAGCGATGGCATCCGCAGCACGTCCTTGTCGTAGATGACGCACTCCACCTTGTCCGCGAAGACGTACACCGTGACGCGGGTTTCCTGATCCAGTTCTCCGGATCGGCGGGCAAGATAGGCAATCTGCTGGTCGGCGACCTCGACGACCTTGCTGCTCAGGTGCGACATGGACGAACTGGCATCCAGCACAAGAGCAACATGGTTGATGTAGTTCTGGTTTCCGGACATGACGACGGCTCCCCCTCTTTCCGACTCGATGCTCCTACCGTCTCACGCACCACTGACAATCGGTCTTGGCTCCCAGCCCGCATGAAGAGCACACCCGATCAGGGGGGTTGGGACGCAGCACGAGACACCGGGACGTCGGCGCCGAGGACCTGCAGCGCAGCTGCCCGCGCGGCCGCCCGGGAGACGGCTCAGGGGGCGGTGAACAGGGTTGGGAAGCGGGAAGCCAGCCACGGCCGGGGACCCCAGGCAAGGACCTGACCCCGGGCGACGGCACGCCAGGGATTCAGCCGGCCCAGCGCGATGAGCAGGAAGGCGACGGGATCGAGCAGGATGGTGCAGTCTGCGCGCTGCGGCGGTGCCCCCGGTGTCACCTGCACTGCGCCGTCGGCCAGGGACACCCCGAACGACTCGCCCCCGCGTAGCCGGATCCGGTAACGGGCCGTGAGCCCGGCTGTGGCTGCGGGGTCCGCGACTCGTGGCATGACCGAGAGGATGAACGGCATACACAAAGCCACTCGTGCCCGGTCGACCATGTGCGGACGCTTCAGGGCGCGAGCCAGGTCGTATCCATGGCCGAGCATGTGCGTGAGCAGGTACGCCGCGAGAACGGGCCGGTTCATCGGGCCGAGGGGTGTGGCTGGTGCCGGGCCCTCGACCGCGGGGCGCGACAGCGCGTCAAGGAACGCCTCGGCCTGTTCTGCGATCATCGTTGCGAGAGGCTCCGCCCGGCGCTCCCCGAAGACGGCGAGGGACTCCGCGTTGGCCCTGACGAGGCTCTGAGGCGATCCGTCGCCGTAGGGGCGCTCCCGCCCGGCTGCCAGGTCGGCCATCACTTCGTTGGCTATGGCCAGGTGGGCGGCGGCCTCGCCGATGGTCCACTCCGCCCCCGGTATGGCAAGCGCCGTGTCGCTCGCGCTCCGTACCAGTACGGCGATCTCCTCGGCGGTGCCCCGGATCGCCTGTCCCAACCCGTCGGGCAAGGGCCATGAGCCGTGCTGCCGTTCCGTCGTGTGCACGTTGCCTGCTCTCCCCCCCACTTGCCCGGACCGCCCAACGTGCCTGCGGCGCTGGTACCCAACCAGACTCGAGGACGCGCGGCAAGTCCCCGTGCAGCCGCAGCAGCCAGGGTTGAAATTGATGTACGTGCCGTAGGTCGTCCAGCCGGTGGTGTCCTGCAGCGTCGCGGATCCAGGGTCGGCAACGCGTCGTGTGGAGTGGCTGGTTGCAGGGTGAAGAGAGGGTTCCGGTGCCGCGGTGCACAGCGAGCCGGGAAAGCGCAGGTGGGGCCTGTTTTAGCGCTGACGGTGGTGCGGGGACCGGGCTACCCTGCCTCTTCGTGATGTCATGGTGAGGATCCCGAGGGGACGGCATGCACTTATCGGAGGGGGACAGAAGCGACGGGGGCACCGTCTCGTGTGCGGGGCGAGCCGATGACGTGCTGGCCATGCAGCGCGCGGCACGCAAGGGCGGCACCCGGTCCCTGTTGCGCTGGCTGGCAGGCCGGACGGGCGTCCAGATCCTGTTGGCCGACACCGACGGCAACGTCGTACCGCCTTCGCCGCAAGCCTTCGACCGAACAGCGGCGGAACTCATGCGGCGCGGCGTGCGTGAACTCTCCTCCCGGAGCCTTCATTCCATGGCTATCGACGGTGAACGCCATGCCGTGTTGCTTTTCCCGCTGGACGGGCCCCGGGCAGTCGGCGCACCGGTGCTCACCGCCGTCACCGCCCGGCCGGCACCGGTCGGGCTCTTCACACTGCTCGCCGACGCCAGCTTGGCCCTCAGCCTGTGCTGGCAGAGTGAACACACCGAGCGGGAGTGGCGTCTGCTGGAACGCGCCGAGGCCCGTAACCGAGAAGCCGTCCTGCACCTGCTGATGAACGGCCATCTGTCGGCCGCCCGTCAGGTCGCCGGCGTGCTGCTCCCGCCGCTGCCGTCGGCGATCCGCTTCTACGTGGTCGAATGCCCGCCGCGGGTGCGCGGCGAACTCGCGGGCCGGTGCGCCCACGTGGCCGCCAGTGCCTGGATCGTCCCGTGCCCCGTGTACGCGGACCACCTGCTCGTGCTCGCACCCGCTGCCGCCCCGTCACTGCAGACGACCCTCACCGCACTGGCCGACGGCTGTACGGTAGGGGTAAGCGAAACTGTGCCGTTATGTGACACGGCAGTCGGCTACGCGCAGGCGTTTCACGCCCTCGCCGTGGCCCGCAACGGTCCCAACCGGTATGCCGAGTTCGCCCGGCGTCCCGATCTGGCGCTCACCATCGGACCGGCCGCAGCCGCCTGGGCCAACCGCGTGCTGGCCCCCCTGCGTACCTACTCGACGAGACGCTCCCAGGATCCTGGCAGTGGGGAGCTGGCGGCCACGGCCGCATCATGGTTGGCCTTCTCCTCGCAGGCGACCGCGCATCTGAAAATCCACCGGAACACGCTCTCCGCCCGTCTCAAGCACATCGAAGAGCTGCTGCACCTGAACCTCGGACGGCTGGCGGACCAGTCCCTCCTTGCCTTCGCACTCCGCGCCGGTGCCCTCCCCGACTTCGCCTACCCACACGGCAGCACGGACGAGGACGCGTCCATCACGCGGGCGTGCTCGCTCGATGACCTCCTCGCACGTCCGGCTGTCGTGGCGTGGGCCAGGCAGCAGCTCCACCCCATCCGGTCGCACACCTCAGCGGACGACCTCTCCCACACACTCGCCACCTGGCTCGACAACGACGGCAGACTCGCCCCCACCGCCATCGCGCTCTCCCTCTCCACCACCGCCACACGCAAGCGACTCACCCGCATCGAGACGCTCCTGGAGCGCTCCCTGATCGGCTCACCCAATGCCCGCCATGATCTGTGGCTGGCGCAGCGCGCACTGACTCTCGCGGACCGCCAATGCTGAATAGGTGTTGTCTCTCCGGGCTTGAGGGCTGCGTTTCCACTGGTCGGGCATAGGGCCGGTGATCTCGTGGGGGTAGCGGTCGCCCCCCCGGCAGGTCGTGGACGCCGTCGGTGGGCCGGGCTGTTGGAAGAGCGGGAGCTGGATGCTTGCCGTCGGGTGGACGGGTTACGGAGGGAGGCCGACCGTATCCAGGCCGAGCTGGCGGTGGCCGAGCGGCACTGGCAAGAGCGGATCATCGCCCGCTCGCGGGTCGGTGAGGTGCTGGCTGGCGCCAGCGGACAAGACCGGGCAGGTCATGACGCGAGGGCGAGGTTGTGCCTGTGGGCGACAGCCCGGGACGCGTGACATAGGCGCCGTCACCGAGCCCCGTAACGCTCTGGCAGTGCTGGCTGAGGCCGGATGCGCGCCAGGCGTGCGCGTCCGCCGTGGTGCCCGGCATCGGGCGGACTGACGCTATTGCCAGCCGTGTGTCCGCGTCCATGATGACCTGCACATTCGCGGATAACCGGTAGTTGCGGCTGGAGGCATCCACACGCCGGTCGCGGACCGGGATGAGGGTGCCGTCCACGATCCACATCGGGTCTGGTGCATCGGCCGGGCGGGAGCCGGGCTCGAATGCGAGCAGCGGTCCCTGTCGCTGGATGACACGGCACACCATGGAGGAGGAGACGCCGAACAGCGGGCCCAGCTGTCGCATGGTTCACCCCGTAGGGTGCCGTTGCCACCCCGCTCCCGCACCACTTTCAACAGACCCGAAAACTGCGTCATTCGCAGGCCTGTGAACGTCTCCGCCCAGACCCGTTCAGCCCTTAACGCCCCGGTCATACAACGGAGATGCTCAGCTCACGGCGTTGTGCAACTCGCTTTGGCACAGCGAGCAGGCCGAGCCGCCGGCTCTGGAGGTTTAGGGCCTGTCCGGCGGATCACGCCGGACAGGCCCGTGGTCCTGAGGAGGGCTCAGCGCTTGAGCGTGAAGCCGAAGTCGCCGGAGAGCTTGCCGCTCAGCCGGACTGCCGAAACGAGCTTCCCCTCCGTGATCAGTCTCTCGACTTCAGCCCGCCAAAGACCGCAACCTTCAGCGATCAGTCGTACTGGCCGGACAGGGATCCGCGCCGCAAAGCGGACCGAGACGTCGATCACCTCGCGGTCCAGGTGATCCGAACCGCCGGTGTCGAGGCACCAGGCGTTGTCCCAGTCGAGGGCGATGCGATTGCGGCGCTGTACGACCGGATCCTGGAGCAGTTCAGCTGTCAGGCGGGGGTCGTTGTCATGCAGCCGGTCCAGCAGCTCAGGTCGTACGGAGCGCACATTCATCCGCTCCAGGACCGTGAGCTTTGCAGTTTCCCCGCAAGCGGTACAGAGCGCGAGGAGCCAGGCGTCGATGAGCTTGTGGTTTGCGTTGACGCGGAATTTACCGCTTGCCCGGAAGCGCTCGGACGCGCACGCGTGGCAACGGCGGAGGACGAGCGGCAGGCAGGTGGGCATGACCACCCAGTTATTGAGCACAGAAGTACACCGGTTTCAGTGAGAAGTCCGCAGCAAGAAGCAGCGCGGCGCACATGTGCGACGCGCGACGAATCAGCGCTCGGGAGGTCTCACAGGGTGTACAACGGCATGTCCTTGGCTGGACGACTTGGTTCGGCAGCACGGTAATGGCGCACGGCGGCGCTGTTCCACTGGTTTTCGAGCGCCTCACCGCCAGGATCCATCCGGCGGATGAGTGCTCTGAGTCAAGTCAGGTGGCTGTGAGGCGTTGCGTAGGTGGCTTCCCGTGGCAGGGCTGTGCCGAGCCGACCCTTGTTGCAGCTACGCCGAGGATCGGGCACCAGGCTCGATGCGATCAGCCGCACTTGAAGGTTCGAACTGCCGTGCGACTCTCAGGCCGCCAGCCGGTCTTTCCCGGTTGTCACGAGCCGTGGGCGAGGAAGCGCTTGAGTGCCTCGAGCCAAGCGGTGTTGCTGGTGTCGTGTGGGCCGCCTCCCCACAGGACGACGGCCTTGGTGGCCTTGCTGCAGGCTTGAAGCTCGTATGACCAGAGCTGGGAGGGCATGTAGTGCTGCCCGGCACGAAGGCCTTGGTACTGGGGCCACAGATATGGGTACACGGGTTTGCCAGGGGCGATCTGCTTGGCCTCGGCGAGAGCCTGATCGAGCCTGTGCTGCCAGCTGGCTTTGCTGTCCGTCGGGCTTGTGTAAAGACTGGGGAAGAACACATCCTCGTGCGCCGCGAGAGTGCGGCCCAACGGGTAATACCTGCGACTGGTGTTGCCGAGCAGATCCCAAAAGCCGATTTGTTTGTGCGGGGCGACTTCACGCGTCCACGTCAGCAAGGTCGACAGTTTCTGGAATCGGCGCTTGGCCACCTCTGGCGTGCCGGTGAGGTAGAGGGTCTCGTAGTCGAGGACGAGCGGCCCCGGGTTTGCCAAATGCTGCCGCACCAGCTTCTGGTAGGAATCCTTTGGGGGCAGGACGAGTTCGGTTGTGGGGCGGCCGTTAGGGTGGCGCACGGGCTGACCTGATAGGGCCGCCACCCGACCTTCGTAGATGATGTCGGCCTTGAGCGCGCCGTACTGCGCGAGATCGAGGTGGGCGTAGAACGTTGTGTCGTAGACGGTGAATTGGTGCGAGGCAACAGCCTGCGTGGACTGCGAGGATGTTGGTGAAGGAGCGGCCGATGCTCCGTGTTGACATGCGGTCAGCAATACCATGCCTATGACAGCAATAAAAAAACGCTGCACGATTCGAAGCTACCTATCTCGTTTGTGGGCCTTCGCGAGAAGTGGGGAGCTGGGCGACCGGCCGGCCGCCCGAGCGAATCACCGCCCACCACCATCAGGGGATGCCCATCGCCTCAGCAAAGCTCCGCTACCGGACCCCTCAAAAGTGGCGTAAAGATGGCGTTCGGTCTGACTGCTCCATATCGATCCAGATCGACGTCCTTCGTCCTGAGCATGCGGTCTCCGTCTGGTAGAGGCTGCTTATGGCAGTGCGCGGATCAGTTCGGCAGCAGCGCTCCGGCGTCGAACCAGTAGGCCAGCGAGGGTGACGGTAGGACCAGATCTTGTGGATTTGATGTGGGTGGCGCGCGATGTGATGGCGGCGGTCGGCTGGATCAGGTTCTCGTGATGTGCCGGGCGTTTGCTGTCGGGCGGTGGCGACTAACTTCGGCTTGGCATGAGAAGTCCCCGTCGTCACTGGAGAGGCTGATCGTGACAGATCCGGGTGTGCTCGCCTTCCCACAGGACCGCACGTGCCCGTACCAGCCGCCCGACAGCCACTTGCTGCTCGCTGCCCGGGGGCCGTTGTCGCGAGTGCGGCTCTACGACGGGCGTGAAGTCTGGCTCGTGACCGGCTACGACGCCGCGCGTCTGCTGCTGAGCGATCCTCGGGTCTCCGCTGACCGGGGCGAGGGCCTGCTCGACGACCTCGCGCGCTACGCCGGCGGCGACGGCAGCCTGGACCGTTTCACTCTCGTGCGGACCCCCAGCGCCTGGCCGCGCTTGAGGCCGGTGACGAAACCCTCTCCGTCGTGATCGAGGAACTACTGCGACTGGTCTCTGTCTTCGACATCCTCATGCGCGTCGCCACCGCCGACATCATTCTCGAGGGCCACACGATCCGCACCGGCGACGGGATCGTCGTCTCCCTCTCCCTCACCAACCGTGATCCCGCCCACCACCCCACGCCCCACACCTTGGACCCTCGGCAAGCATCCCCGCGCCACCACGCCTTCGGAGGCGGCCCTCACCAGTGCCTCGGACATCACCTCGCCCGCACCGAGCTGCACATCGCCTTCCGCGCCCTGCTCACCTCACCCGCTTCCCGCATCTGCAACTCGATGGCGCGGGTCTGTAAAGCGAGCGGTGTAACTGGGCTTGATGTGGCTAGAGT
The DNA here is from genome assembly GCF_040680235.1 of Streptomyces sp. NPDC052101. Taxonomy (NCBI): domain Bacteria; kingdom Bacillati; phylum Actinomycetota; class Actinomycetes; order Kitasatosporales; family Streptomycetaceae; genus Streptomyces; species Streptomyces sp. NPDC052101. Next base: position 11,414 of record NZ_JBFAWH010000077.1, read on the forward strand.
TGGCCTGCGGTGAGGCGGCCATCAAAGGCCAGGTCGAAGGCGTTCATG
>NZ_JBFAWH010000078.1:0-10508 GCF_040680235.1 Streptomyces sp. NPDC052101
AGGCACACGGCACGGGCACCTCGCTCGGCGACCCCATCGAGGCACAGGCCCTGCTCGCCACCTACGGCCAGGACCGCCCCGCCGACCAGCCGCTGCTCCTGGGCACGGTGAAGTCGAACATCGGCCACACCGCTGCCGCGGCGGGTGTCGCCGGCGTGATCAAGATGGTCATGGCGTTGCAGAACGGCCTGGTGCCCGCGACCCTGCACGCGGACGAGCCCAGCCCGCACATCGACTGGTCCACGGGCACCCTGCACCTGGCCACCGAGGCCCTGGCATGGCCGGAGAGCGGCCGGCCCAGGCGGGCTGGTGTGTCCGCGTTCGGTATCAGTGGGACGAATGCGCATGTGGTGTTGGAGGAGGCGCCTGAGGTTGTGGTGTCTGAGGGTGTGTCTGTGGGTGTGTCGGGTGGTGTGGTGGTGCCGTGGGTGGTGTCGGCGAGGAGTGCGGAGTCGTTGCGTGAGCAGGCGCGGCGGTTGCATGCGTGGGTGAGTGCGGATTCTGGTGTGTCGTTGGTGGATGTGGCGGGTGCGTTGGTGGGGTCGCGGGCTGCGTTGGAGCATCGTGGTGTTGTGGTGGGTGGGGATCGTGAGGGGTTGTTGGCGGGGTTGGCGGGGTTGGCTTCGGGTGAGCCGGGTGGTGTGGTGGCTCGGGGTCGGGTTGTGGGTGGGCGTCGGGTGGCGGTGTTGTTCTCGGGGCAGGGGTCGCAGCGGTTGGGTATGGGTGCGGGGTTGTTGGGGTTGCCTGGGTTTGCTCGGGTGTTTGGTGAGGTGTGTGGGGCGTTTGACGGGTTGCTTGAGGTGCCGTTGCGGGAGGTGTTGTTTGCGGATGCGGGTGGTGAGTTGAGTGGGTTGGTGGATGAGACGGTGTATACGCAGGCGGGGTTGTTTGCGTTTGAGGTGGCGTTGTTTGCGTCGGTGGTGGAGTGCGGGGTGGGTGTGGACTTCGTGATGGGTCATTCCATTGGGGAGTTGGCGGCGGCGTATGTGTCGGGTGTGTTGTCGTTGGCGGATGCGGTGCGGGTGGTGGCTGCGCGGGGGCGGTTGATGCAGGCGTTGCCGGTGGGTGGGGTGATGGCGGCGGTGGGTGCTGCGGAGGGTGTGGTGCGGGGGTGGATCGGTGGTGATGGGTCGCGGGTGGCGGTTGCGGCGGTGAATGGTCCGGGTTCGGTGGTGGTGTCGGGTGTGGCGGATGCGGTGGAGCGGGTGGTGGAGGTTGCTCGGGGTGAGGGTGTGCGGACGAAGTGGTTGCGGGTGTCGCAGGCGTTTCATTCGCCGTTGGTGGAGCCGATGTTGGAGGAGTTCGGGCGGGTTCTGGATTCGGTGGTGTGGGGTGAGCCGCGGATTCCGATCGTGTCGAATGTGACGGGTGAGCCGGTGGGGGTGGAGGAGATCGGTTCGACGGGGTACTGGTTGCGTCATGCGCGTGAGGCGGTGCGGTTCGATGACGGTCTGGCGTGGTTGAACGGGCAGGGGGTGACGGACTTTGTGGAGGTGGGTCCGGATGCGACGTTGACGGCGTTGGCGGGTGGTCATCCGGGTCGTGGTGAGAATGCGGTGGCGGTGGCGGTCTGTCGTGCGGGGCAGGACGAGCTGGTGACGTTCATGCAGGCGTTGGGCTCGTTGCATGCGCGGGGCAGTGAGGTCGTGTGGCCGGTGCTGGGCCGGGCGCCCCGTCCGTCGCACCACATCGACCTGCCCACCTACGCCTTCCACCGCCGACGCTACTGGCCGAAGCGGCTCGGGCCGGTCGGCGTCGGGGCCACCGTGGGATCCATCGGGCTCCAGGGCACCGACCATCCCCTCCTCGGCGCCCTCGTCAGCCGGGCCGACGGGGACGGCGTGCTGCTCACCGGCCGGCTGTCGCTGCCCGAGCAGCCCTGGCTGGCCGATCATGTGGTCCTGGACACCGTCCTGTTCCCCGGCGCGGCCTTCGTCGAACTCGCCCTGCGCGCCGGTGAGGAGGTGGAGTGCGACGTCGTCGAGGAACTGACACTGCAGGCGCCGCTCGCTCTCCCCGACGCCGTCCCCGTGCAGATACAGCTCACCGTCGGCGGCGCCGACGAGGACGGCCGTAGGACCGTGACGGTGTACGGGCGCCGCGCCGATGCCGAGGAGTGGACGACCCACGCCACCGGTGTGCTCGCGCAGGCACGGGCGGAACTGCTGCCGGAGGGCACGGACGCCCTGCGCGCCTGGCCCCCCGCGAACGCCGTACCCGTCGAACTCGACGGCCTCTACGACCGTATGGCCGAGGGCGGGAACACCTACGGACCTGTGTTCCAGGGACTCACGGCGGCATGGCGGCGCGGCGGGGAGGTCTTCGCCGAGATACGACTGCCCGAACAGGCCGTCGAGGAGGCCGACCGCTTCGGTGTGCACCCCGCGCTGCTCGACGCGGCCCTGCACGGCATCGCCCTGCTGTCCGCGGCCGACGGTGAGGAGGCGCCGCGCGGTCTGCCGTTCTCCTGGGAAGGAGTGCGCCTGTACGCCACCGGCGCCACCGGTGTGCGGGTCCGGCTGAGCTCCGCCGGGGCCGCCGCGGTCGCGGTGACGATCGCCGACGACAGCGGACTTCCCGTCGCTTCGGTCGACGCACTGACCCTGCGACCGGTCACCGCCGAGCAGGTGCGGGCCACGTCCCGGCACAACAGGTCGTTGTTCCGGATGAGCTGGTCCGAGATGGCGTCGGCCGCCGAACCGGACGGTGCCCCGCTGCGCTGGGCCGCGATCGGTGCGGACGCTGCCGCGGTGGCTCGCGCGGCCGGCCTGGACGCTGAGTCCCACGAGGATCTGGCAGCGCTCGCGAACGCCGCCGCCGGGTCCGGCGACACCCCCGCCGCGGACACCGCGGCATTCGACGCCGTGATCGCCGTCTGCCCGCAGTACCCGGAGGACATCCCCGAGGCGACCCGCGCCGCGACGAACTGGGCGCTGGAGACGGTACGCACCTGGCTCGGTGACGACCGCTTCTCCGCTTCCCGGCTGGTGCTGGTCACCCGGGGCGCGGTGTCCCTGGACGGCACGGCGCCCGACCTGGCGCACGCCGCGGTGCAGGGACTGGTGCGCTCGGCCCAGTCGGAGCACCCGGACCGGATCGTCCAGATCGACCTGCACGCCGAGGCGGTACCCGACGGGCTGGTCGCCGCGGTGCACACCGCCCGGGCGGCGGACGAACCCGAACTGGTGGTCAGGGACGGTGCTCTGCTGGCACCCAGGCTGGCCCGCTCGGCATCGGCTCAGGGCCCGGCGACCGCCGAGGGCGGCGAGCCCCGGTGGGACCCCGAAGGCACGGTGCTGATCACCGGCGGTACCGGAGTCCTGGGCAGCGCCGTGGCCCGGCACCTCGCCGCCGTCCACGGTGTCAAGCACCTTCTGCTGCTGGGCCGGCAGGGAATGCGCGCCGCCGGCGCGGACGAACTGGTCGCCGAACTCGCCTCCCTCGGCTGCCGGGCCACCGTGGCGTCGTGCGACGTCGCTGATCACGACAGCCTGGCCGCGGTCATCGCGGAGATACCGCAGGACCGCCCGCTGCGCGGTGTGGTCCACTCGGCCGGTGTCGGAGACGACGGGACCGTGGTGTCCCTGACACCCGAACGTCTGGCCAAGGTGCTGCGCCCGAAGGCCGACGCGGCCTGGAACCTGCACCGCCTCACCGAGGGGACACAGCTCACCGCGTTCGTTCTGTTCTCCTCGGCGGCCGGTGTCACCGGCGCCGCCGGACAGGCGAACTACGCCGCCGCCAATGCCTTCCTCGACGGACTGGCCCGCTACCGCAACGCCCACGGCCTGCCCGCGCACTCGATGGCCTGGGGTCTGTGGGAACAGCGCAGCGTCCTGTCCGGCGCCATGACCGAGAAGGACCTGGCACGCGTGGCACGCCTAGGCATGTCGGCGCTCTCGATCGACGAGGGGCTCGCGTTGTTCGACGCCGCGCTCACCGTCGACCAGCCGCTGGTGCTGCCCATGCTGCTCGACCCCGGCGCCGTACGCAGCAGTGGGGCGACCGTTCCCCCGGTGCTGCGCGGCCTGGTGCGCAACCCCGTGCGCAGGGCTTCGCGGGATGCCGCGAAGACCGGCCTGCGTGAGCTCCTGGCCACGATGACCGGCCCCGAGCGGCACCAGGCGCTCCTCGACCTGGTCGTCAAGCACGTCTCCGCGGTCCTGGGACACGAGCGGGGCACCACCATCGATCCCGAACGCGCCTTCTCCGACCTGGGCTTCGACTCACTGACCGCGGTCGACCTGCGGAATCAGCTCTCCGCGGCGGTCGGCACCCGGCTCCCGGCCACCCTGGTCTTCGACTACCCGACCCCGTCGGCGCTGGCCCGGCATCTGCGGTCGGAGCTCGGCGACGAGGACACCACGGCCGCCGCCCCGGGCCAGGCCACGAGCGCCACCGACGAGCCGATCGCCATCGTCGGCATGAGCTGCCGGTATCCCGGCGGCGTACGGACGCCGGAGGACCTGTGGCGACTGGTCGCCTCCGGTACGGACGCCATCACGCCCTTCCCCGCCGACCGCGGCTGGGACACAGACACCCTGCACGACCCGGACGGGGTGAACTCCGGTACGAGCTATGTCGGTGAGGGCGGCTTCCTGCACGACATGGCGGACTTCGACGCGGAGTTCTTCGGGATCTCGCCGCGTGAGGCGCTGGCGATGGACCCGCAGCAGCGGCTGCTGCTGGAGACCGCGTGGGAGGCCTTCGAATCCGCGAACGTCGACCCGACCTCCCTGCGAGGCAGCCGGGTCGGAGTCTTCGCGGGGCTGATGTACCACGACTACGCGGCCCGGCTGCGCACCGTTCCCGACGACCTCACCGGCTACCTCGGCAACGGCAACGCCGGCAGCGTCGCCACCGGTCGCGTCTCGTACGCGTTCGGTTTCGAGGGCCCGGCGGTCACGGTCGACACGGCCTGCTCCTCCTCGCTGGTCGCGCTGCATCTGGCGGCGCAGGCCCTGCGCCAGGGCGAGTGCGAGCTGGCGCTGGCCGGTGGCGTCGCCGTGATGTCGACACCGCTCTCCTTCGTCGAGTTCAGCCGCCAGCAGGGCCTGGCCCCCGACGGCCGGTGCAAGTCCTTCGCCGCCGGCGCCGACGGCACCACCTGGTCGGAAGGCGTGGGTCTGCTGCTGGTGGAGCGGCTGTCGGACGCGCAGCGCAACGGCCACAACGTCCTGGCCGTGGTGCGGGGTTCGGCCGTCAACCAGGACGGTGCGTCCAACGGTCTGACCGCACCCAACGGCCCCTCGCAGCAGCGGGTGATCCGGCAGGCGCTGGCCAACGCGGGTGTGACGGCCGCCGACGTCGACGTGGTCGAGGCACACGGCACGGGCACCCCCCTGGGCGACCCGATCGAGGCCCAGGCGGTCATCGCCACCTACGGCCAGGAACGATCCGTGGAGCAGCCGCTGCTGCTGGGATCGCTGAAGTCCAACATCGGCCACACACAGGCCGCGTCCGGCGTCGCCGGTGTGATCAAGATGGTCATGGCGCTACGGCACGGAACCGTGCCGGCGACCCTGCACGTCGACGAACCCACACCACAGGTCGACTGGACCGCGGGCGCCGTCGAGCTGGCGACCGAGTCCAGCCCCTGGCCCCAGACCACACGGCCGCGCCGCGCCGCCGTCTCCTCCTTCGGTATCAGTGGGACGAATGCGCATGTGGTGTTGGAGGAGGCGCCTGAGGTTGTGGTGTCTGAGGGTGTGTCTGTGGGTGTGTCGGGTGGTGTGGTGGTGCCGTGGGTGGTGTCGGCGAGGAGTGCGGAGTCGTTGCGTGAGCAGGCGCGGCGGTTGCATGCGTGGGTGAGTGCGGATTCTGGTGTGTCGTTGGTGGATGTGGCGGGTGCGTTGGTGGGGTCGCGGGCTGCGTTGGAGCATCGTGGTGTTGTGGTGGGTGGGGATCGTGAGGGGTTGTTGGCGGGGTTGGCGGGGTTGGCTTCGGGTGAGCCGGGTGGTGTGGTGGCTCGGGGTCGGGTTGTGGGTGGGCGTCGGGTGGCGGTGTTGTTCTCGGGGCTGGGGTCGCAGCGGTTGGGTATGGGTGCGGGGTTGTTGGGGTTGCCTGGGTTTGCTCGGGTGTTTGGTGAGGTGTGTGGGGCGTTTGACGGGTTGCTTGAGGTGCCGTTGCGGGAGGTGTTGTTTGCGGATGCGGGTGGTGAGTTGAGTGGGTTGGTGGATGAGACGGTGTATACGCAGGCGGGGTTGTTTGCGTTTGAGGTGGCGTTGTTTGCGTCGGTGGTGGAGTGCGGGGTGGGTGTGGACTTCGTGATGGGTCATTCCATTGGGGAGTTGGCGGCGGCGTATGTGTCGGGTGTGTTGTCGTTGGCGGATGCGGTGCGGGTGGTGGCTGCGCGGGGGCGGTTGATGCAGGCGTTGCCGGTGGGTGGGGTGATGGCGGCGGTGGGTGCTGCGGAGGGTGTGGTGCGGGGGTGGATCGGTGGTGATGGGTCGCGGGTGGCGGTTGCGGCGGTGAATGGTCCGGGTTCGGTGGTGGTGTCGGGTGTGGCGGATGCGGTGGAGCGGGTGGTGGAGGTTGCTCGGGGTGAGGGTGTGCGGACGAAGTGGTTGCGGGTGTCGCAGGCGATTCATTCGCCGTAGGTGTAGCCGATGTTGTAGGAGTACGGGCGGGTTCTGGATTCGGAGTAGTGGGGAGAGCCGCGGATTCCGATCGTGTCGAATGTGACGGGTGAGCCGGTGGGGGTGGAGGAGATCGGTTCGACGGGGTACTGGTTGCGTCATGCGCGTGAGGCGGTGCGGTTCGATGACGGTCTGGCGTGGTTGAACGGGCAGGGGGTGACGGACTTTGTGGAGGTGGGTCCGGATGCGACGTTGACGGCGTTGGCGGGTGGTCATCCGGGTCGTGGTGAGAATGCGGTGGCGGTGGCGGTCTGTCGTGCGGGGCAGGACGAGCTGGTGACGTTCATGCAGGCGTTGGGCTCGTTGCATGCGCGGGGCAGTGAGGTCGTGTGGCCGGTGCTGGGCCGGGCGCCCCGTCCGTCGCACCACATCGACCTGCCCACCTACGCCTTCCACCGCCGACGCTACTGGCTCGACGCGACCGACACCGGGACCGGCCCGTCGGCCGGCGACCGCACCCCGGCGCCGGACCAGTCGTTCTGGTCCGCGGTGGAGGGCGAGGACCTCGACGCCCTGGCACGCACGCTCGGCGTCGACGCGGACCAGCAGGGCGCCCTGCTCGCGGAGTTCGTGCCGATGCTCTCCGGCTGGCGCCGCCGTTCCAGGGAACGGTCGGCACTGCAGGACCTGCGCTACACGGTGGCCTGGCGACCGGTCCCCGAGCCCGACGCCACGCCCACCGGCAGCTGGCTCGTGGTCACCGCGCAGGGCTCCGCGGCCGACACCTGCATCGAGGCCCTGGAACGCCAGGGCGTCGACATTCTTCGCGCCGACGTCACCGGCCACGACCCCGACACCATGACCGACCGCCTTCGGGACGCCTTGCCGGCCACCGAGCCGCGAGGGGTCCAGGGGGTCCTCTCCCTGCTTGCCCTCGCGGACGAACCGCATCGCTCCGAGGCGCTCACAGCGACCTACGCCCTGGTGCGCGCGCTCGGAGAGCTGGGTGTCGGTGCGCCGCTGTGGTGCGCCACCCAGGGAGCCGTCGCCCTCTCCGCCGACCGCGGCATCCGGCCCGACCAGGCCGGAATCTGGGGCCTGGGCCGCGTGGTCGGGCTGGAACACCCCGAGCGCTGGGGCGGTCTGGTCGACCTGCCGGCCGAGATCGAGGAGCGTGCCGCCACGCTGCTGCGCGCGGTCCTGTCGGGTGCCACCGGCGAGGACCAGGTCGCCGTCCGCCCCGGTGGACTGCTGGCCCGACGGCTGACCAGGTCCGCCCGGACCGGCTCCGGCACCGCCTCGGAGTGGACGACGAAGGGCACCGCGCTGATCACCGGCGGCACCGGAGCGCTGGGCGCACACGCCGCACGCTGGCTGGTGCGCGCCGGCGCCGAGCATCTGGTGCTGACCAGCCGACGCGGCCTCGACGCCCCCGGCGCCGCCGCACTGCGGGATGAACTGACCGCACTGGGCGCCAAGGTGACCATCGCGGCCTGCGACGCGGCCGACCGCGAAGCGCTCGACGCCCTCGTCGACCGCCTCGCGGACGAAGGCGTGGCGATCAACGCGGTCGTGCACACCGCCGGCGTCGCACAGTCGAACCGCATCGAGGAGACCGGCCTCGACGAGATGGCCGACGTCTACGGCGGTAAGGCCGAGGGCGCACGGAACCTCGACGAGGTCTTCGCCGACACCGAACTGGACGCCTTCATCCTCTTCGCCTCCACCGCGGGTGTCTGGGGCGGCGCCGGTCAGGGCGCCTACGGCGCCGCCAACGCCTACCTGGACGCCCTGGCCGAACGGCGCCGACTGCGTGGTCTCACGGCGACCTCGATCGCCTGGGGCCCCTGGGCCGGCGGCGGCATGACCGCGCGCGACGACGCCGAGGCGCACCTGCGCCGACGCGGCGTCAGCCCGGTCACACCGGAGTCCGCACTCACGCTGCTCCAGCAGGCCATGGAGCACGACGAGACGCTCGTCACCGTGGCGGACGTCGACTGGAACCGGTTCGCGGCATCGTTCACCGCGGTGCGCCCCAGCACCCTGTTCGACGAGATCCCCGAGGCCCGGCAGGCCCAGGCTCCCGCCCCGGCCACCCAGGGAACACCGGCGGCGGCCCCGCTCGGCGAACGGCTCGCAGGGCTCTCCAGCGCCGAACGCCAGCAGGCCCTGGTCGAACTCGTGCGGACACACGCGGCCGCGGTCCTCGGATACCCCGACGCCGACGGCGTGGAGGCGGGCAAGCCCTTCAGGGATCTCGGCTTCGACTCCCTGGCGGCGGTCGACTTCCGCAACCGGCTCAACGAGGCCCTGGGACTCAGCCTGCCCGCCACCTCGGTCTTCGACCACCCCACGCCGCGTGAGTTCGCCGCGTACCTGCGGCCCATGCTGGGCGAGGACGAACTCAGCGAAGGCGCCGTCCTCGCGGAGATCGACAAGCTGGAGAGCAAGCTCGCCGCCGTGGCGGCCGGTGCGGGCACTCCGGACATCGCGGCGCGACTGGAAGCCCTGCTGGCGCGCTGGGGCGTCGGCACGGGCGAGACGGCGGACGCGGAGGCGGTCGAGAACCTGCAGTCCGCGACGCGGGACGAGGTCTTCGACTTCATCGACAACGAACTCGGCATCTGAGCGCGCGAGCGGTCACGGAACACGGTGCAGGTACATCGAAATGGATACGACCATGCGTGACGACGACAAGACTCTCGACTACCTCAAGCGGGTCACTGCCGACCTGCACAAGGTGCGCGGACGGCTCCGTGAGGTCGAGGAGGCCGAGCGAGAGCCGATCGCCATCGTGGGCATGAGCTGCCGGTTCGCCGGCGGCGTCACCTCCCCCGAGGACCTCTGGCGACTGCTCGCCGGCGGGAACGAGGCCGTCTCCTCATTCCCCACCGACCGCGGCTGGGACCTGGACGCGCTGTTCGACGGCGACCCGGCCGGCTCCGGCACGTCCCACACCCGGTCCGGCTCGTTCCTGAACGAGGTGGGCGAGTTCGACGCTGGCTTCTTCGGGATTTCACCGCGTGAGGCGCTGGCGATGGACCCGCAGCAGCGGCTGCTGCTGGAGACCTCCTGGGAACTGCTCGAGCGCGCCGGAATCGACCCCCTGTCACTGCGCGGCAGCCAGACCGGCGTCTTCGTCGGCACCAACGGCCAGGACTACGCGACGCTGCAGGCGGGCCCGTCCCAGCAGGACGTCGAGGGCCACCGCGGCATCGGCAACGCGGCCAGCGTCGCATCGGGCCGCATCTCGTACACCTTCGGCCTCGAGGGCCCGGCCATCACCATCGACACGGCGTGCTCCTCGTCGCTGGTCGCCCTGCACCTCGCCGCGCAGTCGCTGCGCAAGGGCGAGTGCTCGCTGGCCATCGCCGGCGGTGTGACGGTCATGGCGACACCCAGCATGTTCACCGAGTTCAGCAAGCAGCAGGGCCTCGCGAGCGACGGCCGTTGCAAGGCGTTCGCGGCCGGTGCGGACGGCACCGCCTGGGGTGAGGGTGTCGGCGTCCTGCTGGTGGAGCGGCTGTCGGACGCGCAGCGCAACGGACACAAGATCCTTGCCGTGGTGCGGGGTTCGGCGGTGAATCAGGACGGTGCGTCCAACGGCCTGACCGCCCCCAACGGCCCCTCGCAGCAGCGCGTCGTTCGCCAGGCCCTCACCAACGCCCTGCTCTCGGCCTCCGAGGTGGATGTGGTCGAGGCGCATGGCACGGGTACGGCGCTGGGTGACCCGATCGAGGCGCAGGCACTGCTGGCGACCTACGGCCAGGAGCGTCCCTCCGACCGGCCCCTGCTGCTGGGTTCGGTGAAGTCGAACATCGGTCACACCGCTGCCGCTGCGGGTGTGGCGGGTGTGATCAAGATGGTTATGGCGATGCGTCATGGGGTTGTTCCGGCGACGTTGCATGTGGATGAGCCGACGCCGCATGT
>NZ_JBFAWH010000079.1:0-10279 GCF_040680235.1 Streptomyces sp. NPDC052101
ACCACCGGCTCAACGGCCTCCCCGACCGGCGGCTCCTCCACGATCACATGCGCGTTCGTCCCACTCAGACCGAACGACGACACACCCGCACGACGCGGACGCGACTCCTCCCGCTCCCACGCACGGGCCTCCTGCAGCAGCTCAAGTCCGCTGCCCGCCCACTCGATCAGCGCGCTCGGCTCCTGCGCGTGCAACGTCTTCGGCAGCAACCCGTGCTGCAACGCCAGCACCATCTTGATCACACCGACCACACCAGCGGCGGCCTGAGCATGCCCGATGTTCGACTTCGACGAGCCCAGCCACACCGGCCGCTCCCCGGAACGACCAGGCCCGAACACCTCACCCAGCGCACCCGCCTCGATCGGATCACCCAGCGACGTACCCGTCCCGTGTGCCTCGATCGCGTCGATGTCCGCCGGCGTCAGCCGCGCCGCCTCCAGCGCATCCCGGATCACCCGCTGCTGCGAAGGCCCGTTCGGCGCCGTCAACCCCTGACTGCGGCCGTCCTGGTTCACCGCCGAACCCCGAATCACCGCCAGGACCCGGTCACCGTCCCGCTCAGCAGCCGACAGACGCTTGAGCAGCAGCACACCCGCGCCCTCGGCCCAGCCCGCACCGTCCGCATCCGCCGAGAACGACTTGCAGCGGCCGTCCGCCGCCATCCCCTTCAACCGGGAGAACTCCACGAACAGGGCCGGGGTGCTCATCACCGTGACGCCACCGGCGAGGGCGAGTTCGCATTCGCCCTGGCGCAGCGCCTGCACCGCGAGATGCACCGAGACGAGGGAGGAGGAGCAGGCCGTGTCCACCGTCATGGCCGGGCCCTGGAGACCGAGGGTGTACGACACCCGGCCCGACACCACGCTGCTGGCGTTGCCCGTGCTCACGTACCCGTCGAGGGCGTTGAGGTCGTGTCCCTGCTGGTTGCCGTAGTCGGAACTCATCGCCCCGAGGTAGACACCGGTGCGGCTGCCGCCGAGCGAGTCGGGTCGGATGCCGGCCCGCTCCAGGGCCTCCCAGGACGCCTCCAGCACCAGCCGCTGCTGCGGGTCCATCGACAGCGCCTCGCGCGGCGAGATGCCGAAGAAGGCGGGGTCGAAGCCTTCCACGGCGTCGATGAAGCCGCCCTCACGGGCGTAGCTCTTGCCGACCGCCTCCGGGTCCGGGTCGTAGACGCCGAGCCCGTCCCAGCGGGAGGGCAGGCCGCCCACCGCGTCTCCACCCGCCGCCAGCAACTCCCAGAACGCCTCAGGGGTGTCGATACCGCCCGGCAGCCGGCACGCCATCGACACCACCGCGATCGGCTCGGTGCGTGCCGCGCGCTCGGCGGTGAGCTGGTTCTCGGTCTCGACGAGCGCGTTCGCCGTGCGCCGCAGATACGCCTCGAGCTTTTCGAGCTTCCCGACTTCGGACGCGCTCATTCGCTGACTCCAAGCTTGCGATCCAGGAACTGAAGAAGGTCATCCGTGCTGCCGGTATCGATCTCGATCTCGGCTTCCGGCTCCGGTTGTTCATCGGCCGCGGGCGCGCTCCTGGCCAGGTCGTCCCGCAGGGAGAGCAGGCCGGCGGCGAGGCCCCGCTCCTCGAGCTGGGCCGGTGTCGCCGTGCTCAGGAGTTCGACCAGGCTGTCGATCTGGTTCCGCGTGAGGCGCTGTCCGGTCGCCGTGGCGGCCGGCCCGGTGCCGGAGCCGACGGCGAGCTTGGCCAGCAGCAGGGCAGCGATCGCGGAGGGGGTGGGATGGTCGAAGGCGAGCGTCGACGGCAGGGAGACCCCGGTCTCGGCGGACAGACGGCGACGCAGTTCGACCGCCATCAGTGAGTCCATGCCGAGTTCCTTGAGCACCTGCTGGGCCCCCACCCCGCCCGTCGCGGACACGCCGAGGACCGTCGCGGCCTCCCGCTGCACCAGTTGGGTCAGGTGCGGCAGCCGTTCGGTCTCGGGGCGGGCGAGCAGTTGCTCGCGCAGGCCGGACGGGGTTCCCGCCGCTTCGCCCGCCTGCCGGCGCGGGGCGCGCAGCAGGCTCCGCAGCAGGGCGGGGACGTCGTTCCCGCTGTCCGCGTCGCGCTGCAGCGACGTGAGTTCCAGCTTCACCGGTACGAGGTGCGGGTACGGCAGCCCCAGAGCGGCGTCGAGCGCGGCCAGGGCCTGCCGGGCGCTCAGGGCGCCGATGCCGCCACGGCGCAGTCGGGCGAGTTCCGCTCGGCCGAGGCTCGCGGTCAGGCCGATCCCGGCCTGCTGCCACAGGCCCCAGGACAGGCTCACACCCGGCAGGCCGTCGGCGCGGCGCCGGACCGCCAGGGCGTCGAGGAAGGTGTTCGCGGCGGCGTAGTTGGCCTGCCCGGCACCGCCGAGCACCCCCGCCGCCGACGAGAACAACACGAACGCCGCCAGATCCAGACCCAGTTCACGCGACAGCCCGTCCAGGTGGACGGCGCCCGCCGCCTTCGGCGCCCACACCGTGGCCAGCCGCTCCGCCGTCAGCGCCGACACCACACCGTCGTCCAGCGCACCCGCCAGGTGGAAGACACCCGTCCAGGGGTGCGCGGCGTCCGCGGTCGCGAGGGCCATGGAGACGTCCTCGCGCCGGCTGACGTCGCAGGCGAGCACCTGCACGCTCGCGGCTCCGGCGGCGGTGAGTTCGGCGACCAGCTCACCGGCGCCAGGGGCGTCGAGACCGCGCCGGGAGGTCAGCACCAGGTGCCGTACGCCATGCGCGCGGACCAGATGTCCGGCCAGAGCCCGGCCCAGCTCACCCGTGCCGCCCGTGATCAGGACCGATCCCTCGGGATCCAGCGGCCTCGCGACCGGCCGCGCGTCCTCGCCCGAACCGGCCACCGCCTCCGTCTGCGTCTCCGTCTCCGCTGGTGGCTGTGCCTGTGCCTGCGGCCGCGCTGTCGTCCGTACGAGCCGCGCGGTGCGGATCTCGCCACCGCGGATCACGATCTCCGGCTCGCCCGTGAGGGCGACGGCCCGGGGCAGCAGCGCGTCGTCGGCGCCGTCGTTCCCGAGGTCGACCAGGCGGATCGCGCGTTCGGCCTGCTCGCTGCGCGCCGCGCGGAGCAGACCCCACAGCGGTGCGTGCGCCAGATCGTGGACCTCGTCGTCCACGCCCAGCGCCGCGCGCGTGATCCACACCAGCTCCACGCCGTCCAGCCGGGGTTCGCCCAGCAGACGGCGCAGAGTGTGCAGCGCGGCAGCGGTCAGCTCCTGCGCGGCACCAGCGATGTCGTGGTCCCCGCCCGCCGGCGCAGTCGCCGCCGTCGCGTCGACGGCCAGTCGAGCGGGCGCCTGCCTCCCGTCGTCGAGGCGGGCAAGCAGTACATCCACATCAGCCACATGGTCGGCCTCCAGGATCTCGGACACCCCGGCGTTGTCGCCGAGGACCCATGTGCCGTCCGCCGGTGTCTCCTGCTCCTTCAGGGAACGCGGCGGCCGGAAGTCGACGCGGTAGAGATGCTCGACGGACTCGCTCGCGCGGATCTGCTCCGCGCTCGCCTCCCGGATCACCAGCCGCTCGGCCCGTACGACGGGCTGTCCGGCGGGATCGGCCACCTGGACCCGAGCGCTGGTGCCGGCGTCGTCGAGGTCGATACGCACCCGCAACTCCGTGCCGCCGGAGGCGTACAGCTCGACGCCACGCCACTCGAACGGCAGGAACACCGGACGCTCGTCGCCCTCCTCCTGCCGTACGGCGACCAGGGCGTGCAGGGCGGCGTCCAGCAGGGCCGGATGCACACCGAACCCGTCGGCCTTCAGGCCATCGGGCAGGCGTACGACACCGTAAGCGGTACCGCCCTTGCGCCACAGCTCGCTCAGCCCCTGGAACGCCGGGCCGTACACCAGCCCGCGCTCCGCGAACCCCTCGTAGAAACCGTCCAGTTCAACGGGCTCCGCGCCCGGCACCGGCCACTGCGCCAGCTCAGCGAAGTCCTCGGAGCCGGTGGTGGGGTCGGCGGGGTCGGCCCCTTCGACGACCTCACCGGCGGCATGCTGCCGCCACTCCGCCTGGTCGGCTTCCGCACGGCTGTAGAGCGCGATCGGCCGGCGGCCCTCGGCATTCGCGGCGCCGACGACGACCTGGAGCCGTACGACACCGTCCTCGGCGAGCACGAGCGGCTCAAGGAGGGTCAGCTCGGCCACCTGCTCCGCGCCCACATGGTGTGCGGCGGTCAACGCCAGCTCCAGCAGACCGGTGCCCGGCACCAGCACCGTGCCGAACGCGGCATGCTCCGCCAGCCACGGCTGCTCCGCCAACGACAGCCGCCCGGTGAACAGGTACCCGTCATCGCCGGCCGTCGCCGTCGCCGCACCGAGCCAGGGGTGCCCGGAGGCCTCCAGGCCCACGGAACGCACGTCGCCGGACGACTTCGGGGTGTCCATCCAGTAGTGCTCGCGCTGGAAGGCGTAGGTGGGCAGGGGGAGCTGAGAACCGGTCCCGAGGACCTTGTCCCAGTCGAGCTGGTGGCCCTGGACGTGCAACAGGCCGAGGTTGCGGAGGAGCTGCGCCGGGCCGCCCTGCTCGCGGGCGAGGGAGCCCACCACGATGCCACCGCGCTCGCTGCTGCCGTCCGTCAACGGCATCGACAGCACCGGATGCGCGGAGATCTCCACGAACACCGTGTGACCGTCGTCCAGGAGCCTGTTCAGAGCACGGTCGAAACGCACCGGCTCCCGCAGGTTGCGGCACCAGTAGCCCCCGTCCAGCTCCGGACCCGTAGCGACTTCGCCGGTGACGGTGGAGTACAGGGGGATGTCCGCCTGCTGGGGGGCGAGATCGGTGAAGTGCTCGGCCAGGCCCGGCAGGAGGGGGTCCATCTGCGCGTTGTGCGAGGCGTAGTCGACGTTGATCTTCCGGGCGTACACATCCCGCCCCTGAAGCTCATCCACGATCCGCGCGATCGCATCCGCCTCACCGGAGATGATCGTGGATCCGGCCGTGTTCACGGCCGCCACCGACAGGGCCTTGCCATACGGGGCGAGGAACTCCTCCACCTCCGCCACCGGACGCTCGACCAGGGCCATCCCGCCCTGCCCGGCACACGCCAGCACCGCCTGCGAACGACGCGCCACCACCAAAGCACCCTGCTCCAGCGTCAACGCACCACCCACCACAGCAGCCACAACCTCACCCTGGGAATGACCCACCACCGCGGCAGGCTCCACCCCCAACGACCGCCAGACGGCGGACAGACCGACACCCATGGCGAACAGGGCAGGCTGGACCACATCCACCCGGTCGAACGGCGGATGATCCCCCTCCTCCCCCGCCAGCACCTCACGCACCGACCAACCCGTCAACGGCTCCAGCGCCACATCACACGCCTCAATGGCCTCACGGAACACCGCACTGGTCGCCAACAGCTCACGACCCATCCCGACCCACTGCGAACCCTGACCGGGATAGACGAAGACGACCTTGCCGCGCGCCTGCGCCGTACCGGTGACCACCGCGTCGTGCGAACGGCCCTCGGCCAGCGCCTCAAGCGCCTCCACCAGAGCGGCCGTATCAGAGGCCACCACACTCGCCCGCGACTCGAAATGCGACCGATGACGAGCAGCCGTCACCGCCACATCAGCGACTCGGACATCCTCGTGTGCGGTGACCCAGTCCGCCCAGCGTGCCGCCTGCTGCCGCAGCGCGTCCTCACCCTGCGCGGAGACCACCACCGGCAGCGGAGCAGCATCTTCGGCCACCGGCTCAACGGCCTCCCGGACCGGCGGCTCCTCCACGATCACATGCGCGTTCGTCCCACTCAGACCGAACGACGACACACCCGCACGACGAACATGCCCGGAGTCCCGATCCCACGCGCGGGCCTCCTGCAACAGGGCGAGCCCGCTGCCGTCCCACTGGATGTGCGGGCTGGGCTCCTCCGCGTGCAGCGTCCGGGGGAGCGTCTCGTGCTGGAGGGCGAGCACCATCTTCATGACGCCCACCACGCCGGCGGCGGCCTGCGCGTGCCCGATGTTCGACTTCGACGAGCCCAGCCACACCGGCCGGTCCCCGGGGCGCTCCGGTCCGAACACCTCCGCCAGGGCGCCCGCCTCGATCGGATCGCCGAGCGAGGTACCCGTGCCGTGGGCCTCGATGGCGTCGATGTCCGCCGGTGTCAGGCGGGATGCTTCGAGTGCGGCCTGCACGACACGTTGCTGGGAGGGACCGTTGGGGGCGGTGAGTCCCTGGCTGCGGCCGTCCTGGTTCACCGCCGAACCGCGGACGACGGCCAGGATCCGGTCCCCGTCCCGTTCGGCGGCCGACAGTCGCTTCAGGACCAGCACACCCACGCCCTCGGCCCAGCCCGCACCGTCCGCATCCGCCGAGAAGGACTTGCAGCGGCCGTCCGCCGCCATCCCCTTCAACCGGGAGAACTCCACGAACAGAGCGGGTGTGTTCATCACCGTCGCTCCGCCCACGAGGGCGAGTTCGCACTCCCCTTGGCGGAGGGCGTTGGCCGCGAGGTGGAGGGCGACGAGGGAGGAGGAGCACGCGGTGTCGACCGTCACGGCCGGGCCCTGAAGTCCCAGGGTGTACGACACCCGGCCCGACACCACGCTGCTCGCGTACCCCGTGCTGGTGTAGCCGTCGAGGGCGTCCAGGTCATGGCCCTGGTGGCCGTAGTCGGAGGTCATGGCGCCGAGGTAGACGCCGGTGTTGCTGCCGCCGAGCGAGTCGGGTCGGATACCGGCCCGCTCCAGCGCCTCCCAGGACGCCTCCAGGATGAGCCGCTGCTGCGGGTCCATCGACACCGCCTCGCGCGGCGAGATACCGAAGAAGGCGGCGTCGAACCGCTCGATGTCCTCGATGAAGCCGCCCTCACGGGCGTAGCTCTTGCCGACCGCCTCCGGGTCCGGGTCGTAGATGCCAAGCCCGTCCCAGCGGGAGGGCAGGCCGCCCACCGCGTCCCCGCCTGCTGCCAGCAGCTCCCAGAACGCCTCAGGGGTGTCGATGCCGCCGGGCAGCCGGCACGCCATCGACACGATCGCGATGGGCTCGTCGTCGTGCCTGCCGGCGGACCTGCGCCTCGCCGCCCGCGCCGGTTTCCCGGCCCCCGACAGATCCAGCTTCTCCAGCAGGAGCCCGGCGATCGCCATAGGCGTCGGGTAGTCGAAAGCCAGCGTCGAGGGCAGACTCAGCCCGCACTCCGCCGACAACCGCCGACGCAACTCGACCGCCATCAGCGAATCGATACCCAACTCCTTCAGCACCTGCTGAGCGCCGATACCGTCCGCGTTCCCCACACCGAGGACCACAGCCGCCTCCCGCCGCACCAACCCGGCCAACTCGGCCAGCCGCTCGGCCTCCGGCAACACAGCCAGCCGCTCCCGCAACCCCGACGGCGCCACCACCCCCTCCCCCGCACGCCTGCGGCGGCCCCTCAGCAGCCCTCGGTAGAGGGCCGGAACGGCTTCACCGGCGTCCAAGGAGCGCTGCAGGGCAGCGAGTTCGAGCTTGACGGGTACGAGATGGGCGTCGGCGTCCGCTGTGAGGGCCACGTCCAGGGCGGCCAGGCCCTGGTCGGCGTTGAGCGCACCGACCCCGCTGCGGCGCAGGCGGGCCAGTTCGGCCTGCCCGAGGCTCGCGGTCAGTCCGGTGCCGCCGGACGGCTGCCAAAGGCCCCAGGACAGGCTCACACCCGGCAGGCCGTCGGCCCGGCGGCGCACCGCCAGGGCGTCGAGGAAGGTGTTCGCGGCGGCGTAGTTGGCCTGCCCGGCACCGCCGAGCACCCCCGCCGCCGACGAGAACAACACGAACACGGCGAGATCCGGGGCGAGTTCACGCGACAGCTCGTCCAGGTGGACGGCCCCTGCGGCCTTCGGCGCCCACACCGTGGCCAGCCGCTCCGCCGTCTGTGCCGACACCACACCGTCGTCCAGGACCGCGGCCAGGTGGAAGATCCCGGTCCAGGGCCGCGTGTCGCCGTCGGACAGCACCGCTGCGGCCTGGTCACGGTCGGCGACGTCGCAGGCGACGACCCGTACGCTCGTGGCACCGGCGGCGGTGAGTTCGGCGACCAGCTCACCGGCACCGGGGGTGTCCGGGCCGCGCCGGGAGGTCAGCACCAGGTGCCGTACGCCCTGCGCGCGGACCAGGTGTCCGGCCAGGGCCCGGCCCAGCTCACCCGTGCCACCCGTGACCAGGACACGTCCGTTCTCGGCGAGGACAGCGGACCGGGCCTGGTCTCCGCCGGCCGCGCGCACCAGGCGGGCGGTGCGTATCTCGCCGTCGCGGACGGCGAGTTCGGGCTCTCCGGTCACGGCAAGTGCACGCTCGGCATCGGAGAGAGTCACGTCGACATCCACCAACCGGAGCGACCGTTCCGGCAGTTCGGCGCGCGCCGCACGCAGCAACCCCCACACAGGCGCGTGAACCAGATCGCGCACACCGTCACCGGCATCCACGGCACCCCGGGTCGCCCACACCAGCTCGGCCGACTCCAGACGCTCATCGGCCAGCAACCGCTGCACCGTCTCCAACGCCGCGCCCGCCACATCCAGAGCATCAGCATCAGCATCGCCGGTGGCGTCCACCACGACCCGCTCAGGCGCCTCAGCCCCCGCAGTCAGCCGCGCGGCCAGCTCATCCAGATCGGCAACCGGCTCGGCACCCAGCGCACGAGCCAGCGCCCCGTCACCACCCAGCACCCACGCCTCAAGCTCCGACCCCTCCTCCAGAACCCGAGGCACCCGGAACTCGACCCGGTACACGTGGTCGACGGACTCGCTCGCACGCACCTGCTCCGCCGTGGCTTCGCGCAACCGCAGGCCCTCGGCGCGGACCACGGGACGCCCGGCCGGATCGGCCACGGTGACGCGCACCGTGTTGACCGCCTCGTCCAGGTCGATCGCCACCCGCACTTCGGCGGCCCCCGACGCGTACAGCTCGACGCCGCTCCACTCGAACGGCAGCAACGCGGTTCCGTCGTCCACCGAGTCCCCGCTCTGAACACCGACCAGGGTGTGCAGGGCGGCGTCCAGCAGGGCCGGATGCACACCGAACCCGTCGGCCTTCAGGCCATCGGGCAGGCGTACGACACCGTAAGCGGTACCGCCCTTGCGCCACAGCTCGCTCAGTCCCTGGAACGCCGGGCCATACACCAGCCCGCGCTCCGCGAACGCCTCGTAGAAACCGTCCAGTTCGACCGGCTCCGCGCCCGGCACCGGCCACTGCGCCAGCTCCGCGAAGTCCTCGGAGCCGGTGGTGGGGTCGGCGGGGCCGGCCCCTTCGACGACCTCACCAGCGGCATGCTGCCGCCACGGAACGTCGTCCGACGCGTCCTCGGCACGGCTGTAGAGCGCCACCGGGCGACGGCCCTCGGCATTCGCGGCGCCGACGACGACCTGGAGCCGTACGGCGCTGTCCTCGGCGAGCACGAGCGGTTCGAGGAGGGTCAGCTCGGCCACCTGCTCCGCGCCCACGTGGTGTGCGGCGGTGAGGGCGAGTTCGAGCAGACCAGTGCCGGGGACCAGCACCGTGCCGAACGCGGCGTGCTCCGCCAGCCACGGCTGCTCCGCCAACGACAGCCGCCCGGTGAACAGGTACCCGTCATCGGCGGCCGTCGCCGTCACCGCACCGAGCCACGGATGCTCCGATGCCCGGAGGCCCACGGAACGCACGTCACCCGTCAGCTTTGCGGTCTCCAGCCAGTAGCGCTCACGTTGGTAGGCGTAGGTGGGCAGGGGGAGCAGGGAACCGGTGGGGAGGACCTTGTCCCAGTCCAGCTGGTGGCCCTGGACATGCAACAGGCCCAGGTTGCGGAGGAGCTGAGCCGAGCCGCCCTGCTCACGGGCGAGGGAGCCCACCACGATGCCACCGCGCTCGCTGCTGCCGTCCGTCAACGGCATCGACAGCACCGGATGCGCGGAGATCTCCACGAACACCGTGTGACCATCATCCAGGAGCCTGTTCAGAGCACGGTCGAAACGGACCGGCTCCCGCAGATTGCGGCACCAGTAACCGCCATCCAGCTCTTCGCCGGTGGCCACCTCACCAGTCACCGTCGAGTACAGCGGTATCTCCGCACGCCGAGCACTCAAGCCCTCGAACGCCGAAGCCAGACCCGGCAGCAACGGATCCATCTGCGCGTTGTGCGAGGCGTAATCGACGTTGATCTTCCGGGCGTACACATCCCGCCCCTGAAGCTCATCCACGATCCGCGCGATCGCATCCGCCTCACCGGAGATGATCGTGGACCCGGCCGTGTTCACCGCCGCCACCGACAACGCATCCCCATACGGGGCGAGGAACTCCTCCACCTCCGCCACCGGACGCTCCACCAG
>NZ_JBFAWH010000080.1:0-10036 GCF_040680235.1 Streptomyces sp. NPDC052101
TGGGTCACCTGCGGTGGGCCGAGAGCACCGGGGCGGCCGTCGGTCTGACGCTGGGGTCGGTAGCACTGAGCGGCGCCACCTGGCTGATCGGCAAGCAACCAGCTACTCGTCCGCACGGGGGTTGCGCGCTCCTGCCGACGCGGCCGGTCACGTGCGGGCGGGAGCGAACGGTCGGATCGGCCAAACTAACCACGGCTGACCGAACCGAAGATCGAGGCCCGGGTCAGCCGTGCAGCCAGGCGAAGGATCGTGTGTACAGGCTTTCGACTCCGGCGGACCGGTCGTCGCCGAAGAGATCGTCGTCGATCGGATAGCCGAGGCCGTCCAGGTGATACGCCAGAGCCCGGTACGACGGACGGAAGCGAGCGAGGCGGACAGGATCCAGCTGCGGGACCGCGTCGGGGCTGACTGGGACGATGGTGCCGCGCTCGTAGATGGGTTCGAGCGACACCAGCCACCAGCGGTCATGCCGCCGCTCGGCGCGGTAAAGAAGCCTGGTGTACGAGGTGACGTCGGCAGTGACGCCACCGACCTCCGCTCGCACCTTGATGCACGCCGGCGCCTCGATCAGGGCCCGTTCGCTGTCCAGGCGCGGCACGGGCGGCCCGAGGCGGTGCGTCGAGCGGGCGCCGCTGTCGGCGATGTGCCGGCACTCCCTTCCCCACCACACATCGGGATGGCGCGCCAGGACTCCGGCGAGGAGCAGGTCCGAGACGGCACGGGTCGAGTCGAAGATGAATTCGAGCATCGGCCGGGGCCGTCCCAGGGCGACCGTCTCGGGCTCGACGGGTGAGGTGAGATGTACGAAGACCAGGGTCCGACGGCGGTCGAGTTCGGCCCACAGCGGCTCGAAGGGGGGAGCCCAGGTAGTGACCGTGCGCGTTGGTCTGGATGGTGACGCCGTCGCTGCCCAGCTCGTCGAGGGCGTAGGCGAGTTCGACCAGGCTGCCAGTACACGTCCGGCAGGGGCAGGGAGGCGAAGTGGCCGAAGCGGTCGGGTGGGCGCGGAAAAGTTCGGCGGCGTACTCGTTGACCTCCCGGGTGAGAGCACGGGCGGGCGTGTCGTCGCCGAAGTGGGTCCCCGAGGAGGAGGTGGACAGCAGTGAGGTGCGAATGCGGTGCTCGTCCATGAGCCGCAGATGTTCCTTGGCGTTCCAGGAGGGCCAGCCGGGCATGCCGTCCGGATGCGTGTGCCTGGCGGCCTTGGCCGCAGCCACGGTGACGGGCTCTCAGGCTAGATTGGGGCCAGAGCCTGCAGCCGCCGACGCACGCCGCTTGCATGCGGCCCAGACCGAGCGACGGCCGACCAGTCCACTGCACCCAGCATCCCTGGGCGACCAACCCTACGAATGGCTCGATCCATCAGGCCGAGAACGTAGATCCGTGGGGAGTTCGTAGATCCGCCGGACACTCGACTTACGCCGGGATATGTCTGCGCCGTACACATGCAGGGACACAGCCAGTCCAGATCCGGCATTTCGCACGCGGTGTATGTCACCGGGCGGGGCAAAGGCGCTGACATCGCCGACCTGATTAACCACGTCCTGGACGGCAACGAGCCGCGGGATGGGGCTGGCCGTGAGGAGATGATAGCGGCGCTCGTGCTCCTGGCCTTGGTGGACGCCGGCGACACACCATGAGACGTGATCGTGGACTGAAGTGAACTGGCCAGGCAACCAGACCAGTGCTACCAGGCTGAAGGAACCATCGGGTTCGGCATGCAGTAGATGTTGATGATAACGATCGGGGCTGCCCTGACACTGGGCCTCGGTCAATAGCCCGGGAAGACCAAGGCGAGGCGCGAGTCGTTCGCCCACTAGCTGCGCAGTATTCTCTGCGGAATACCTACGTGCCACCACTTCACGGATTTCCGTAACTAGTATGCGCAAGTCGACTGTGGTGGAGGATATGGAAGGGTTTGTTCGGGCCATGATCACACTGTCCTATTGTGTGCTTGATCACGTCAAAGTCATGACTTTGGGAGCATGTTGGCGAGGTTGTCCGTGGCCCGTACAAGAGGAACAGACAGGTAAGAAAGACGACGAGCGCAACGGGGCATCTTGCTGGAGGTCTGGTCTTCCGCACGATTCGGTTCCGTGATTTGAAGCGCACCTAAGCGTCGTTTGGCCGAGTCTGCATGACGGACGGAGAGCCTTGCAGGGTCGGTGAGCATCTCGACGGCCGGTCCGCGACGTTAGCTGTGTCGTGCCACCGTAAGGGCCTCTGTATGCACAGTTAGTTGATCAATTTCGAGATGTCGCCAAGGACCCGTGCGAGACCCCCCGATGCCTGCAGTTCTTTGCGTTGGATGATCAGGTCGGGCGTAACTTGCTCGAGATCCAATTTTCGCGCCATTTGAGCGCGTCCTCCTCCTGTTATATTCAGGAGGACCTTGGCATGCCTTTCTACCTTGCCGCTCATGACTGCGCTACGCAGAGAGGCGACGGCGACCCCCGCAGCCAGCTCGATGTCGATGCCTTCAACTTCACAGAATGCACGTGTCGCGTCTTGCGCCGAAGAATTACTTATGGCGAAAACATCTCCCGAGCTTTCCATGAGGGCATCGTGCAAGCCTCCACGCAAGCTATAGGGGGGCCTTCTGTTGGTCAACTCTGGTGCGCAGACCTGAGATATCTCAAGGCGGTCCTGATCTTCGGATGATGGCACAGTAGTTCGCCGACCGGAGCGCCATGCACGCAAAACTGGGGTAAAAGGTGAGTTTTGTGCCAGCATTAGCCTGGGAAGGCGCTCCCTGCCACCAGATGCCTGCCCTATTCGGCTTGCGGCCTCGTGGGTAGCGATAGCGCCCGCACCGCTACCGATAGCTTGGAAGTAGTAGTCGGGAAGGCCACCGATTGACTCAACGGCAGAAAGCAGGACGGTGCCGAGCCCGTCCCGCCTGCCGACGTTGCGGGTCCCGCCCTCGGAATGGAACCCGGGGAGATTAGAAACGGCATCCCCAAGCGAGATGGCGTCGTAGTAGTCAGCGCCATCGATCGCGATGATGTTCACGCACGGGTGCAGGGGTTCGTGCACCTTGATGTTCTTGAGTGCGACTTCGGGGACGATGACGAGAACAGGTATCTGGTAGCGCGAGCACAGGGTGGCGAACGCCACCGCAGTATTTCCTGCAGAGGTTACGACGAGTCTCTCTGTGTCGTCCTTAAGGCGGCTCAGGACTGTGTACGCCTCGAACTCTTTGAACGTTGCCGTGTCCAGTGTTGCGTCCCTCTCGGGCCAGTAGCCATTGAACGCAATCCACAGCTCGTGCAGTCCTAGTAGGGAGGCAAGCTGATTGCTTCGGTAGACGATCGGACGACTGGCGTTCGGAAAAGTGCGGCTGATCGGCAACCACTTATGATATCGGTAAATTCCCGAGTAATCGTCACTGGGCTCGAAGTACTTCTCCGAGTAGTCAGTTCTCAGGAGCCCGGGGGAGTGTGTTTCCGGGCAGTCAAGAGTGCGCCCGTCGTCGGTCAGGCGACAGTTGCATACAGAGCAGACTAGGGAGTAGTGAGACATAGTGCTCTCGTTCAAGGGCTTGCCCGGTCCTGACGTGAAGAGTGCATCATCAGATGGTGCCGTGTGGGCGGGATTGGGTGATCTCGATGAGCTGCCGTCTCGGGAACGACGACGGCACGCGGTGGCCCGCTCTGAGCGAGGCCGTCAGTTCTGTCTGGCCCTGAGGAGCTCTATGAACGTTTCCGCTGTTGAGTTGCGATAGAACTCCTGGGGCGTCACCGTCGGCAAACCCGCATCTCTGAGTTCGCGCAGCATGCGTATCACCAGCAGCGAATTGCCACCGAGTTCGAAGAAGTTGTCCTGGGTGGTCACTTCGACGTTCAGTACACTGGCCCACAGCTTCAGGATGTGTGCTGTGAGAGCGTCCGCATCGACCGTGTCCGACTCTGTCGGCCGGCCGTCACCTACGGAAGTCCCGGCGGCCGGCGCCGGCAGAGCTGCCGGGTCCAACTTTCCGTTGACTGTCAGCGGAATCGCCGCTAGTTCGGTGACCGAGGCAGGCACCATGTAGACCGGGAGTCGGGTACGGGAGTACGCCAGCAGGTTGGCTGTGGGCAAGGACGAGCGGAGGGTGACGTACGCATCGATGCGAGCCTTCGTGCGGTCACCGGAGTCGTCATCGCGAAGAATGACTGCGGCCCCGGTGACCTCTGGGTGGCGCAGTAGCGTGTTACGTATCTCATCCAGCTCGATGCGATGACCGCGCACCTTAACCTGGTTGTCGAGCCGCCCCAGATGCTCCAGACCACCGTCCGGCAGCATCCGGCCCTGGTCACCGCTCCGGTATATCCGGCCGCTGCCGCAAGGATCCGTCAGGAAACGGTCCGCCGTCAGCTCCGGCTGCCCGAGATAGCGGTCTGCGACGCCGAGGCCCCCCACATAGATTTCTCCCACCGCTCCGACCGGGAGGACTCGCCCCAGTCGGTCGCGAACGGACACGGACCATCCCGGCAGCGCGCGACCGACCCGACGGCTGTGTCCGACGACATCAGAAGGGGACACCGTGTGTGCTGTGACATGTACCGTCGTCTCAGTGATGCCGAACATGTTCACCAGTCGGCACCCGGCGTGGGAGTAACGCGCGAGCCAGGGCGTGAGCATGCGGACGTCGAGCGGCTCGCCTCCGAATATCACCAAGCGAGTCGACAATCTGGAGTCCGAGCGCCGGTCCGCCTCGATGAGCTGCGCGAAGGCCGACGGCGTCTGGTTGAGGACTGTCACGTGCTCGCGCTGCAGCAGCGCGTGGAAACCATCGGGGTCCCGCGTGGTCCAGTAATCCACCACGACCAGGCGCCCGCCGGTGAGCAGGCATCCCCAGATCTCCCAGACCGAGAAGTCGAAGGCGGTCGAATGGAAGAGGGTCCACACATCAGCCGGGCCGAGGCGGAAGTCCTCCTTGGTGGCCTCTATCAGTGCCACGACGTTGCGGTGCGGTATCACGACCCCCTTGGGGCGCCCCGTCGAACCTGAGGTGTAGATGACGTAAGCAGGTGCGGCAGGGCCTTCCTGCGGCGTCGCCGCAGGGGCCTCCGAGCTGAGCGCCCTGACGGTTTCCGGTGTGACGACCCGCACGCCGGAAATCTCGGGGAAGCCGCCCTCGGCCGCGACCACAACGGCGATTCCCGCGTCTTCCACCGTGTAGTGCAGCCGTTCCGCGGGGTGGCGGAGGTCCATCGGTACATACGTGCACCTGGCCTTGAGTACGCCGAGCAGTACCACCACCAGTTCGGCATCGCGCTCCAGGGCAACGCCGACCATGTCACCGGGCCGGACACCTGAAGCGTTCAGTCCGGCGGCAACCAGGTCCGAGAGTTCGTCCAGCTCCCGGTAGCTCAGGCTGGTCGTCCCGGAAGTAACGGCGATGGCATGGGGCTGTCTCCCCGCGATGCGGGAGAACACGTCCGGTATACGGCTGCTCGGCCCCTTGCCATGGTCGGCTGCGGGCGAGCTGCCGAGGCAGAGAACCTCCTTCACCTCGGCCGGAGCTAGGAGGGCGATCTCCTTGAGACGCCCTTCTTCTCCGGCCTGCAACTGATCGGCGACGCGGGCCACATGGCTGGCGAAGCGCTCGGCAACTGACGGCGAGAGCGCACCACGGTCGAAACGTAGGGTCCCCTCCACGACACCCTCCGCATTGCGCCGGAGGTGGAAGAGGGCGGGCAGTGGCGGGGTCAGGTACGGGCGGTGCAGTCGGTCGGGCGCGGCCTCGTCCACGATGATTCCCACACCGAGGAGACTCAGAAGCCCGCCGCTGTCCGGGGGGCGATGACGGGCCAAGAACCCGCCGACGGTCTGTTCCTCGTCCAGCGCGTTCCCGATGTCATACCGAGACAAAACCAACTCGATCCCCGCGACGAACGCAGAGGGATCGATCGCGCCGGGCAGGGGAACAGAGACTTCTTCGATCCGGCCGGCGTGACGCGGATCGCCGAGCCCCCACTCCAGGCTCGGGTCCACTTGGCCAGCGGGGGCCTCCTCCTCGATCGTACGGCCGAAGGAGAAGGCGTTGGACTCGAAGGTCACGTCACGTCGCGCGACCAGCACAAGGTCGGCCGTTTCGTCCGCGTAGCACACCAGCGTGGCACGCAGGGGTAACCCGGTCGGGTGCAGCTGCCTCTCCGCTTCCTGCCTCGCCCGGGAGCGAGCGGCAGGGTGGTCGGCTGCGTACGGAAGCCGTTCTTCCCACAATCGCAGCCCGGCCAGTTCCGGCCAGGAGTCGACAGCACCAGCGCGCAACAGCTGCTCCGTCGCGGCGGCTTGGACGGGACCGTGCATCCGGAGGACCAGGCTGTGACAGCTTGCGGCCTGGATCATCGACATGGAACTCCTGACATACGAGACAAAAATGATCAGCGGGCGCTGAAGCCGCCGTCCACCGTGAGGGTGGTCCCGGTCACCTGGCGCGAGTCGTCACCAGCCAGCCATACGGCCGCACCGGCGACGTCGTGCGGTTCGATCAGCGAGTTCATCGGCTGGGACTGAACGAAGATGTCTTCGTGTTCGTCCACATCGACTTCCAGTGAACGAGCGATCTCTGCGAGCATGCGACCTTCGTGCACCGGATCGTCGCGCACCGACCCGGGACACAGCGCGTTGACGCGGACGCGAAACGGCGCGTAGTCGAGCGCAGCGGCCTTGGTCAAGCCAATGAGTCCATGTTTGGCCGCGACGTAGCCTGCGAAATGACGGTAACCCACCAGTCCGGCGGTGGAGGCGACGTTGATGACGCTACCGGATCTTTGCTCGACCATGGTGGGAACGACGGCCTTCATCATCCGCCATGCGCCACTGAGGTCGATGCCGATCATCAGGTCCCACTCGGCCTCGTCGATCTCATGCACGGCCTTGCCCGACGGGGCGGCGATACCGGCGTTGTTGAGGAGGACGTGCACGGTCCCGAAGCGTTCCAGCGCCATGGCCGCAACCGTGTGTACGGAGGCAGGGTCCCGGATGTCGGCGACAACGGTGAGGACCGAGACGTTGTGTGCCCGGCACAGGTCCGCTGTGTACTCCAGTTGGTCCGCGGAGCCCAGAGGGTAAGGCACGCCCGCGACGTCATCGGCGACATCGACGAGTACGAGGTCGGCTCCCTCCTGGGCGAAGCGGATGGCACAGGCGCGGCCCAGGCCACGGGCGGCTCCCGTGATCACCGCCGTCTTGCGTCGCAGCGTGCTGACGGTTTCCATTCCCGTCATCACCGCAATGCCATGGCAACCGCGTCAATGACCGGCAGAGGCGAGGAAGTGAGGTACATGTGACCACCCTCGGGTTCGAGGACCTGGAAGGCCGCAGTGGTGGCGTCCTTCCACTCCTCGGCCTGTTCCTTGGTCACCAGGTGGTCGTCCGCTCCGCGCAAGGCCGTGATGGGTATGCTCAGCGGATCCTGGGAGACGGCCTTGTAGTTTTCGTGCATCTCCACGTCTGCCCTCAGGGCCGGCAGCAGCAGTTCTCTGAGGTCCGGATCGGCCAGAGCGTCGTGTTGGTAGCCGGCGAACTCGCGGACCCGTGCCAGGAACTCTTCGTCGTCAAGGCCCGAAGCCCGCTGTGTCCTGCCGGTCCACGGACCGGGCGAGCCACTCACGAAGAGATGGACCGGCCGTCCCCCGCCGTCGGTGTCGAGGCGGCGAGCGATCTCGAAGGCGATCACGGCCCCGAGGCTGTGCCCGAACAACGCGAACGGGGTCCCGTCGGCCAAGGTCGCGACCTGGGGAGCCAACGCGTCGGCTGCATCCATGACGTCACGAAATGGGTCTTCGACGAACCGCTCCTCACGACCCGGAAGTTGTAGGGGCGCGACTCGCGGCGCATAGTCAGGGAGGTCCTGCCAAGCACGGTAGAAACTTGCTCCTCCCCCCGCAAACGGGAGGCATACGAGGGTATTACTCATCGGCGTAATCGCTCTCTGCAAAGGGATGTCTGTGATGCCGTCGTGGGGTGGCGGAGACGGCATCACACGTGTGCCTGCCGACGTCCCACCACACCCTCTTCTACTTCCGGTTGGCGTCCATGGCGCTGGCCAGAGACTTCGGCCGCATGTCGGTCCAGTTCTCGTCGACGTAAGCAATGGCGTCCTGCCGGCTGGTCTCACCGTGCACTACCGTCCAGCCTGCCGGAACCTCGATCGAGGCAGGCCAGATCGAATGCTGCTCCTCATCGTTGCGCAGCACGAAGAATCGAAGTTCATCGTTCTCAAAAGGATTGGTCGTCATTCTTTTCTCTTTCTCGTTGACAGCGTCACTCAGTACGCCGATTCGACTGACTTGATGGAGCGAGGGCCGTAGAGAAGTCATCCGGCCTAATCGAGTTCGAGTTCGTCGATGTCGTTTTGGGTGAGGTTGAGGAGGGTGAGGTCTGAGGGGGTGAGGCCGCCGGTGTGGGGTTGGGTGGTGAGGGTTTTGAGGATGTTGGTCCAGGTGTTGGTGATGGTTTGGACGGTGTGGTGGTCGAGGAGGGCTTGGGGCCAGGTGCAGGTGATGGTGAGTTGGGGGCCGGTGGGGGTTTGCCAGGTGGCGGCGTTGATGTCGAGGGTGTGGGTGAGGGGGTGGTTGGGGTGGGATCCGCTGAAGGCTGCGCCTTCGGGGGCGGGGGTCCAGTTGTGGGTGTGGTGGGTGTCGGTTCCGAATCGTCCGAGGTAGTTGAAGGAGATGTGGGGGCGGTTTTGGTGTTCTTGGTTTTTCAGGGTGGTTGTGGTGTGGGGGTTGAGGTAGCGCAGGAGGCCGTAGCCGATGCCGTTGTCGGGTGTGGTGCGCAGGTGTTCTTTGACGCGTTTGATGGCGGTGGTCAGCGAGGGGCCGGCGCTGATTGCGTCGTCGAGGTCGATGTCGTCGAGGTTGAGGTGGACGGGGTAGAGGCTGGTGAACCAGCCGATGGTGCGGGTGAGGTCGGTGTGGGGGGTGATGTCTTCGCGGCCGTGGCCTTCGAGGTTGACCAGGACGTGGGGGTTGGTGCGGTGGTGGTGGCGTCGCCAGTCGCAGATGGCGAGGGCGAGGGCGGTCAGGAGGATGTCGGTGACTTTGCCGTGGTAGGCGTCGGGGAGGGTGGTCAGCAGGGGTTCGGTGTAGTGGGCGGGCAGGGTGGTGGTGAGGGTGCCGGCGGTGGCGGTGACGTCGCGTGCCGGGTCCAGGGGGAGGTCGGAGAGTGACTGGTCGGGGGCGTTGAGGATGTTGGTCCACAGTTCGAGTTCTTGTTCTCGCTGTGGGGTGAGGGCTTGGCGGTGCAGGTGGTGGGCCCAGGTGCGGAAGGAGGTGGTGGCTGGTTGGAGGGTGGGGGTGTGGCCGTGTGCGGCTTGGTTCCAGGCGGCGGCGAGGTCGGGGGTGAGGATGCGCCAGGAGACGCCGTCGACGGCGAGGTGGTGGATCATGATCAGGAGGCGGCCGGGGGTGCGGGGGCCGGCGTCGAACCAGATGATCTGGACGAGGGTGGCGTTTGCTGGGTTGAGGCGGTTGCGGGCCTGTTCGGCGTGGTGGGTGAAGGTGGTCAGGGCGTCGTGGGCGGGCAGGCCGGTGATGTCGACGCGGGTGATGTGGTCGGCGGCGTTGATGTGGCCGACGGGGAGGGCGTTCAGGGTCCAGTGCGGCTGGGTTGTCAGGCGCAGGCGGAGAGCGTCGTGGTGATCGAGGATCGTCTGGACGGCGGTGGTGAGGTGGTTGAGTCCGAGGTTGGCAGGCACTTGCAGGAACATGGCCTGGTGGAAGGCGTCGGTGGGGCCGCCGCGTTCGCGTAGCCAGTGGATGATCGGGGTGAGGGGGACCTCGCCGGTTGCGATGTCGGGGGTGTGTTCTTCGGTGGCGGGTTGGTGGCGGGCGGTGCGGGCGAGCGCTGCCACGGTTTTGTGTTCGAAGACGTCTCGGGCGGCGATGTGGATGCCGGCAGTGCGGGCGCGGGAGACCAGCTGGATCGAGAGGATGCTGTCGCCGCCGAGGGTGAAGAAGGAGTCGTCGATGCCGACGTGGTCGAGGTTGAGGATGTCGGCGAACAGGCCGGCGAGAACCTTCTCCGTCTCCGTGGTCGGCCG
>NZ_JBFAWH010000081.1:0-9038 GCF_040680235.1 Streptomyces sp. NPDC052101
GGGGCGCGGGGAACTGCGCGGGCGACCACGCACCACCCGCACCCCGCCGTGCGACATGAGCCGCTACGGCGAGGGCGCGTCGTCCACGCACACCAGACGAGTTGGCAGACCCGGGACCGGCACGAGCTGGACTGGGACCTGTATCCGGCGGCGCACGTCACGAGTCGCTACACCCTGTACGAGGACGACGGCGTGACCCGTGACTTCGCCAAGGGCGCCGCCGCCACCCAGCGGGTGTCCGTCCACGCCGACGGGAACGGGACGACCGTGTCGGTGGGCGCGAGCAACGGTGACTACGCCGGCAAGGTGGACGCCCGCGCATACCGGTTCACCGTGCACGGCGACTCGGCACCCCGGCGGATCCTCCTCGACGGCCGCCAACTGCCCGCCTCCGCCTGGTCGTACGACGCCGGCACTCATGTCACGACGATCACGACGCCGAGCCTGGCACTGGAGCGGGGCTTCACCGTGCGGCTGGTCGACCAGAGGTAAAGGGATCGTATGGTCTAGTCCAAAGAGCGCGTTGGTCTAGTCCAGCTTATTGACGTGACCGCAACAGCTCCCGGAGGGTGGGGCTCCCCTGCCCTGGGGACTCCCCCACCCCCACCCTCTGGAGGCACGCAGTGAGACGTCTTCGGGCATGTCTGGGCGCCGCGGCGGCCGTCACCCTCGCCGCCGCGGGCACCACCGCTCTGGTCGCGAGCAACGCCTCGGGCGCGACGGCCGCGCTCGGCAACCGGTGGTACGCCGCCGCCCCCTATCTGATGCCGCTGGACAACGACCCGCCGGACCCGGCCGCCATCATGGACGCCACGGGCCTCAAGGCCTTCCAGCTGGCGTTCATCCTCGCCCCCAACGGCGGCGGCTGCTCGCCCACTTGGGGCGGCACCGCGCCCGTCGGCTCGGACACGGCCGTGCAGTCGATGATCAACACGATCCGCGCCAAGGGCGGTGACGTCTCGGTCTCCATCGGCGGCTACGGCGGCACGAAGCTCGGCCAGGCCTGCGCGGACGCGGCGTCCACGGCCGCGGCCTACCAGCAGGTCATCACCAAGTACGGGCTGCACGCCATCGACTTCGACCTGGAGGAGCCGGAGTACGAGAACACCGCGGCCATCAAGAACGAGATCGGCGCGGCCAGGATCCTCCAGCAGAACAACCCCGGGCTGTACGTCTCCGTGACGACGGCCGGCACCGCGGACGGCACCGGCTGGTTCGGCAAGCAGATGCTGCTGGAGGCCAAGTCGCAGGGCTTCACCCCGAACAACTTCTCCATCATGCCGTTCGACGGCGGCTTCAACGGGGCGGCGAGCCAGACCAGCGCGCTGACCAACTTCAACTCGATCCTCCAGTCGACCTTCGGCTGGGACCAGGCGACCGCGTACGCCCACGAGGGCTTCTCCGGCATGAACGGCCGCAGCGACACGGGCGAGATCTTCACCCAGGCCGACTTCCAGACCGTGCTGGACTACGCGACGAGCCACAACATGGACCGGTTCACGTTCTGGTCCCTGAACCGCGACCGGCAGTGCAGCCCGCCGGACAACGGCGGTCGTACGTCGGGCACATGCTCCAGCGTGGCGCAGAACGACGGGGACTTCGCCAAGTACTCGGTGAAGTTCGCCGGGGTGACCCCGCCGACCCCGACACCGACCCCCACTCCGACACCCACACCCACCTCCTGCAAGTCCGCGTGGAGTTCGGCGGCGGTCTACACGGCCGGGAACGAGGTCTCGTACAACAAGCACAACTGGAAGGCCAAGTGGTGGACCCAGAACGAGGGGCCCGGCGCCTCGGAATGGGGGCCGTGGCAGGACGAGGGCGCCTGCTGAACCTCTTGACGTGACTGGTTCAGACCTCTAGCTTCTCGGGGCACCAGCGACCAAGGATGCGTTCAGCGTTCAGAATGCTGAACGCATCCCGGTCG
Organism: Streptomyces sp. NPDC052101; assembly: GCF_040680235.1. Taxonomy (NCBI): domain Bacteria; kingdom Bacillati; phylum Actinomycetota; class Actinomycetes; order Kitasatosporales; family Streptomycetaceae; genus Streptomyces; species Streptomyces sp. NPDC052101. The sequence goes on from NZ_JBFAWH010000081.1 coordinate 1,928, forward strand.
GACGTCCGGTCCGGAGAAGGGACCCCCCACATGACCCGATCACGGCTCCTCGCGGTGCCGGCCACCGCGGGCCTCGCCCTCGCCCTCGTCCTGCTCGGCGGCCCCGGCGCGAGCGCCGCCGATCCGCATGTCGCCCCCGGCGGAAACTTCGACCTCTCGGTCTGGGAGCTGCAGGAGCCCGTCGGCTCCCCCGGAAGCCCGACCACCATCCCGTCCTCCCGCCTCCAGGGCACGAACGGCTACCAGGACGCGTACTTCTACACCGACACCCGCGACGGCGCGATGACCTTCTGGGCGCCCGAGAAGGGCGTCACCACACCGAACTCCAACTACGCCCGTTCCGAGCTGCGCGAGATGAACCGCGACGGCAGCGCCGCCGACTGGGCGCTGTCCGGCTCGCACAGGATGAGCGCGACCCTGCGCGTGGTGTCCGTGACGAAGAACGTGTGCGTCGGACAGATCCACCTGGGCAGCGGCGGCTCCTCCACCAAGCCGCTGCTGGAGCTGTACTACCACGCCGACGGCGACATCGTCCTCGGCACGGAGAACTCACCGTCCGGCGGGCAGACCGCGCACACCGTGGGACATGTGCCGATCGGCAGGACCTGGAGCTACACCATCGCCGTCTCCGGCGGCAACACCATCGACCTGACCGTCAACGGCACCACGACCCACTATGCCGTCCCGTCGTCGTTCCAGCAGTACAAGCAGTACTTCAAGGCCGGCTCCTACAACCAGTCCTCCTCGGACAGCACCACCGACGGCGCCCGTGTCGCGTTCTACGGCCTGACCGTCAAACACGGCTGACACGCCGCCCGACCTGCGCGACTGGTGCAAACGGCCGTAGGGTCGTAGCGTCGGACGCACGCGGTCGGACACAGCACGACGGGTGGGAGCGACCATGCGCTCAGCAGTGACGGGAACAGCGGTCATCCTCGCGGTAGGCGCCCTTGTGACGGCGGCCATGACCACGGCAACGGCGTCGGCGAGTCCGCCGGCCGGGCCGGCCAAGGCCGATCCCCCGCGCCCCGTCCTCGTCGACTGCACCTGGCACAAGAACGTCCGGCCGGCCGACTTCATCCTGGCCTGCGGCGACGGCAACAGCCGCCTCATCGGGCTCCACTGGTCGCAGTGGGGCCCGCACGGAGCGACGGCCACAGGTGTGAACATGGTCAACGACTGCGACCCGTACTGCGCGGCCGGCCGCTTCCACGCCTACCCGGTGACCGTACGGCTCGACGGCCCCAAGCCCTGGAAGAAGGATCCGAGCGTGGAGCACTACACGCGGATGAGCCTGACCTACACCGGTGCCCGGCCGGATGCCTTCAAGGCGGTCATGATCTACCCGCTGTGGGACTGACAGCCGGACTCCCGCCTTCGACGCGGCTCGTACGGCACCGGATCGTGGTCCGCGCGAGCGACTTTCCGCCGCCACTCGTTGGCCCGGCGGCCCTCGCCCCGTCATGTTGGTGTGACCTTGTCCGCGGCGCCCCGTGCGCCGTCCGAAGAGAGGTCACATGCCCCGACTCCATCGTCTGGCCGGTGCCGCCACGGCCGTGCTCACGCTCGGCCTGATCGCGGCGGCTCCGGCCGTCGGCCAAGAGCCCCCCGTCACCGACGCACACATCGCCGCCCACTTCGCTCTGGCCACCGGCCAGACCCCCGAGAACATCGCGCTCGACAGCGACGGCTCCGCCGACCTGACCTTCTCCTTCGCCCGGCAGATCGCCCGCGTCGACCCGGACGGCACCACCCGGACCCTCGCGACCCTGCCGGACGTGCCCGAGCCGTCCACCCCGCTGGTGCACAGCGCCATCGTCACCGGGATCGCCCGCGCGCACAATGGCACGCTGTACGTCGGCTTCGCCACCGGTACCACCAAGACCGGCGTCTGGCGCCTCGCCCGCGGCCAAGAACCCCAGCAGATCGCCGAGTTGCCGCCCAACGGGTTTCCCAACGGCCTGGCCCTGGACGAACAGCGCGGGATGCTGTACGCCGCCGACTCGGTCCTCGGCACGGTCTGGCGCGTCCCGCAGCGGGGCGGCCCTGCCACGGCCTGGGCCACGGGCACGGCCCTCGATCCGCTCCCGGCACCCGCCCCCGGCTTCGGTGCCAACGGCGTCAAGATCCGCCGCGACGCCGTGTGGGTCTCCAACAGCGACCGCGGCACGCTGCTGCGCATCCCGGTCTCCGCGGACGGCTCCGCCGGCCCGATCGAGATGCGGGCCGCCGGGCTCGCCGGCATCGACGACTTCGCCTTCCCCGGCCCTGGAACGACGGTCCTGGCCTCGATGGACACCGTCAACGCCGTGGCCGAGGTACGCCCGGACGGCACCTCGACGACCGTGCTCTCCGCGCATGACGGACTGTCCAACCCGACGTCCGTGGCCGTCCGTGGCCGCACCGTGTACGTGCCGAGCGCGGCGTACTTCACCCAGCGGGATCCGAATCTGCTGGTCGCGCGTCTGCGCTAGCGCTCCGCGCGGGCCGGGTGGGGAAGCGTCTGCCGTGGCATCAGGCCAGTTCGACCAGTAGGTCGCCGCCCTCCACCTGCTGGATGCGGTTGATGGCCAGGCGGGACACCCGGCCCGCCTTGGGGGCGGTGATGGTGGCCTCCATCTTCATCGCCTCGATGGTGGCGACGGTGGCACCGGCGGCCACCTCGTCGCCCTCGGCCACCGCCAGGGTCACCACACCGGCGAACGGCGCCGCCACATGGCCGGGGTTGGCGCGGTCGGCCTTCTCCGTCACCGGCACGTCCGAGGCGGCGGCCCGGTCGCGGACCTGGATGGGCCGCAACTGGCCGTTGAGCGTGGACATCACCGTGCGCATGCCGCGCTCGTCGGCCTCACCGACCGCCTGCAGCTCGATCAGCAGCCTGACGCCGGGCTCCAGGTCGACGGCGTACTCCTTGGCCGGGCGCAGGCCGTAGAAGAACGCCTTGCTGTCCAGGACGCTGGTGTCACCGAAGGCCTGCCGGTGGGTGTCGAACTCCCGTGTCGGGCCCGGGAACAGCAGCCGGTTGAGGGTGGCCCGGCGGTCCTTGGCGAGGCCCTCGCGGTCCTCGGCGGACAGTTCGGGCGCGGGCTTGGGCGCGGCCCGGCCCTGCAGGGCCTTGGTGCGGAACGGCTCGGGCCAGCCGCCGGGCGGGGTGCCCAGCTCGCCACGGAGGAAGCCGATCACCGAGTCCGGGATGTCGAACCGGTCGGGGGTCTGCTCGAAGTCCGCCAGGGAGACGCCCGCGCCGACCAGGTGCAGGGCGAGGTCGCCGACCACCTTCGAGGACGGGGTGACCTTGACCAGGCGGCCGAGGATGCGGTCGGCGGCCGCGTACATGGCCTCGATGTCCTCGAAGCGGTCGCCGAGGCCGAGCGCGACGGCCTGGGTGCGCAGGTTGGACAGCTGGCCGCCGGGGATCTCGTGGTGGTAGACGCGGCCGGTCGGGGCGGCGAGGCCCGCCTCGAACGGGGCGTAGATCTTGCGGACGCCCTCCCAGTACGGCTCCAGGTCGCCGACCGCCTGGAGGTCGAGGCCGGTGGGCCGGTCGGAGTGGTCGGTGGCGGCGACGAGCGCCGACAGGGACGGCTGCGAGGTCGTACCGGCCATGGAGGCCACCGCGCCGTCCACCGCGTCGGCGCCCGCCTGGATCGCGGCGAGATAGGTGGCCAGCTGGCCGCCGGCCGTGTCGTGCGTGTGCAGGTGCACGGGCAGGTCGAACTCGCGGCGCAGTGCGGAGACGAGCTTGGCGGCGGCGGGGGCGCGCAGCAGGCCGGCCATGTCCTTGACGGCGAGGACATGCGCGCCGGCCTCGACGATCTGCTCGGCCAGGCGCAGGTAGTAGTCGAGGGTGTAGAGCCGCTCGGCCGGGTCGTTGAGGTCGGCGGTGTAGCAGAGGGCGACCTCGGCGATCGCGGTGCCGGTCTCGCGTACGGCCTCGATGGCGGGGCGCATCTGGCCGACGTCGTTGAGGGCGTCGAAGATGCGGAAGATGTCGATGCCGGTGGCGGCGGCCTCCTGCACGAAGGCGTCGGTCACCTCGGTCGGGTACGGGGTGTAGCCGACGGTGTTGCGGCCGCGCAGCAGCATCTGGAGGCAGATGTTGGGCACGGCCTCGCGCAGGGCCGCGAGGCGCTCCCAGGGGTCCTCGGCGAGGAAGCGCAGCGCCACGTCGTAGGTGGCGCCGCCCCAGCACTCCAGGGAGAGCAGCTGCGGCAGGGTGCGGGCGACGACCGGGGCGACCGCGAGGAGGTCCTTGGTGCGCACACGGGTGGCCAGCAGGGACTGGTGGGCGTCGCGGAAGGTGGTGTCGGTGACGCCGATGGTCGGCGACTCGCGCAGCCGGCGGGCGAAGCCCTCGGGGCCGAGGTCGACGAGCAGTTGGCGGGAGCCGGCCGGGGGTTCGCCGGCCGACGGCAGCGGCAGCTTGGTGACCGGGTCGAGCAGGTCGGGGCGTTCGCCGTGCGGCTTGTTGACGGTGACGTCGGCGAGGAAGGTGAGCAGCTTGGTGCCGCGGTCGGCGGAGGAGCGGGCGGTCAGCAGGTGCGGGCGCTGCTCGATGAAGGAGGTGGTGACCCGGCCCGCCTGGAAGTCGGGGTCGTCCAGGACGGCCTGCAGGAACGGGATGTTGGTGGCCACGCCGCGGATGCGGAACTCGGCCACGGCACGCCGGGCGCGGCCGACGGCGGCCCTGAAGTCCCGGCCGCGGCAGGTGAGTTTGACCAGCATCGAGTCGAAGTGGGCGCTGATCTCCGTACCGGCGTGGGTGGTTCCGCCGTCCAGGCGGATGCCGGAGCCGCCCGGGGAGCGGTAGGCGCTGATCCGGCCGGTGTCCGGGCGGAAGCCGTTGGCGGGGTCCTCGGTGGTGATACGGCACTGGAGGGCGGCGCCGCGCAGGGTGATGGTGTCCTGGGCGAGGCCGAGGTCGGCGAGGGTCTCGCCGGAGGCGATCCTCAGCTGGGCCTGGACCAGGTCCACGTCCGTGACTTCCTCGGTCACGGTGTGCTCGACCTGGATGCGCGGGTTCATCTCGATGAAGACGTGGTTGCCGGCGGGGTCGAGGAGGAACTCGACGGTGCCCGCGTTGCGGTAGCCGATCTCACGGGCGAAGCGGACGGCGTCGGCGCAGATGCGGTCCCGTACCCCGGGGTCGAGGTTGGGCGCGGGGGCCAGCTCGATGACCTTCTGGTGGCGGCGCTGGAGGGAGCAGTCGCGTTCGTAGAGGTGGATGACGTTGCCCTCGCCGTCGGCGAGGATCTGCACCTCGATGTGGCGCGGGTCGACGACGGCCTTCTCCAGGAAGACGGTCGGGTCGCCGAACGCGGCGTCGGCCTCGCGGGATGCGGCCTCGATGGACTCGCGCAGTTGGGCCGGGTCCTCCACCCGGCGCATGCCGCGCCCGCCGCCGCCCGCGACGGCCTTGACGAAGACGGGGAAGCCGATCTCCCCGGCGGCGCGCACCAGTTCGTCCACGTCGGTGGAGGGCTGCGAGGAGCCGAGCACGGGTACTCCGGCGGCGCGGGCGGCGGCGACCGCGCGGGCCTTGTTGCCGGTCAGCTCCAGGGTGGCGGCGCTCGGGCCGACGAAGGTGATGCCCGCCTCCTCGCAGGCGCGGGCCAGTTCGGGGTTCTCGGACAGGAAGCCGTAGCCCGGGTAGACGGCGTCGGCGCCGGCGCGGCGGGCGGCGCCCACGATCTCCTCGACGGAGAGATAGGCCCGCACCGGATGCCCCGGCTCCCCGATCTCGTAGGCCTCGTCGGCCTTCAGCCGGTGCAGTGAGTTGCGGTCCTCGTGCGGGAACACGGCGACGGTGCGCGCGCCGAGTTCGTAGCCCGCCCGGAACGCGCGGATCGCGATCTCTCCACGGTTGGCGACCAGCACCTTGCGGAACATCCTGGATTCCCTTCAGCTGCCTGCCGGCGACGAACACCATGGTGTCAGCCACGCCCTGCCGTACCTCGCGGCAACCTTAGGGGGTACCCGCGCGTGTCGACGTGCGAAAACCATCACATCGACGGGGTGGGCGGCGCCACAGGCACGTGTGCCCGGATCAGCGTTCCAGGGACGTCATCGCCGCGTCCTGGGAGCGCTCGCCGACCGCCCGAGCGGGCACGGACCGGGCCGGGGCGGGCGCGGGGACCACCGACGGCCCCGCGGGCTGCGGAGCCCGGCCCGCCGAGGGCTCCTCGGGTGCGGGCGCCGGGACCACCGAGGGCACCTTGGGTGCGGGCGGGGGCGTCAGCGCCGGCTGTGCGGGTGCGGGCCCGCGCTCCTGGATGCGCAGCAGGGACCGCAGGCGTGCCTGGAGCGTTGCGCGGCGGCCGTGCAGCAGGCCGAGGACGATCGCCGAGCCCACCGCGATCAGATGCTCGCGGCCTGCCAGGTTGGGGACGGCGATGGACTCCCACACCATCGAGCCGCCGGTCAGGCTGAACACCACGGGCGCTCTTTTGACCACCGCGAGATAGGTGAACAGGCCGACGACGGCCGCGGAGGGGCCGGTGTCGAGCACCTGCCCGAACTCGCGCGGCAGCCCGAAACCCCACCAGCCGGGGCCCAGCGCGATCATCACGCGGGCGGTGAGTGTGCCGGCCAGCGTCGTGACGTAGGCGATCGCCAGGGTGCGGGCCCGGCCCAGGGCCACTTCGGCGAGCGCGAAGGCCAGGAACAGCTGGGTGATGCCCGCCCACACGGGCAGGTCGAGCGCCGGGACGTACAGCGACACGGGAGTGCGCAGCAGGGAGAGCCACAGCGGCAGATCGGCCCTGACGCCGCCGAGCCACTTCACCCACTGCGCGCCGAGCGGGTGCTGGGCGATGTCGTGGAAGAAGACGACGCCGAACGCGGCGACGCACCCCAGCAGCAGTCCGGACAGTCCACGGCGCATCAGGCGGTGCACCGGGTCGACGACGATGGAGTGCCACTCGGCCCGCAGGGTGCGCCCGGTGAACCGGGCGAGCCGTACGAGCAGCGAGCGGCACCATGGGATGCGCCCTTCAGTCGTCATGAGACACGGCAGCCCATCGCCTTCGGCTCCGCCGACATGTCCATCGCCCCCTTCACCCCGCTTCCGGAATTCCGGCCGCGGGGCGTTTTTATTGGTCATCCACCCGTT
>NZ_JBFAWH010000082.1:0-8709 GCF_040680235.1 Streptomyces sp. NPDC052101
TGTGAGGTTCGGTCGTGATGTCACTGGGATGTTCGGCTTTGTGTGTCACTGGCGTGTAGGTGTGTTGGTGCTGCTCAAGGGGTAGTTGGGGCGATCGATCATGGTGACATCTCTCCGGATCTTGCGGTGACGTGAAGCCGTATCGGTCGGTGTCGTGTTCGCCGTGTCTCCTTTGTCTTGCGGGGAGTCGTCTGGGTGTGCGGGGTGTGTCCGGCGGGTCGTGGTGGGTGTTGAGGGGGAGTGCGACGCGTGTGCCGGTGTTGTGGAGTCTGGCTGGTGGGGATGCCCGTTGCGGTCCCGAGGGTCGTTAGCACGCGCGTGTGCCGAACTGGCGGGAATGTTCTGCTGTCACCCGCCCGGGTGAGGGGCTGGGCGGGAAGCCGCGTGTAGCTCGTAGCGTCGCATCAGATGCATTTGTCACACACGTGCGTCTGGCTGAACTGTCTTGTGTGCAAGCGTTGTTCATTGTTGGAGGCTGTACTTGAGTGCCGTGCCGTTGTCCGCCTGCGGGTCTCGTGGGTGCGGTCGTTGGTGACGGCGCCGGACGACGCCTCCGAGACTGCGGATGGGGGTTTGGGGCGGCATCGGGATGAGTTGCGGCCTGTTGCTGTGGCCGGGCTGCTGCGGTTGCGTGGGGCGGGGGAGTTGACGACTGCTCATGTGCGGTTGGTTGCCGGTTCGGTGGGTGTGAGCGTGCGGCAGGTGTGGCGCTGGCTTGCCGCGGCTGAGGAGACCGGCTCGCCGGAGAAGCCCGAGCGCAGGCGTTTTCGGATCACCGAAGAGATCATCGACGTTCTCGCTGACTACCGGGGCAACGTCAAACGTGCTCACGAGCACCTGGTACGTGAGGCGTTGGCGGCGGGTCAGGACCCGGTGGGGCTGACGACGCTGCACGATGCCATCGCCCGTGACCTCGACCCTGGTTTCATGGCCGGTCTGCGGGAGGGGATCCCGGCCGCCCGTGGTTTCGATCCCGCCTTCCAGCGGCCCGCGGTGGCCCGCAATGAGGTGTGGGAGGGGGATCACAAGCAGGCTCCGACCGTCGTGATGATGCCTGACAAGAAGCTGTCGAGGGTGTGGGTGACGTGGTTTGAGGACCGCGGTACCGGCTATGTGATGGGCTGGGCGGTCACCGCCGGCTCCGCGCACCGCGGTTCGGTTCTGGCAGCCGTCCGCGCCTCCGTGTTGCGTGAAGCCCCCTATGGGCCCGCAGGTGGACGGCCGCATCTCGTACGCGTCGACGGCGGCTCCGATTTCCTGTCCAGGACCGTCCGGCGGACCTTCGGCCTGCTCGGTGTGCCGATGCACAAGGTGCGCAGCGCCCGTCATAAGGGCGGGATCGAGCGGCTGAACCGCACCAGCATGACCCGGTTCTTCGCGGACCTGCCCCGCTATGCCAAAGCGCCCCTGCTCGACCACCGTTGCCGCGTCGGCGACCAGGACCCGCCGCTGACTTTCGAGGCGTTCGTGGACCTGCTGCGCCAGTGGGTTGAGGAGCGCAACACCCAGCATGTCCTTGAACGCACCGGGATGACGCCGCTTGAAGCGTGGCTGAGCGACCCTGCTGAGATCCGGCCTGAGCCCAGCCCGGAAGAACTGCGCGCTTTCATGCTGGAGAGCGACAACAGGGTCCACAAGATCACCAGTCATGGGGTGGAGTTCAACAACCGCTACTACATGCCCGAGAAGGGCGTGGGACGCATCGGTCTGGAACTGCGCCTGCGGTGGATGCCCCACCACGACCATGAGATCGACCTCTATACCTTTCGTGGCAACCGCTACCTCGGCCGGGCTTTCCTCAGTAACGAGGTCAGCGAGGAGATGCGCGAGAAAGTCCTCAACGACCGCGACGAGCACAGCGCGGTCCTGCGCCAGGCCCTGAAACGCTCCGCCGAACGCAGGCGGGAACGTCACCTGCCCTCCACCCAGCCCGAACTCCCCGTCCGCGCCATCCGCATGACGGAACAGGAGGCACGCGCCGAACTGGAAGGCGCCGCCCCGCCCGCGCCGCCCCGCCGACGTGCGGAGCCTTACTCGCCCCTGACTCCGCTTCCGGCCGGCTGGGTACGCCCGGGCCAGGCCGCCGCCCCCGCCCCTGCCGGTCCGTCTTCGGAGGACGCATGACCACCCCCACCGCCACTGCTGCCGCGCCGCAGCAGCCGCCCGAGTCTGCGGCGCCGCGCCGCCCTGATTTGCGCCCGCAGTTCTTCCTCGGCCTCGAGGACTCGTCGCTGGTGGCTACTGACACGCTGCTGCAGATCAGGGACACCGTCGTCGACACCGTCGAGTCGAGGGCGATGTCGGTGATCTACGGGGATGCGGGGCTGGGCAAGAGTTTCGGTACCCGGGCGACGATCCAGGAGATGAATCCGGATCTGATCCTGCCGCTGGACTTCGCCCGTTCCCGCCCGGGGCCGAAGGATCTGCGCGAGGAGCTGTTCCACCAGATGAACCTCTCCTGCAAGATGCCGGGTACGCCGACGGCGTTCGACAAGCTGCTGCGTGAGACGCTGCCGCGGCGTCCGTATGTGATCGTGTGCGACGAGGCCCAGCAGTACCGGCGGGAGAATTTCGAGTTCCTGCGCAAGCTGTGGGACAACTGCGACCCGAAGCCGGCCATCGTTTTCGTCGGCGGCCGGGAGGCGTACGAGACGCTGCAGAGCGATCCGGCGCTGGCCTCGCGGATCTACATCCGCCTGGAGATCCTGGCGATGACCGAGGAGGAGATCCTCAAGGCCGTGCCCGACTCGCACCGGGTGTGGAAGGGCGTGGACGAGGCGCTGCTGAAGCGCATCGACACCCAGTATGCGCTGGGCTCGTTCCGTGAGTGGGCGAAGGTCACCAAGCACGTGATCAAGGGCATGGGGCACTTGGGGGCCGACAAGGTCGACGACCGGGTCGTGGACTGGGCGCTGAAGCGGTGCTGACCATCCCGTCCCCGCCGCCGGCCGTCTGGGGCGCGGCCGGCGCAGCCGGGCCCTTCGCCGTCCTTGAGGACGCTGCCCCATCTGGCCTGCACTTCCTCGGCGTTCCCGGGGTACGTACTGTGCTCACGCCGGGCATGCTCGCCGTCGGTGATGCGCTCGCCGACGCCTATGCCCAGGGCCGGTTCGTGTGCGTGCTGGGCGATGCCGGGGTCGGCAAGACCTTCGCCGTCCACACCGCCGCCCGCCGTCTTGGTGAGCTGTTGCCGCTGGATCTTCGGGCTCAGCCGGCGCCGGCTGACCTGCGCGCCGCCCTCCACAGGGCACTGAAGCTGGTCGGCGAGGCGCCTGTCGACCCCGGGGTAGCCGACACGCTGATCCGCCGTGCCCTGGCCGCCCGCCCGCGGATCGTCGTAATCGAGGACGCCGACCGGCTGTCGGCGTCCTGCTTCGAGTACTTGCGTTTCTTGCACGACGACCTCCCCCAGGGGCTGTGCGTGGTGCTCGTCGCCCAGGCGCGCGGCGAACGCTCCTTGCGCGCCCAGCGGATGCTCGCCACCCGCAGCGCCGGCTGGCCCTACATCTGGCCGTTCACCTGCGACCAGGTCCCGCAGGCGGTTGCTGCGTTGCATCCGCTGTGGCAGAGCGTCGCGCCCGGCGACCTTCAGGCGCTGGACGCCCGCTTCGCCGATGGCTGTCTGCGCCGCTGGGTCGTGCTGACCCTTCACACCCAGCGGGCTCTGGCCGCCACCGGAGCGAAGAAGCCCGATGGGGGCATGCTGCAGGCCGTGGCCGACCGGGTCGACGGCGGGCGGCGCCCATGACCGCACCCACGCGTCCTCCTGCCCCCACCCCGCGGGCCACCACGTCGACGGCGGCCCGCACAGATTCCGCCGGCAACTCCACGCCGGCGCCCGCCGCTGCCACGCCACCATCACCCGGGCCGCGGTAATGCCGATGCCGCGCCCGGCCGCTGTGCCCGAGACCACCACCGGCCCCTGGAGGCCTACATGGTCACCCGGCCACACCAATTCCGGCCTGCCCCCGCTCACTGTGGTGCACGACTCTCACGATGACTACGCCTTCATGGCCGCCGCTCTGGCCGCCCACACTCCCGCGCTGGGCCGTATCACCGTCCACCCCACCCCGGTGGCGAGCGCTCCCGCCTCCCTGGCCCACGACCTGCTGCGCAGCATCGGCAAACACCTCCCGCTGGCCGGGAGCGAGGATGGTACCTACTGGACGACGAACCTCGAGACCGCCTGGCGCGTGGTTGCCGCCTGGATGCTCGCGCTGCGCATCGGTCACGTCATCGTCACCCGGGCCCATCGCATCAGCTCCCGGCACTTCGAGTATCTCTTCGCCCTGCGGGAGCTGACCGGCGTCCAGCTGACCCTGCTGTGCCACGGTCCTTTGCCGCCCGCCCTGGCCGCCGCTCTCGCCGCACTCCCGCACGAAGAGGCGCACAACCTGGCCGCGGCCCGCCGCGCCGTGGCCGCTCCTGCGCCGGCTCCACGACCGCCCGCCGGCCGGTTCGCGTGGTGGGAGGCGGACGGGCAGTTCCCGCCCCACGAGGGTGAGCCGTGCTTCCTGCTGCCGGCGCGGCGCGCACCCGGCCGCGGCGAAATCGAGGCAGCGGGCTGCCGCCTGGGCCGTGCGGTGCTTCCGCTGCCCGCGGTCGGCCGCTTTCCGTCCGAGCCCGACGAGCCGACCGCGCTTCTTGCGCGCCGGCTCCATGCGCGTATCGCCCATCCCGTTCACGCCGCGGCGCTGGCGGTGCGCATCCTCACCGGCTGTCCGGCCGCGCAGTTGCAGTTGCCCGCCGCCCATGAGGCTTTGCCGGCCCGGTCGAACCGTGGCCCCAAACGCCCCGCCCCGTCCTGGGCGGTGGACTTGATCGAGGCAGCCCGCCGCTTCGGGCAACTGGAAGGGCGCCAGCACAGCGCTCGCCCGCTGCGGCTGCGCCCCTGGGACCAAGCGGGCGTGACCGAAGCGGCCCACGCCTGCGGCGTGGTCGAGCACCAAGCGCCCCGCTCGAGACGGCACCCGGCCGCGAGGACCCCGAGTTCCCCACGGCCCGCTGCCGCACACCGGGGCGCGGGCAGCACACCGGCACCGAACCGGGCAGCATGAGGTGGGTGGGCGCCCGACCAGACCGCAAACACATAGGGAGTAGACGATGGCCGAGCCAGGGACAGAACTGTTCGAAGCGATCCGCCGCGACCACCGCGCGGGCGACAGGCTGCCCCGCTCCCTGGCTGCCCGGCACGGTGTGGCCAGAGCGACGGTCAAGGAGGCGATCTCGGCCGTGCTGCCCCTGCCGCATCCCCTCCCGGCCGGCGAAGAGGACCTGGGTGAGGCCCGTCAGTTCCTGGATGCGCGGCTGGAAGAAGACCAGGCCAAGGCGCCCGAGGAGCGCCGCTCGGCCTTCGAGCTGTATGAGGAGCTGAACCGTCGCGCCGACGGGCTCCCGGTGTCCTACCGGTGGGTGTGGGAGTACATCACCGATCGCCGCTCCCAGCAGCTCGCTGACATCGGCTCGCCGGAGCCACATGAGCGGACCTGGGCGGGCAACGTCCCCTCCGACATGCCGGAGTTCGTCACCGATCTGATCACCTGCGCGGTGCGTCACCTGACGGAGCTGAAGATCGAGGGCACCTTGCCGGCGGCCGACGGTGTCGAGCTTGGCATGGTCTCCCTCGGCACTGCCAGGGCCCGGATCAACCAGGCCCTGTGGGAGTTCGCGCTGGTCGGGCGCGGGAGCGGTCTGTCCTACGCCCAGATGAGCGCCTTCACCGGCATCCCCGAAGACGACCTGGCCCGGCAAGCCGAGGACTACCACCGCCTCATGACCTGCTGAGCCGCTGCCCCTCACTCACGGGCGGGAGTACGGCGGGTGTGGTGGCGCCTGATGGCGGTGAGGGCGTTGATACCGGTGGCTGCCGCGGTCAGTGATTGGGCGGCGGTGTCGATGCAGGCGCTGACCGCTGCGGGGCCGGCGCCGGTGCGGGTGAGCCGGTCGGCGTCGATGAGGCTGGCAGCGGCCAGGGCGGAGTCCCCGGCGGCGCAGGACAGGGGGCTGGGGTCGTCGTCGAGTGTGGCTTCGATGGCGCTGCGGACCAGGCGGAGGCTGAGGAGGCGCAGACGGGTTTCGTCGGCCCTCGAGGCGATGGCGGAGCAGTAGCCGGCCAGCAGCTGGGTGAGACCACGTGGGGGCTCTTGTGCGGGGTCGGCACGCCTGGCGGCGTCGAGTTCGGTCTTGGCGAGCAGGATCCCGAGGAGCAGGGCGGTGTCGGTGCGCTTGGGGCCGTCGGGCCGCTGCCGCGCATCGAGCTTCGGGGCGGAACCGAGGTCGGCCAGCGCGCTGTAGAGGGTGCGCGCGCTGGCCGGACGTCGCATGGTCGGGCGTCCCATCACGAACACTCCCGGACGTCAGGCGCCCGCGGTGGTGCGCCGCCGCCGTTTGGCCGGCCGGACCGGTTTGGGCATGGCGAGGGTGGCCTTCTGCATCCGGTCGTAGGTGCGGGTCATGTGGGCGATTTCGTCCTGGAACATGGCCAGGACCTCGTAGTTGTTCACTTCCTCGCCGAGGGGGTTGATGGCCCCGGACAGCAGGCGGCGCAGTTCGGTGTTGATGCGGCGCATCCGCAAGGCGGCGTACTCGGAGATCTTCGCGGGATCGATCGTGATCATGTAGCCGCTGCGGTACGACAGGAACGCCTTCCCTTTCTCCATGGTGATGTGGTCGCGGACGTAGCCCTTGGCCCGCTCGAACTGCCCGTCGGTGGCGTGGATGCGGCCGGTGATCTCCTCACGGGGAAGCAGCACATCCTCGCCTTTCTCCTCGCATAGCCTCCAGGCGAGTTCGGCCAGGTGCTGGGTGGGGACCGGGGCTGCCCGCGGGGCGCCGGTGGCTGTGCGGGTCATAGCTGGTCATCCCCTTCGGACAGGATGCGCGCCAGTTCCTCGTCCATGGTCTTGTCGCCGGTCGACAGCGCGGAGTCGCACCAGTCGAGCGCCGCCCGGATCCGCCGGTGGTTGTCCAGCACGGCCCGCACTTCACGCTCGGTGAACTCCGCCACGTGCAGCCTCGGAATCATCCGCTGAAGATCGACCAGGAATGTCGTGCCACTGCCGATCAGCTCCAGCACTTCACTGGAAGCCCGCTGGTAGTCCACTGCGGGCTCGCGGCGGCGCACCTGCCGTACTTCCTCGACCTCGTCGTCGGCCTCGTCCCGCTCGTGCGCGGCGGCGAACCTGGCAGCGGCAGCTTGCTGGCGCTGCTCATGGTGCGCCCGGTACAGGATGCGCTGGTTCGACGGGCTGGACATCACCCGCTGCGCGACGTCGGGGCGGCGGATCATCTCCTCGACCGCCTTGGTGGCGCTCTCGTCCTCCCGCATCAGCGTCCGGACCCGGTCCAGTTTCTCCTCCTTCGTCAGCGGCCGGCTGGGAAGGCGTCCTGCCCGGCTGAGAGCGAGGTCTTCCGTCCAGCGCTCCCTGCCCTCCGGCGGATGACGGATGACCTCGAACCGGTCGGGCAGAGCATCGAGTGCCGAGTGCACTGACCACGGGACACCCGGAACCCTCTCACCCGGCGGCCAGGACACGGCGACATGCCGGTACTTCACCAGGGTGTTGACGTTGCTGCCGATCTCGTCCGCGAAACGGTCCAGCACCAGGAAGACACCCTGGTTTATCCCACGCCCTTTGGGTTTGATCATCTTCAGTGTCAGATCGCCCAACCGGAACTGGATCGAGGTATCTTCCTCGACCATGTCGCGGCCCTGCTTGACGTAGCGGGCCCACTGCCGGTCGGTGAACTGCTTCGGGAACGGACTGATGAGCCTTGTCCGGGCCATAGCGCCTCCCACGACGCCCCCAAGGGGTATCGGTATCGCGACGTACACAGCCGCACCCCCGTGCCCCCGCCATCAAGATTACGCCTACATATGTTCGAAATTTCCCTGGCGCAGCCGGTGAAAGAGGGATGGCCGAAGCGCCCTTTAAGCGGGCCTTTGGGCCGGCTACGCCCAGCGCATGCCGATCGCGGTGAGCTGCTCGACCCGTTCCGGCGGCAGCGTGGCGGCCCTGCTGCGCTGGTTCCCGATCCACGACCCCAGCTTGAGGTCTCGTTCCTCCTGGTCCTGGCCGTCGTCGCCGGTGACGATCCGCTCGATGTGTCCCCTGGGTACTCGGAGGTGCCCCTCTCGTTCGTAGAACTGGCGGGCGGCGGTGTAGTTCAGCGCCCACTTGTCGCTCTGCGTGCGGCGTGGCTTCGGCTTCTCGTCCTGGGCCGCCGGTTCGATCCCGAGGACCTGCTCACACATCCACTGCTGTCCGCCGGTGAGCCGGCCCCATCCAAGGCGTTGTGCCCTGACCCACCGCCCGAGGTCCTCGCCCTGGCGCACGGCCTGGCCCGTTGCGGTAGGCAGGGTGCCGCCGGCGTCCAGGTGCTGGCGGACCAAATGGAAGGCGCGCTGCCATTCCACGGGCCAGGCGGGGCACCAGGACGGGTCGATGTCCTCCAACTGCTCGCACCGCTCCGCCGGCAGCGTCCCGGCGCGGGCGTCGGCTCGCTGGTTCTTCAGCCAGATGCCGATCTTGTGGCCCCGGTAGACGGCGTCCAGCGGTGCCAGGAGGTGCCCGTTCTCCTTCGCCCACCCGCGCGCCGCGGTGAGCCCTTCCTCCCACGCGACGTCACGGTGTGACCAGACCATGCCGAGCGTCTCCAACTGCTGGACGCGTTCGGCGTTCAGGCGGCCGCGGGCGTTGCGATGGCGGG
>NZ_JBFAWH010000083.1:0-8692 GCF_040680235.1 Streptomyces sp. NPDC052101
ACGACCGACTCAGCACCCTCATCAACACCAGACCACTGCCCCGCACAAACATGGATGCATTACCACACTGCAGATGAAAACGACCTCTCAGAACCGATCCTTAAACCCCTGATGATCTTGTTCGTGCGCCTCGTTGGACGGCGTGGTGCGCATCAAACCCTCCAGGCAGTGGGGTCTCAGTGGTGTCGCAGTGAGCTTTGCGGAGAGCATTCCGCTGCTCCACGCGCCGTGGTGGCGCGCCTTTCGGGTGTGGGACGGCGGGCGGATTCTGCCCGGTACCGGGCGGGCCGGAGTTCCCCTTTTACGGCCATGGGGCCATGCTCCGGCCTGGCAGGGGGTGGGCGTGGTGCCCAGTACGGAGAAGTCGGCAACGTCAGCGTGGGCCGGTACGAGCAGATCGTGGAGCGACTGCGCGAGGCAGCTGAGAAGTTGTCGAAGAGTTCGTTCATCATCGGCGACGGCGCGCTGGAAGTGGTCCCGATGCAGGAGCACGGCGGCCGGTCCGTGGGGGACGACCTGTTCGGGGTGTCGGCATGGCTGCAGCGGCTGTCGGAGGACATCGACGTTCCCTACAACACGATCAAGGAGTACCGGTGGGTGGCCAGCCGGTGGCCCGAGCGGCATCGGTGACCGGGGGTGGCCTTCAGCACCCTCCCGGGCAGGAAGCGACATCTTGTCGTGGACACCAAGGGCCCTGCCGCTGTTCGTGATGGTCACCCCGGCCGACGTGCACGACAGCGTCGCCGCCCGCGAAGTCCTCTTCCGCCTGCGGCTGATGCACCCCGAAATCACCATCGTCTGGGCCGACTCGGTCTACGCCGGCACGCTCGTCGACTGGGCCAAGTCCTTCCTCCACCTCACGGTCAAGACCGTGAGCAGGCCCAAAGACGCAAGAGGGTTCGTGGTCCTGCCACGCAGGTGGGTGGTGGAGAGGTCACTCGCGTGGCTGCTTCACGCCCGCCGGAACGCGCGAGACTACGAGACGCTGCCGGACAGCTGCGGGTGCTGGGCAAGGAGAAGAAGGCGCCCGGCTCGGGGAGGATGTGGCGTGCGGCGGTGCCCGCCGAGCAGCGGGCGCAGCAGAGCCGCAACACTCACCCCAGAACGGATCGAACAGCTCTCCGCCATCGGCATGTGCTGGGCGTAGCCGCTCGGTAGAAGCAGGGTGGGGCGTGGCAGGCTCTCCCTGTACCGCCCCGCCGTCAGCGGAAAGAGCGGCTGGCGACGAGGCGCGGCGCACCTCCCTGGATCTGAGCCGTGCTGCAGCGGGCTTGTACCTAGTGCTGCTCCGCAGAAGTTCGTGGAGGGGTGTTGATCAGGCGGCCGTGAGCGGGGTGCCCTGGTAGGCCCACCGGTAGGACTTGGCGGTCTCGTTGGAGAGGGCCTCCTGGCGAGTCCCGGTCAGGGTCGTGCCAAACGGGACGGCGACGAGTTCATGCCGTCGACCAGCGGGTCGCGCTGGTGGGCACCGAGCCGCCGACGCTCAAGCGGGTGCTGGAGGGCGCGGGGTAGCTGGCGCCGTCGACCGGGCGTCACGCGGAGGCGGCCGGCACCCGGTTGAAGACCCGCCCGGCCAGGTCGATCGCGACGACCGTGCCGTTCTCGTCGCGGCTGAAGAAGCCGCGCTGTCCTGTGAGGCCGCCCTCGGTGACGATGTACTCGTCCCCGTCGCCGGGGAGCAGGCCCATGGCGGCCGGCTCGTAGTCTGCGGGCATCTCGTCCTCGGAGGCCGCGCGGATCTCCGGCTTGATCGCGGCCGCGAGCGTCAGCCCGGTCCCGTCCGTGGCGATGGTGAGCGTCATGACGTCGATATCGTACTGGCCGACGATCTCCTGGGCGCGTGCCGCGTCATAAGGGATCGGCTCAGGGTCGCGGTCTACCACGCCGAGGTAGTTCTCCAGTGCCCAGCGGACGACGGCCTGGTTGAACGAGGTACCGTCCGGGCCGGCGTTGGCCACCGCGGCAATGGCGAAGTTCCGCTCGGGCACGATGAGGAACTCGGCGAACTGGCCGTTCGCCGACCCCCCGTGCCCGAACGTGCGAACGCCGTCCACGTCGCGCAGAAACCAGCAGATGCCGAAGGCGTCGCCGAGCGAGCTGGCCTGCAGCTCGACGGTCGGGACCTGCATCCGCCGCAGCACATCGGCGGGTAGCACCTGGGCACCGCTCTCCGCGCGGCCGTCGGCGAGGTGGAACCGGGCCCACCGAAGCAGGTCCGCCACCGTGGACTTCAGACCCCCGCCGGGGTTCTGGCAGCGGGGAACCTGCCACTCCTGCGCGACGGAGAGCGTGCCGTCCTCGCCGGGGTTGTGCCCCTCTGCGAACCGCCGGGCTCGGACGTCCTCGGGCGCGAAGAAGCTGCTGGACAGGCCCACGGGCTCGAGCACGAGGGAGGCGACTGCCTGCTCGTACGTCAGACCCGTGACCTTCTCCAGGATCCGCCCGACCAGATTGAACCCCGCCTGGCTGTAGGAGGCCCGGGTGCCGGGCGGCGCGATCTGCCTCAGCTCGGGGAACTTCGCCACGAACTCGGCCAGGGCGTCGTCCCCGTCACCGGTGTCGCTGAGGAGGTTCCACTCCAGCCCTGCGGTGTGGTTGAGCAGGTTCAGCACGGTGATCTCCGCAGCGGCCTGCTCGTCCGCGAGTTCGAGCTCGGGGACGTATCGGCGCACCGGTGCGTCCAGGTCGACCCGTCCGTCCGCGACCAGGCGCATCAGTGCGGTCGCCGTGAAGGGTTTGGTGGTCGAGCCGAGCTGGAACAGCGTGTGCTGGTCAACGGGCAGCGGGTTGTCGAGGCTGGTCACTCCGTGGGCGGCGAAGATCTCCTGGCCGTCCGCCCAGATGCCGACGGCGACGCCCGGTATGCCGAACTTGGCGGCCGTCGCCTGGACGACATCGGACAGTTTGTCGTGTGACATTTCCATTCCCCTGTTCGTGCTTCGCGTACGGCGCCGAGCCTGGTCGCGGCGGCCTCCCGGCAGCGACTTGCACTGCGTTCAAGTGGAACGTTAGGGCAGTACTTGAACACCGTGCAAGTCTTTTCTCGAACTGCGTTCAAGTCGGCTATGTTGGGTGCATGCCCCGCGACACGCTGACCCGCGAACAGATCGTCCAGGCCGCCGTCGAGCTACTGGACGCAGAAGGCATGGAAGGCCTGAACATGCGTGCGCTGGGCAGACGGCTGGGCGCCGCGGCCACCGCCGTCTACTGGCACGTGGGCAGCAAGGACGACCTCATCGCCCTGGCCGGCGACCAGGTGTGGAACGAGATCGCGCTGCCCGACCTGCACGGGTTGAGCGCGGGCGACTGGCGGTCGGCCGCCGCCGAAATGGCCAACGGCCTGCACGCGATGCTCACCCGCCACCCCTGGCTGGTGCAGGCCTTCGGCTCCCTGCTGATGTACGGGCCCGGCAAGGCCCGGCACGACGACCACAGCCTCGCCCTCTACGAGGCGGCGGGATTCACCGGCGCGCGGGCCGACCAGGCGGCGGCCGCCGTCTTCACCTTCGTGCTCGGCAACGCCGTCGGGTCGGCCGCGGTCGCCTCGCTCACCAGGAAGCTCGGCCGTGAGGGCGACAACGCCGAGGAGTCGATGCGCGAGGGCATGGCGAAGGCCCACGAGGTCGCGTTCCGTTTCCCTCGGCTGCGCTCGCGCCTCGAAACGGCCGCAGCCGACTACGGCGCGGCGCCGGACGACAGCTTCGCGTTCGGCCTGCACGCCATCCTCGACGGCCTGGAAGGTCGACGTGATGCTCCCGACAGCCTCGGTGGTGCGGCAGCGACAGAGCCAGGGAACCAGAGGCCTGCGTGACCGGACTCAACGGGACCGCCAAGCCCTACCGATGGACCTACCAGGGCACCCCGCTCAAGGCTGCCTGATCCCCCCACGAACTTCCGCGGAGCAAGATGGTGGTCGAGCAATCGTGGCGTGGCTGTGTACGTGAGTTGTGGTTCTAGCTCAACTTCTGTGACGCAGCCACTCTGAGTGACTCGCGTCTCAGCGACATGGTCGGGTCTCATACGATCTTGGATTGCGTCACCGGATCACAGGCCATGCGCACGTTGGGCAACTTGCCTCGCCACAGCTCACGCTCGCCCGTGAGCTTGAACCCGTGACGCTCGTAGAACTGGACTGCTCTCTCGTTGTACTCAGTCACCCACAAGTGCATAGGGTCATCGTCTGCCCATGCTAGGAACTCGCCCATCAGCCGACGGCCGGTACCCTGACCTTGGGCTTCGTCCAGCAGATACATCGGTCCGAGAGTGACCACCTCGTCCCGGCGGCCGCAGAGGACTCCGACGGTCTCCGCCCCGGAACGGACGACGCGGCAGAACAACAGCTCTGGGTGACGTATCGCCTCCTCGATGAACTGTTGCCACTGCCCAATACCCTCCGCGGTGACAACAGAGCCTCGTTGCTCAAGGATCCACGTCTCATCAACGCCAGCGTCTTCGTTCGGGTAGGTCTGGAGCCAGGCCCTGAGCAACATATGGCCCACGGATTCAGCATCGTTGGTGTCGGGCACTTCGATCTGGTGAACCATGGGGTCATTCTCAGGGTGCGACCGAGGTATCGCATGCCGATATGCCACTGCGAGCTATGTAGACACCGGAGCCCCCTGGATCACCTCCTACAGGACGCGCTTACGGAGGAGTTCGAATCCGGCACGGCCGAACATCTGGCGCTTGAGCATCTTGATGCGGTTGACATGTCCTTCGACGACGCCCGAGTTCCAGGGCAGAGTCAGGCCGGCGATGACGGCGTCGCGGTCGCGGTCGATGCCGGCAGCGAGGGTATGGAGACTGGGCAGGTCGTCCTTCCGGACGGCGGCGAGCCGGAGGATCCACCCGGCGACTGCCCGCGGGGTGGGCGGCTTGGCGGTCACCGGCCGCGGTGAGGTGCGCTTGTCGTGCAGGTAGGCGCGAACGCGCTGGTAGCTGCCCTTGTAGCCGAGCGGCACGATCTCCTCCCACAGCTTCCAGGCGTTGGTGCAGCCCTCGTTCCAGCGGTCGTCCAAGTAGGGCTTGTAGTCGTCGAGGACGGAAGGCCGGTTTTGCCACTGCCCGGTGAACAGTTCCTCCGGCGTCGCGGCGTCGGCAAACTGCTTGACGGTTCGCCAGGTCATTCCGAGCTGCCGCTGGACCGAGCGTTGGCTGTGTCCTGCTTTCAGCAGGGCGTGGATGGCGGCATGCCGGACCCGGGTCCGGTCGGCGAACCGGTGTCCTCGTGGCCAAGGCGAAACGGACGAGTCTGCGGCCGGGACGGCCTCGGGCTCGGGTTCAGGTGCTGCGGGTGTCAGGACACGCAGGCAGCGGCGGTGCTGGGCGACAGTCCGTTCGGCGGCCTCGCTCAGGTTGCGCCAAAGATGCCACCTGTCCGCGACATGCACCGCCTGCGGTGCCCCCGCCGCGGCGCCCTCTGCGAAGAAGGGTGCGCGGTCCCGGCAGACGACCTCGACGCCGGGCCGCTGGGCGAGCCAGGCTGCCAGACTGGACGCTTCCGGTCCGGGAGCAGATCGATCGGACGGCGGGTTTCGACGTCTACCAGGACTGTGCCGTAGTGGCGGCCCTTGCGGGTGGCGTACTCATCGACGCCGACCGCCCGCGGCGCGGCAACCTCCGGCTCGGGAAGCGCGTCGACCAGGCGCAAGACCGTGCTCCGGCTGACGGACACGCCGAGGACCGCGGCCAGCCGAGCGCCGGCCCGGCCTGCCAGGGCAAGTCCCACTGCGGCCAGAGCCGAGCGCAATCGCTCGGTGCTTTGGCCATACCTGCGGGTCAGACCAGATATCTGCTCCACGAAGGTCCGGCGCGAGCACGCCGTGTTCCGGCACCGGAACCGCCGAACCCGTAACTGGAGTACGACGCTTCGTCCGGCACTCGGTACGTCAGCGGGGAACCGCAGGTAGGAGCTGTGAACCCGGGTCGACCAAGCCCCGCACCCCGGGCAGGCGGCACCGACCGTCGTGCACTGCGCGTCAACGCGCACTTTCTCGATATTCACGTCTACCGACAGCACCGCGACGTCCGCGATCGACGGGAACAACAGCTCCTTCAGCCGGAGTACGACTTCTTCCACGACCCGGACTTTCAGGCCAACCGCATAGACAACGGCTCATTTTCGGGCGACTTCGGGAGCCACCCCAGGACGGTCAGCCGTCACTCAGAGTGCCGCGTCCAGGGTGGCGAGAAGGGCCGGCGAACGCTCGGCTTTGCGGATGCTCCTCGTGCGTCCAGCGTCTCGTCGCCCTTGAGCGTCTCCAGGATGTCCCGCCCAGCTCTCAACGGGGACAGCCAGGACTCCACATACGGCCAGACCCACCTGATACCGCGCCTCGTCCGGACCAGTCCAGGAAACCAGCGTGCCCCCTGTTCCACGCAGCGGAAGCGAGTGGGTGAGCCGCAATCGACGGTGGGCCCCGACGGGTGATGCCGCCCCGCGCCGAAACCCTCCGACCTGGCGTGTCGGTGACGGCGGGGGCCCGTCCTTGGTATGGCTGACGAGCTGGACCCCTGGCGGCGAAGGACGAGGGATGGAGTCGGTAGTGGCGATGGTCGGGCTGTTCTGGATCACCCCGGAAGCGATGTACCTGGGTTCCCCGCCGGCCGCCGACGGGCGCTGCGTCCGGCTGAACGCTGCGGGGCTGGAGGCCGTGGACCCCGAGCGCTCGCGCACCTGGACGTGGGAGGAACTGCGTGCGGTGACCGTCGAGGAGGTGCCGCGGCAGGGGATGGCAGGCCGGCTGTCGGGGATCGTGGACTCGCTGGTGATGTCCCTCGGAGGCGGCGAGGTCCCGCCCACGATGACGCTACGGCTGGAGACCCGGAACGGGCCGGAGCGGCTCCGGATCTACTCGGCAGCGGCCGGCGGCTACAGCGCCGAGGAGGAGGCGCTCTCCCAGGAGCTGCTCGGCCGGATCGCGGCAGGGCCGGCCGACCTGTGAGCCATGCAGGCATGGGGCCGCGAGCACGGCCTGGAAGGCACTCCCAAGGCGCGCGTGCGCGAAGAGCTGCTGCGGGCCTGGGCGCAGGTCTGAGGCCCGCCATACGGACTGATGGCATAAACGCGCAGTTGAGCCGAGTGACTCCCGAACTCATCGACATGGATCACGGCGCCCAGTGCCCAGCGACTCCCGAAGCCGCCGACAAACGAATCCCGCTCCCGCACACACAGCCAGAGGCGGAATGAAGCGATCTCGGCTCGATCTGGCCCACCTGCACCCCATCCGAAAGACCACGCTCCCGATCTGACACAAAATGCCTGATCACGCAGGGAGTGCGGGTGTTACCGTCCCTCCCATGGCTGAACTGATCGCTCCCACAAAACGGCTGCATTCCTCGTGGCTCACGGCGCGTGACGAGTGGCAGCCTGGTGCTCACCAGGACGGAGCTGGCCTGCGTCTGGTTGGTGACGATGACCTCGACAGCCCGGAAGGGTTCGCCTCATGGGTCCAGCGGCTGCGACAGCAATCGGACCGGTCGCTGCCTGTCGGGGAAGGACGCGTCCACGCCACCCACTGGTGGATCGTCGACGGTGAGACCTACCTCGGAGCCATCGACCTTCGGCACTATCTGAACGCCTTTCTGTTGGAAGGCGGCGGACATATCGGCTACAGCGTTCGGCCTTCTGCCAGGAGACGCGGACTGGCCGCGTGGGCGCTGGGAGCGGTTCTACTCAAGGCGCCGGCGGTCGGTCTGGACCGGGTCCTCCTCACCTGTGACGACGGCAACGTCGGCTCGGCGCGCACCATCGAAAGCAATGGTGGCGTCCTCGAAGATGTGCGCAGCACAGAAACCGGGGTCAAGCGCCGCTACTGGATCACTCTCGACGACGCTGGTCACAGCCACTGATTGATGGCCGCGACGAGGACGGTCGCCTCGTAGCGGACCGCGAGTTCGTCGTACCTCGTGGCCACGGCGCGGTGCCTTTCGAGGCGATTGATGCCGCACTCAACCGCGTGTCTCGCCTTGCAGTCCTCGGGGTCGAACTTCGGCGGACGGCCGCCGAGCGAGCCGCGCCTCTTCGCCAGCTTCGCTCTTATCGAGCGCCTTCCGAGCCGGCCAGGTACTGCAGGACACGGCGGCGGGCCGTCTGCACTGGGTTTCCGCCGTCTTCGCCGTCCGGGAGAGGTAGTAGTCGGGATGGCGGATGGTGGTGAGCGTCCTGCCGTCTGCCTGAAGGCGGTGCTCGGTGAAGCCATCCAGGGCACCGGCTGCGACGGGTGGGGACTCTAAATCGTTCGGCTCTGGCCCGTAGCCGGTGGTGACGTCGAGTAGCCATCCGTGATCACGATCTTGTGATCGACGTCAACTCCCTTGTGGAGACAGTGTTTTCCGGGCTGTCGGCGCTGGTCGTCGAGGACGTGACGGACGGCGGTGACGCGGTGGTGGTCACGGCCCGCACCCGGAAGGACGCGGTGCCGTGTCCGGTGTGCGGGACACCGACGGCGAAGGTGCATGGGTACCACGGTCGGACGCTGACGGACGTGCCGGTCGACGGCCGCCAAGTCGTCGTGCGCCTGCGCGTACGGCGGCTGGCCGGACGCGCGAGAGGGCATCCGGGCGCAGGGTCAGTTCTCGTGTGGCGGGGCGGCGGCGAGGAGTTCGTGCTTCACGTGCTCGTAGTCGGCCAGGGCTTGCGGGTCGTCGTGGTGATAGTCGATCCAGAATCCGGGGCGCTGCCAGCGGGCGT
>NZ_JBFAWH010000084.1:0-8627 GCF_040680235.1 Streptomyces sp. NPDC052101
TGGTTGTGGTCCTGCTCCGCCCGGGCGTGGGGGGGGGGGGGGGGGGGGGGGTGGGGGGGGGGGGGGGGGGGGCCGCCCCGGCCCCCCCCCCCCACGCCGCTGGCCGAAGTGCTGCGCCGCACCCACCAGCCCGACACGTACGCCCCCGTCCGCACACCAGCGTCCGAAGGGCAAGGCGGTGCTGCCCTGTGGGCGGACCGGCTCGGCACCCGGCTGATGGAGACCGACACATTCGTCTCGCGGCTGCCCGCGCGCGACCTGGCACTGCTGGAGCTGTCACCCGCCTCGCTGCTGGGGCGATGCGCCCTGTACGCCATGGTCGGGATGCTGCTCCCGCAGTGGTTCTTGTTCATCGCCTCGCTGATGGGGGTGAGCTGGCCGCTTCTGGTGTCGCTGCTGGCCGGACTGGCATTCGCGGCGTTCATGGTCTTCAAGTGCCTCGACGATGTGCGGGACAAGGCCAAGAAGGCACGCCGCACCTGGCAGTACTACGCAGCGTCCCTGCTGGAGCGGATCGCGCTGGCACGCAACTCGGACGCCGGTGCCCCCGAGGCCCTGATGCGCGCAGTCGCGCCCGGCGAGGGTGTGGTGGAGGCCCGGATCAGGGACACCGTGGAGCACGCCCAGCTCGCCGGCATCAGTGTGTGGAGCGCCCTGCGCACCCTCGGCGAGGAGATCGGCGTGCCCGAACTGTCCCGCCCCGCAGCTGCGCTGGCTTTGGCTGGCAAGGAACACGCCGCCGTGTTCAACCAGTTGGAGGCCCAGGCCGTCGCCGTGCGGCGGGCGCTGCTGGCCGACCGGAAGGGGCAGGCGAACGAGGCCACCGAGAAGATGAGCCTGCCCTCTCTGGCCATCGTGTTCTTGATGGCGACGTTCCTGCTGGCCCCCGCCGTTATCCGGATCATGGCGTTCTGATCGGCCCCCTGCCTGCCCGGCTGTGGACCGCAAGCTCAATCGAAAGGAAATTCCCGTGCACCGCACGCGTAAGCGCATCGCTCACCTTCTGGGCCCGATCCGGCGGCACTTCGCCCGCGTCCGCGTCGAGGCGAGATCGGACGCCGGGTTCACCGCGTTCGAGTGGGCCGTCGGACTGGCGCTGACCGGCTCTCTGATCATGGTGGTCTACGCCGCGGCGAACACCAAGATCGCGGAGAAGGTCGCCCAGATCGCCGGCTTCTGAGATGAGACTGCCCCGACTCTTCCCCGTGCCACCGCCCAGCTGGCGCGCCCGGATACGGGAGCGGCTGCGTGAGGACCGCGGAGCGATGGCCCTCGAGCTGTCGATGGTCGTGCCGCTGGCCTTCCTCATGCTGTTCGCCCTGATCCAGGGCGGCGTCTACTTCCACGGACGCTCGGTCGCGCACCATGCCGCGCAGCAGGCCCTGGACGCCCAGCGCGCCTACAACGCGGCTCCCGGCGCGGGGCAGAAAGCTGCCCGCGACTTCCTCGCCCGCATGGGCGGGTCCCTGTCCGACGCGTCGGTCCAGGTCGAGGACAACGGCAACCAGGTCAGCGTCGAGGTCCAGGGCAGCGTCATCAATCTGGTGCCCGGCTGGGACGGGCACGTCGACCAGCGCGTCCAGGCACCGAAGGAGCGGTTTCGCCCATGAGCTGGCACACTCGCCCCCAACCGGAGTGGGGAGACCGGGGCGGGGCATCCCTGACCACGGCGATCTTCGTGCCCGTCGTGCTGGTGCTGCTCGGTCTGCTCATCGCGTGCGGCCGGATCGTCAACGCGCAGAGTGCGGCGGACGCTGCCGCCCGGGACGCCGCCCGCACCGCCTCCATCTCCGCCGACCCGGCCGGCGGCGAGTCCGCGGCACGCGATGCGGCGGAGGCCAGTCTGGCGCGCTCCGGGCTGCACTGCGCCAGCATCAGCGTCGTCCTGGACACCCGCGGCCTGTCCGCCCCCGTCGGCCAGGCCGCGACCGTGACGGCGACCGTTTCGTGCACGGCGCCGCTGTCCGAACTGGCGGTCCCGGGCCTGGGCGGATCCAAGACGCTCACAGGGTCGATGACGTCCGCAGTAGACACGTGGGCCACCCGGGGGAACTCGTGAGGACCCGCTGGCGACGTATCGCCGCGCTCCGGACCAAGCGAGACCAGGGCCGGCGGGACCGGGGCCAGTTGGAGCTGTTCTACGCCGGGATCGTCATCATCGCCTTCCTCGTCGTCGGTCTCGTCATCGACGGCGGGGCCGCCCTGGACGCCGACTCACGCGCCGACTACCTCGCCCAGGAAGCGGCCCGGGCCGGCGCCCAGCAGATCGATCCGAGCCAGGCAATCACCGGCGAGGCGATCGTGGTCGATCCTGACGCCGCCCAGGCGGCCGCCCGCTCCTACCTCGCCGACCACGGTGTCGACGGCGACGTGAGTGTCGCGGCCGACGGGCAGACGCTGAGCGTCACCGTCCACGACACCTACCGCCCCTACTTCGCGTCGCTCGTCGGATTCGCGCACATCCCTGTGACCGGACACGGCACCGCTACCCTCCTTCACCAGGCCGGAGGCTGACCCTCATGCCCCACACCCAACACCGCCCGCGCCGTGCGCTGACGTGGCCGCTCGCCGTGGTGCGGGGCCTGTGTGCACTCGCCGTCCTCACCCTCCTCCTCGTCGGCGTCCCCTGGATGCTGGTGACGATCGGCACCCTGCCCGGCACGCTGCCCACCTGGGACGGCGTGCACGACGCGGTGATGCGCCAGGACGACGGCTCCGGGCTGATGATCCTGCTCACCATCACGGCGTGGATCACCTGGCTGTGGCTGGCGATCCCGGTCCTCCTGGAGATCGGCGCGGTGGCGGTCCGCCGCACCACGCCGCGGCTGCCCGGCATGGCCACCGGACAGCGCCTGGCCGGCTTCCTCCTCGGCAGCATCCTGCTCGCCTCCCCCGCCGCCGCGGCCAGCGCCGCCACCCCCGCCGTCGCCGCGACCGCCCCGCACGCCCCCCACACTGCGGCAGCCACCCCCGCCCACGGCATCGACAGGCAAGCGGCCTCCGCCTCTTCCACAGCCGCCCCCTCCCCTGCGGGCCGGGCAGCCACTCCCGTCCACCGCGACGACCAGGCAACGATGCTCGCCGAGCACACCGTCGGGAAGGACGGCACCACCTGGTGGGATCTGGCCGAGCAGTACCTCGGCGACGGACTGCGCTATCCGGAACTACAGCACCTTAACCCGCAGCTGCCGACCGACACGATCCTTCCCGAGGGAACCACCGTCCTCGTCCCCGTCGCCGCTTCACCCACGACGGCCGAGAACACGGCCGCGCAGGACGGCATGCACACCCAGCTCAGCGCCAGCGAGCAAGCCCAGCCCTCGCACGACGCCGACACGGCAGCCCCACGCGAATACACGGTCAAGTCCGGCGACAACCTGACCGGCATCGCCGAGAAACAGGAGGGTGACGCCGCCAAGTGGACCCTGCTGTTCGAGGCGAACAAGGGCGAAGAGCAGCCGTACGGCCACCACTTCACCGACCCGGACCTGATCTATCCGGGACAGCGCCTCACCCTGCCCGCCGACAGCACCAGCCCGGAGCAGAGCGCCACCCCTGACCAACAGCAGGACCAGCACTCCCAGCACGAGAACGACCACGCCAGCGGCGGGTCGGCCGCCCAGGGCAAGAAGGCTGCGACACCGGAAAAGAAGCAGACCGCCAGCCCATCCGCGGCCGCCTCCGCCACTTCGCAAACCGCCACACCGGAGCCGAGCGCCACCACGGCGCCTTCTCCATCTGCCACTGCTTCCCGTACGCCGGATGGACAGTCTGCTGCGCCGCACTCCCCCACGACCTCGGCGACCAGCACCCCCAGTACACCCGACTCGCCCACCCCGGCCGCATCGTCAGCTTCACCCTCAGCCAGTACAGACCATGGACGGCAGGCTGGGGTTTTCGGGTTGATGGCCACCGGCGTCCTGGCGACCGGGTTCCTGTCCTTCCTCGCCTACCGGCGCATCACCCAGCTCCGCCGGCGCCGTCGCGGCCACCACATTCCCCTCCCTCAGGGTGATGCAGCCCGTGTCGAGCACGCCCTGCGCGTCACCGAGGCCGTCATCGACACCGCGGTACTCGAGCCGGTCCTGCGCACCATGGCCGTCCATCTCGCCGACGCAGACCGCGAGCTGCCCGACATCGAGGCCATCGTCCTCGGCGACCGCGACATCACGCTGCACCTGGCCGAACCAGCCGCGCCTGTGGCGCCGTTCACCGCTGCCCCGGACCAGCTCGCCCGCTGGTCCTGCCCCACCAACACCGGCGAACTCCTCCCGGCCGAGGCGACCGGCGACATCGAGGAGCCCTATCCGGCCCTGGTCAGCCTCGGCTGGGACGGCGACGGCCGCCTGGTCCTCATCGACCTCGAGCACGTCGGACACCTGCACCTGTCCGGGCCGGCCGCCGTCCCGGTTCTGCGCACGCTCGCCCTGGAACTGGCGACCAGCGAGTTCACCCATCACCTCGACCTGGCCCTGGCCGACGACACCGTCGCACCCGGCCTCGCCGAGGAACTCGGCGAACGGGTCACCGAGAGCGCCAGCCCGTCCGAGGCCGCCGTAGCACTGCGCGCCCACCACAGCGAACAACAGCGCGCCCTGGCTCTGCTCGACACAGCCACGGTGCGCCATGCCCGCACCGGCGTCGACACCGCCGCGGCCTGGACACCCGCTCTGGTCATCGCCCAGGTCCTCGAGGGCGGTGACGCAGACGGGCTCGAGGACCTGCTCCATGTCATCGCCGACGAGCCGCGCACTGCCACCGCCGTCCTCACCACCGGCCCTCTTCCCCCCGGCACCCGTGTGAGCAGCTCCTGGACGCTTCACGCCGAGGACGCCGGCGCCGTCCGGCTGCCGCTCGACGGCGTGGATATCCACTGCACATTGCAGGCACTGTCCGACGAGCACTACACCTACGCGCTGGAGACCCTCGCCATCAGCCGCGCCGAGGACAGCCCCGCTCCCGAGCCGGAACTCTCTGCCGCGCACAGGCCCGTCTTCGAGACCGATGAGGGCACCGACGACGGTGATTCCCCTGTGGCCGCGCCCTCTGACCGTCACGCGACGGCCACGTCCGGTCCGGAGCGTGTGCCGAATCTGCTCGCCCAGTTCGCCACCTTCCATGACGAAGAAGAAGACGAGGACTACGACCACGACGACCGTGCGGATCAGCAGGCCGGCGAGGGCGGCCAGGGCCAGGGCAACGACAGCCCGGCCGCCCCCCTTCCCACCCCGCCTCACCACGCCGCACCCAGCGAAGGTCCAGGCGTCGCCCTGGACAAGCCCGGCCAGGCTCCATCGGCTCCCCCAAGCCCAGTTCCCGCACAGCAGGCGCCGAACAGGACGGTGAGCATCCGTCTGCCCGCCGATGTCCTCCCCGCACCCGCACTACCCGAGACCGCGTCCGCCACCGCCTCACCGGAGACGGATCTGGAGACAGGAGGAGCGGAAACGCCGAACCCGGTGGTCCGTGTGCTGGGACCGGTCGACGTCGTCGGCGCCCGTGGAACCCTCACCGAAAAGAAGCGCCAGCGCACTTACACCGAACTCGCCGTCTGGCTCGTCCTCCACCCCGGCCACCATGCCGCGGCCCTGGACCACCGCGCCCTGGACGAGGCCCTGTGGCCCGACCGCGACGAGGTCAGTCTCAAGTACCGCAACGCGGTGGTCTCCAGGACGCGGACCTGGCTCGGCCGTGACACCGACGGCCAGCCGTACATCCCGCTGCTGAAGACCGCGAACAGCCGCTACAGCATCGCCTCCTCTGTCGGCTGCGACTGGCACGACTTCCAACACCTCACCCAGGCCGGGAAGGACCAAAACACAGCCAACGCGGACTTGGCGCTGCGTCGCGCCCTGGAACTCGTACGCGGCCGGCCGTTCTCCTCCACCGACCGACGCCGCTACAAGTGGGCCGAGCATCTTGCCCTTGTGATGACCATGGAGATCGTGGACGCGGCGGAGATCCTGGCCGAGCGCCGCCTGGCCGCCCACGACCCGCGCGGCGCTCTCTGGGCGGCCACCAAGGGCCTGGAGGTTGCCCCCGCCGTCGAATCCCTGCACCGCATCCTCTTTCAGGCCTACGCGGCGATCGGCGACTACGAGGCGCTGGAGCGCGCCGCCACCTGGCTGGAGGAGTTCACCGAGAACAACGAACTCGAACTCGACGACGAGACCCTCGCCGTCCTCGACCAACTCCGCGCCAGAATCTGACCCCGGCCACGGCACCGGCGACTCGCCCCGGCGCCGTGGCCGACTGTTCGCCGGCTGTGGCCGCTGGAAGTGGCCACACCGGCCACGCCGTCCCGCCCGGCCACCGCGGGATGCCACCCGCCTCGAGCGTCACAGCTCCCGATCGGGCCACGCCTGTCGAACGCGGTCGCAGACCGTTGTCCCTCAAGCTGCGGGTATCCGCTCTGAGCACGACCGGATACCCCGGTCTGCCGGATACCCAACCCCTTGCCCCACCAGCCGCCCGCACGGCGGCCTCTCCCTGTACCCGGTCATCGCGGCGCCGGACGGGTGGCCGATTTCGGGGTGCCCGGCCACTGGCCGGTGACCGATGGAGCCAGGATCGGCCACCGGCCACCGTCTGTCGGCTACGGCATCGGGCCTGGTCGGCCGCGTGGCCGATCGGTGGCCGGGGCCGGTCACGGCCCGGTCGGCCACCGGCCACCGATCGGCCATGAGGGGTCGAGGCGTGGCCGCTGCGCTCACACCGGCGGCATCGGCCACGGCCCAGGGTCGGTCATCGGTCGTTGACCGACCGCAGGTGTGACCGGGCCTGCTGGCGTCGCTGCTCCGACAGATACTTCTCGGCCTCCGTCAGCCGTCGCCGGCCTGTCCGCTCGGCCACGCCCAGCCGCCGGCCTACCTCGGACCCGGAGAGCTTCTTACCGGCCTCCTCAGCCTCGGCCAGCCATCCGGCCACCTGAGCGATCTGCTGCTGGATCGGATCCAGATCCTGTTCCCGGGCCGCTTGTTCCGGCAGCCGGGCGGTGGCCTCACTGCCCGCGGACACACTCGCAGACGAGCTGGGGACGAGATCGTGCACGGTTTGCGGCTGTGTCAGGTTGACGGGCAGGGGTACCTCAGCTGCCGATGCGGTGGGCGTCGTCACCGGCTCCTCAGCGCGCGCCGGCGTCGCCAGCGGCTCGTCGGCGTACGAAGATGCCGTCCGCACGGCGCCCTGGTCCACCGGACCGGCCATCGCGCCGTTGGCGTCCTGGTTCACCGACTCGCTCCCGAGCGTGCGCTCCCGGAAGCGGGTAACGAATGCCTCCAGGTCCTCGCCGGTGATTGGGCTCCCGGCCGCATTGGTGATGCCGTCGCGCTCGTACACATACGCGGCGAGCGCGGCCGCGCTGGGCTGACCGCCGTGCTCCTGCGTGTAGGCGACCCAGGCGCTGTGGAAGTAGTCCTCCCATGAAAACTCATCACCGACCTGCTGCTGCGGACTATCCGCAGGGGTTTCGGCGTCGTCCGGCATCTCGGTTCCGTAGCGCTCCTTGAGGACCTCGAGCAGGGGCTGCACCTGTTCATCCGACAGCGGCTCGCCAAGGCCGGTGCCGATACCCAAGTTGTCGTGGATCCAGAGCGCGAACTGGGCAGCGGTGGGTTCGACCTGGAAGTTGGACAGCCATGCGCGGTAGGCCTCGCCGAGCGCCTCGGTCTCCTTCGGTATCGCCGCTGCCTGCGCTGGCGGGTTCGGCTCTTCAGCCGAGGGCCGGGCCGTGGCCGTCCCGGGCGCCGACTCGACGGGATGCGTGCCTGCTGCCCCATCGCGGTCACCGCCTTCCAGCGCAGCGCCCGGCGCGGCCACAAGGACCGGGGCCCGTTCGCTGGTGAACGCGATCGGCGGCTCATCAATGCCCGCGGCGGCCAGCCCTGCGGGCGCAGTCTCGGCGAGGGGAACCCCGTAGCGGGCCAGGCGCAGCGGCATCAGGGACTCCACCGGAGCCTTCCTGCGCCAGCCGCGGCCGTAGCGGGAGCGCAGGCTCGCTTGGTAGACGAGACGTTCCTGCTCCAGCTTGATCACCTCTTCGTAGGAGCGCAGCTCCCACAGCTTCATACGGCGCCACAGCAGGAACGTCGGCACCGGAGAGAGCAGCCACCGGGTGAGACGGACGCCCTCCATGTGCTTGTCCGCCGTGATGTCGGCGATCCGGCCGATCGCGTGCCGGGCTGCCTCGACCGCGACCACGAACAGGATCGGGATCACCGCGTGCATGCCCACGCCCAGCGGATCCGGCCAGGCGGCGGCACCGTTGAACGCGATCGTCGCCGCCGTCAGCAGCCACGCCGTCTGACGCAGCAGCGGGAAGGGGATGCGGATCCAGGTCAGCAGGAGGTCCAGCGCGAGGAGGACACAGATGCCCGCGTCGATGCCGACCGGGAACACGTACGAGAAGTTCCCGAAGCCCTTCTTGATGGCAAGCTCACGGACAGCCGCGTACGAGCCGGCGAAGCCGATACCGGCGATGATGACGGCACCAGCGACAACCACGAGGATCAGCACGCGGTGGGCCCGGGTAAAGGGTCTGTACGCTCACCGGTGTAATTGATGATCATGGAAGAGACATCAAGTGACTGACACCGTGACCGAGTCCGTGACCGTCGATGACCAGGCGG
>NZ_JBFAWH010000085.1:0-8618 GCF_040680235.1 Streptomyces sp. NPDC052101
CCAGATCGGAGTTCTTGCTCAGGTCCGAGGCATACTGCTTGTCACGGAACCACTCATCGACCGCCCAGACCCCGTACTGCTGCTGCGCCGCCGTCTTGGTGTGGTCGTACATGGGTACGAACATGGACTTCGAGCCGACACAGTGCCCGGCGGTGAGGATGAGGTTGTGCCCCCCCCGCTGCGCACAACGCTGGCCGAACAGCGGTGGCCCTGCAGGCCCTTGTCGGTGCTGAAGATCGTGCCGACGGTCTTGATGCCCTTGAAGTGCGCGGCGGTCAGCCCGGTGGTGGAGCGCCGCTGCCTCGCCGCCGCCAAGCCCTCCGGCGGGGCGGTGGTACGGCCCGAGGGGTCGGTGGCCGAGGCCATGCGCTCGGGAGTCCAGAAGCTGATGGCGGCCTCGGCCGTCCAGTTGGCGTTGGGGGGGGGCGGCACCTGCGTGTCCGCAGTCGGCGGGTCGGCCGAAGGGCTGGCCGAGAGTGCGGGCGTGGCCGGCAGCTTCGGAGCAGGGCTGGTGCTCTGTGGGAGCCCCGACGCGGTCGGCGTGGGGGTGCCGGGTACGGGGGGCGCGGTGTCGGCCTGTGCCACGGCGGCGTTGCCCAGCAGCAGCGCGGCACTCAGCGCCACGACAGCCCCGAGACGTATTCGTGTATCGAGCCATTCAGGTTCTCCAACCGAGGCAGGCCGAACGGCGACACGAGGACCCCAAGGACATGCCACTACCGCAGAGCAGCGGGCGCACCGCTGCTACGGAGTCCGAAGTGTGATCTTCCGCCGACGTCCTGCGCCGCGCTCACAGCGCACCACAGAACCCCCGGGTAATTCCCCCCGTGCCGCCATGCGGCGGCTGTCAACCGACCGTGGTCAGCGGTCGCAGCCGCCATGATCGCACGCCGGAAGCGCGCGTGCACCCCGCTAAACCAGTGGCGCTCAATGCAGTTGGGGCGCGCCCAACAGCGGGTCGTCGGGGCCGCACACCTGCGCCCGCACATGGTGCCCCTGCGTGTCGGTCAGCTGCACGGGGGAGCCGTAGTCGTGCGCGGCGCGGTGCGGTGGCGTCACGGAGATGCGAGGGTCGTTTTCCGCCAAGATGTCGCAGCTCTCGGACGGCGAGCCAATCGCGTCGTAGAAGACCGGGAACTCGATGCTGTGGCCCGGCTTCAGCACCAGATGGACCGGCGCGGACTTCTTCGGCCTCGCGTCGGCCGACGGTCCCTTGCCGACCCAGAATTCGAGCCCCGGGTAACCGTCGAAGGCGCAGGGACTCGATCCCTTGTGCGCGGCGCTGAGCATCGCCGTCGGCGTATTGTGCGGCTTGCCCGGCAGAAGGGTCATCTTCCAGCTCAGCTGGGACGATCCGCACGCGGCGGGATGAGCGTCCGAAGAGCCCTTGGACGGCTGGGCGGCCGTGTTGTGGTCCTTGCCACAGGCAGCGGCACCCAGCAGCACCACCAGGCCGAGAGCGGAGACCACCAGTGTCCGCCGTGCCATGAGACTTCCCCCTGGTGAAGACATCCCGGCGGGACCCCGTGTCACCGCTCCTGCCCCACCGCACAGAGAGATGCAGACCCTCCCAGGGAGGTTCCAGAAGATCCCGGTCAGCTCCCCCGCGCGATCTCGTAGAGCTTCTCCAGCCGCTCCCTCGTCGGCTCGTCCTTTTTGCTGGTCTACATCCAATCGGTGCCGGCCATCCGGTGGCGGCCGGGCAGTGCTGGGCCGACCCGACTTTGTCGAGGCTGCTCTCGCCCTCCCCGGCGCTCCCCGGTTCAGGCTGCCTCCAGCTTCACCTCGCCGCTACGACGGCGAGGCGACGGTGGTCTTCCACCTCCGTCCGAAACAACAGCACCTCGTGGCGCACTGACAGGCCGCAGTCGGCTGGTTGGAGCCGACGAGGGCAACTCTCCAGGGCGATGCAGTATCCGCACATCTGGTCGGCATTCAGAAACGATCACGAGCTTCCACGGGGATCGGGACCTTCATTCAATGTCGGCGGCCTGCCCGATCCGGTCGTCGAGCAGGTTCTGGGCGGTGGCGGCGTAGCGGCTTGCGGTGGTGTGGGACAGGTTGAAGACCAGGGCGAGGTGCAGTGGGTCGGCGCCGACGGTCAGTGCCTCGTGCAGGACCCGGTCGCCGCGGATGTGTTCGAGGTAGATGCCCTGGTGCAGCAGGTACCGCTTGAGGTACTCGGCACTGACGGGCCCGGTTCCCAGGGCGGTCTTCGCGTTGATTAATACGTGCCGGTTGGGATTCTTCGGCCAGGTGGCGCGACGCTGGTCGAGCCAGGCCAGCAGGGTCTGGTACGGCAGTTCGCCAAGCCGTTGGGCATGTCCGGCGATGGTGATCCGGCGGTTGGGCAGGTCGAGGTTGTCCAAGGTGAGGCGTCGGATGGCCGTGACGCGGGCGGCGTGGACGGCGGACAGGGCGACGATCAGCCGTTGCGCTGGGGTGACGGCGCTTCTCGAACACCGCGCGCCCGGCGGCCCCGTTCCGGTCCTGTTTCCCCTGGGCCTCGTGGGACCCGGCCCGGCGGGACTTTTACACGTGGATGGCCGACGAACTCGCGCAGGAACACTCCGCCCTGCGCGCCCTCGTCCCCGCCGATCCCGCGCAGCCCGGCACCGGCACCCAGGCACATGCCCTGCTTGAGCAGCGGCTGATCCTGCCTATCCTCGACGGCCTGGACGAACTCCCCCAAGCCGTGCGCGCCCGGGCCCTGCACGCCATTAACCAGGCACTACCGGCAGGGCAGCCGCTGGTGCTCTCCAGCCGCGCCGCTGAGTACCGCAGCGCCCTGACCGCGCCATCGGGAACCACTGTGCTCCTCAATGGAGCCGCAGGCATCCGCCTTTTGCCTCTGGATCCCGAGAAAGCGGCCGCTTATCTGGAGCGCGACGCCGGAGGCCCCGCCAGCCAGGCCGCAGCCCGCAGCCCGCTGGCGACGGGTCACCGATTCGCTCGGCACCCACGCCCCGACCTCCGAGGCGCTGAGCACCGCACTCGGCCTGTTCCTGGCCCGCACCATCTACAACCCCCGCCCTGACGAACAGATCATCGAACTACCCGATCCCAACGAACTCCTCGACCGTCCTCGACCGAGCCCGCTTTCACACCCGCCAGGACATCGACACACACCTATTCGCTGCCTTCATTCCCGCCGCGTACCGCCCCCACCCACGCCACCCCACACGCTGGAGCGTTCAGCAAGCCCAGCGCACCCTCACCTTCCTCGCCGGCCACCTCCAACACACCCTCGGCGGTACCCCAAACCTGGCCTGGTGGCAGCTCCATAAGAAGCCGTTGTCTTTCCGGATGTGAGCGTTGAGTTTCCGCTGTTCAGGCATGGTTCCGGTGTCGTTGCGGGAGGGTTCGGGCGTTCAGTTCGTGCTCGACGATGCGGAGATGACCGGTGCCATCGGTGATGGGGTTGCTGGAGGAGCGGGAGACGGCTGCCCGGATGCGGGTGGAGGAGCTTCAGGCGGAGGCGGACCGGGTCCTGGCCGAACTCGGGGTGGCCGAGGCGGTGTTGGAGCGCCGGGTGATCGCCCGGGGGGGGAGCTGGCGGAGGCCCTGGCTGTCCCCGGTGATGCGGCGGCTGCGGCCGTGCGGGAGGCGCCGGAGCCGGTGCAGGAGGTCAAAGCGGTGAAGGTCCCGGTCGCGGGGTCGATCGTGCCGCACTTCAGGGAGGGGATGACGGCTGGGGCGCTCGCGCCGGATTACCGCAGGATCGTGGAGCTGGTGGAGTCCGAGCCGGGCGACGGGGAGGGGCTGTCGGCGAAACAGATCGCGGCCCGGCTGGAGTTGGAGCTGGTGCCCGCGAAGATCGAGGGCGTGCGCTCGAAGGCGAAGCGCCTGGCGGGGCGGGGCTGGCTGACCGGGGCGCCGTCGGGCCGGTTCACGCCGCGGCAGCCCAACGCGCCTGCTCCTGCTGTGGCCGGGAGGCCCGGCGGGCGAGGCGCCGGCTCATGAGCATGGCCTGCGAGAAGTAGATGAACGCCTCGCTGGAAGCGGGCAGTGTCTCGAAGTCCCGCACCAGGCGCCGCGAGCGCATCAGCCACCCCAGCGTGCGCTCCACGCACCACCGCCTCGGCAGCACCACGAACCCTTTCGTGTCGTCGCTGCGTTTGACGATCTCCAGGGTGAGCTGGAGTTTCTCCTTCGCCCAAGTGACGAGGCGGCCGGTGTAGCCGCCGTCGGCCCACACCAGGGTGATCTTCCGGAACCTCGTGCGCAGGACGGGCAGCATCACGCGGGCGGCCTGGCGGTCGGTCACGTTCGCGGCCGTCACCAGCACCATCAAGACGAGGCCGATGCTGTCCGTGATGATGTGCCGGCGCCTTCCGTTGATCTTCTCGCCGCCGTCGTAGCCGCGTGAGGCGGCGGGCACCGAGGAGGCGCCCTTGACCGACTGCGAGTCGATGATCGCTGCCGTCGGTTCCGCCTGACGGCCCTCGGCCTCACGAGTCCGCGCGCGCAGCCGGTCGTGGAACTCGCGGGCCAGGCCCGCTCGCCGCCACCTGCGAAAGTAGGCATACACACGGTCCCATGCCGGGTAATCGACGGGCAGGGACCGCCACTTGATCCCGTTGTCGGTGACGTAGAAGATCGCGTCCAGGATCTGCCGGTGGCAGTAGCCCTCCGGCTGCCCGCCCCGGCCCTCCAGCCAGGCCGGCACCGGCAGCGCGTCCCGCACCACCACCCACTCCTCATCCGTCATGTCCGACGGATAGCACCGCACTCGGTCCGGGCGGTCGGCCGCGTTCCCGAACCGGTGCGCGAGGCAATCGCACAGCGACACGCGGGAGCTGGACGGGACGGGAACCGGCACGTAAAACTGGGACACCAGGGCCTCCTGGTGCTTGAGATGGTGTCGCAACCCCGAGCTACCAAAGGACCCTGCTCTCATGCATCCACCCGGTCAAGATCATCCGACCAGGGGCCTGTTCGATCAGAACCGTCCTCATGATCGACAGAGATACGGCTTCTTAGAGTCGCCATTTCTGGCGCATCACACTAGTGCTGGAAGAGTACTTCCGGATTGTTCGGCGAGGGGCCGTCCAGCAGCGGACTGTGGATCCCCTTCAGCGTCTGGTCGAAGAACGCTGTCACGTACTCGCGGGTGATCACCACCCCGCGTTCCGGGGAGAGGGGCGGCGTCGGGAACCCGGCCTCCTGGTGAAGCAGGTCCAGGTCGCTGAAGCTGAAGTGGTCGGCGTCGGTGACCGTCAGCCACTTCTTGTAGCCGCCGAGGGCGGCCCAGGCCTGCTCCCACGTGGTGTCGGCCGGGTGGTCGGAGGGGGGCGCACCCAGCATGAGGAACGGCCGGTTGATCTGGCCGGGCATCGGGGCCGGGTGGAAGGAGCCGTCCATGTTCACTCCGGCCCGTACTCGCGGGTCGGCGATCATCGTGGCGGCGGCCGCCGCTCCGCCGAGGGAGTGTCCGGCCATGCCGATCTCGTGCTTGTCGATGAGGTGCGCCAGGCGCCACGCGGTATTGCCGTGCGTCAACTGGTCGATCACGAAGGACACGTCCCGCGCGCGGCTGGTGGCGACGGAGTCGAAGTCGAGTGCCGGGTCATCGCAGATCGCGCACGGTGGCGTCTGGCCGTTCGCCAGCGTCTCGCCGTTGTCCTCGTGGGTGTGGCCGACGAGCGCGACGACGTAGCCGTGACTGGCCAGGTCGGTCGCGAGCGAGGTGAGCGTCATGCGCGGGTTCTCGTACGCGGGTGAGAGGACCACCAGCGGATGCTTGCCGCTCTGCGGCCGCGCGCCGTGGAAGGCGTGGGTGGTGACGCTGGAAAGGTTCTGCGGGGTGATGCCAGAGTTCGCCGGCAGCTTCTGGCGCTGGAGGATTCCGGCTGCCTCGGCGAGGGTCATGTAAGGGGCCGGAGTCCCGGTCCCGGGGACGGCCGGGTAGACCATCGTGACGGTCAGTTGGCGGGGGCCGGATGATGGCACCCACGGGTCGGGACGGCTCGTGTCGGTGAGGTGGATGACGTCCTCGCCGGCGGCGTAGGGGCCGGTCGGCGCGGGGAGGGTGCCTTGGAAGGACCGTGTGGGCGCGGTGGCCGTGGCCGTGGCCGGTGCGGTGTCGAACGCGTGCGTGGCCACCGGTGTGGCCGACGGTGTGGTCGTGGCGGCGAACCCGGCGCCGGTTCCGGTGACGAGGGCGGCGAGCGCCAGCACCGCGGCAGCGCTGATACGGCGATTGCGTTTCATGGGATCGACGCTAGGTTCCGCAGCTCCTCCGTCGCGTCGGCCGGTGGGTGTCATCGTTCCCCAGGCCGGCGGCCCGGGAGTGTACCCCGCGTACATCCCCGGGGCGACGCGTGGAGCTGACGCCGCTGAATACGATCTCCGTATGGAAGAGCTTCTCCAGCGTCTCTCGACATCGAAGCGCGTGACCTGGCTGACGGACCGGGCCGTGGTGCTGGCCACCGCCTGCTTCTACGCGCTGATGCTCTGCTGGTCGATCCGTCGTGGTCCCGGCCTGTTCCGGTTTCCCGGCCTCGGGTCCTTCCAGATGATGGGTCTGTGTGTCGTGCTCGCTCTTCCGGTTCTGCTGATGCGCCGTCTGCCGGTGGCGGTCTTCGCGGTGATCCTGGGCGAATCGGTCCTCGGCGACATCTTCGGCGTGCGGCCCTCGATCGTGTTCGTTCTGCTCGTCGTCTTGGGCGGGCACCTTGCCGTCCGGCGGCCGAAGGCTGCCGCCGTCGGCTCCGTCGCGGCCGTCGCGGCCGCGTTCGTCGAGAACATCCACGTCTACCCCGGGGAGACCGTCGGCGACGCGGCCCAGTGGGCCGGGCAGTTCGCGTTGTGGTTCGCGGTCGCGTGGGTCTTCGGAGGGGTGTATCGCAAACGCCGTGAATACCTCGGAGCCTTGCACGAGCAGAGGGCGGCCCGCGCCGTCGTCACCGAGCGGCTGCGGATCGCCCGCGAACTGCACGACAGCGTCGCGCACAGCATCGGGATCATCACGGTGCTGTCGGGAGCGGCGGCGCGGGTCGTGGACACCAAGCCCGAGCAGACGCGGCAGGCGTTGACCGGCATTGAGTCCACCAGCCGCCAGACGCTGCTGGAGCTGCAGCGCATGCTCGGGGCGCTCCGCCGCGCCGAGCCGGACGACGCCATGCCGCAGGCCGCTCCGCTGGCGCCGGCCGGCAGCCTGGCCGATATCCCGCGGCTCGCCGAACGCACGGCCGATGCCGGGGTGCGGGTCCACGTGGCCTGGCGGGGCGAGCGGCGTCTGCTGCCGCCGGAGATCGAGCTGTCGGCGTTCCGGATCATCCAGGAGTCGCTGACGAACGTGGTGCGGCATTCCGGGGCGGCCACGTGCCGGGTCGCGGTCGGATACGAGCCGGAAGGAGTGACGATCGAGGTGGCGGACGACGGGGACGACGGTCTCGGCGGGCCTGGCCGTCCCAGGCACTCGGCGGCGGCCGGCGGGAGCGGCTTCGGCCTGCTCGGCATGCGCGAGCGGGTGACGTTGCTGTCCGGCCAGTTCAGCGCGGGCCGGCGTCCGGAGGGCGGATTCCGGGTGACGGCGAGGCTCCCGGCATGAGCGTGCGGGTACTGCTGGTCGATGACCAGCCGCTGATGCTGGTCGGGCTCGGGATCCTGATCGGCGACACCGACGACCTGGAGGTGGTCGGCGAGGCCGGCGACGGCCGCGAGGCGGTGCGCCTGGTGCGTGAGCTGCGGCCGGACGTCGTGGTGATGGACATCCGGATGCCGGGCATGGACGGGATCGAGGCGACCCGGCAGGCGACCGCCGAGCCGGACCCGCCCAAGGTGCTGGTGCTGACGACCTTCGACGACGACGAGTACGTCTACGGCGCTCTGCGCGCCGGCGCCAGCGGATTCCTGCTCAAGAGCATGGCCCTGGACGCGATCCTGGACGCGATCCGCGTGGTGGCGGCCGGCGACGCGTTGATCGCGCCGAGCGTCACCCGACGGCTGATCGCCGACTTCGCCGGAACCTCCGCCACCCCTGCGGCCCCCGCACCGGACACCGAGCCCGCCGCGGACTCAAGTCTCATCGCGGGGATCACCGACCGGGAGCGCGAGGTGCTGGCACTGGTCGGACAGGGACTGTCGAACGGTGAGATAGCCGAGCGGTTGGTGATCAGCGTGGCGACGGCGAAGACCCATGTCGCACGCCTGTTTGCCAAGCTCAAGGCCCGGGACCGCGTCCACCTGGCGATCATCGCCTACGAGAACGGACTCACGCCGGGTAGACGGTAGGGCAGGGTGAGCGCACTCGGTCCGGGCGGTCGGCCGCGTTCCCGAACCGGTGCGCGAGGCAATCGCACAGCGACACGCGGGAGCTGGACGGGACGGGGACCGGCACGTAAAACTGGGACAACAGGGCCTCCTGGTGCTTGAGATGGTGTCGCAACCCCGAGCTACCAAGGGGCCCTGCTCTCATGCATCCACCCGGTCAAGATCACCCGACCAGGGGCCCTGTTCGATCAGAACCGTCCTCATGATCGATAGAGATACGGCTTCTAATAGGACTCCGTTACGTCTTCGGGTCTGTACGCTCACCGGTGTAATTGATGATCATGGAAGAGACATCAAGTGACTGACACCGTGACCGAGTCCGTGACCGTCGATGACCAGGC
>NZ_JBFAWH010000086.1:0-8611 GCF_040680235.1 Streptomyces sp. NPDC052101
ATGAACGCCTTCGACCTGGCCTTTGATGGCCGCCTCACCGCAGGCCAACTCTAGCCACATCAAGCCCAGTTACACCGCTCGCTTTACAGACCCTCCCCAGGTGCTGGCCAAGCGGCTGGCGGCCGGTAAGGGGCCGGACGTCTACGTCGCGTTCCAGGTCGGCACGAGGGAGAACGCCGCGACCATCAACGCCATCAAGGACTTCATGGCCACCTACGGCAGGGGCCCGGTCCACACCCGGTTGTGGGAGATACCCGGCGGCACCCATAACGGCGCCACCTACCTGAAGGAGATGGAGGGGCCCATGCAGTGGATCAGCGAGCAGATGCCCGGCCCCACGCCGTCCTCCTGAGTCCGGGGCGCTGGGCTGCGGCGTTCGGGCAGCAGTGTTCCAAGACCCCTGCCGCCGGCAGCAGGGCCGTACCGGGGGCCCGGGCAGTACATCGCCGGCTTGGGCCGGTCCGCTCCCGTGCTCGGCCCGGCAGGTCCCGGACGCATCCGGTGACCGGTGCGGCCACTGCGTCGGGAGCCTGCGGGACCATGCCGGCAACGGCCCCAGGCCACGCCGATGGCGAACAACTACCTCCACCCGCTTCGGGGGGAGTGCCGTGGCGCGGGGGAGTTGGCAGGGGCGGCTGCTTCGGCGTGCGGCGGCGGTCGCCGGGGCTGCACGCCGCCCTCTCCGGCACCTTTCGGGCCGCACTGCCCCGGCTTCACCGCGCTCTGCTGCGACAGGGCGGCGGTGAAGGCCTCACCTGCGCAGGGTCCATCAGCGCCTCACGGCGCCACGCGCCACAGACGCCGGCCTGTCGACGGCCCGCAGGGCGTTGGGGCCCCGGTGCGGGCGCCTTCGGCGTCGCCGCCGGCCCGGCCGCGGCAGATCCCCTCGATCCCGGGTGGCCGGCGCGCCAGGAGGCCAGGGGTTCGGCATCCCGGCCGGGCCCAACGCCCAACGTCCAACGTCCAACGCCCAGTGGGCAGTAGGCAGTAGGCGGTGGGCGGTGGGCGGTGGGCGGTGGGCAGTGGGCAGTGGGCAGTGGGCGGTGGGCGGTGGGCCTCCAGGCCCACCAGGACGGTCGCGCAGGAGCCGCCCTTGCGGAGGGCGAAATCATCAGCGCCCGGTACTGCGACCAGGCCGGACGGCGGGTCCGCACCGGTATGGAACAGGCCCGGGAGCACGTCCTTGGCCGCCGGTATCCCCTGTAGTGCGGCCGGCCTGGCCCCGGGGACGTCCCGCCGGCACGAGCGCGATCGACGACAGCATCTGCGGTGATACCGGCGTGTCGGGCGTGCGGCCGGTGCAGGCCCTCCACCCGCTCGGCGAACGGCACACCGGCACACCGGCACACCGGCACAGCGGCACGGCGGGAGTCGCCGCACGTGAACCGCCGCGCCACGGACTCGATCACCACCGGCTGCCGGTGTCGGTCCGCCGGCGCATCCCGCGGCTTTCGCGTGTACCGGCCGTGCACCCGCCCGGAGGGCATACCGCGCCCCGGGCACCGCACCGGCAGCGCCCGGCACGCCGTACGGAACGTGACCACCGTGATCGGTCCGCGAGGTGATGCGCGCCGGATGAGCCCGCGACGTCCGCGCGAGGGGTCAGGCGCGGGACGGCCGGCGGATGCCCGTCACGCGGCGGTGTCTCGCAGGGTGGGGACGCCGCTCGGCGCCATGGCCGCCGAGCCGTCCACGCCGCCGAGCCGTCCACGCCGCGAGCGGCGTCACATAACAGTGAAACCGCCGGGACGTCTCCGGTACAACCGTTGCGGCACCTGCGGCGTCATGAGTGTCACACGGCCGATTGAGCCGCTCTGGTCAGCAGAAAGGCAACCGCGATGTCATCTCCGCTCACGCTCCGGCGGGTATTCCCGGCCACCGCGCTCACCTGTGTCGCGGTGCTCGCCGCCGGCTGCAGCGCGGGCCCGGCCACCTCTTCCTCGGGTGGCACGGCTGCGGCCGCGGCTTCTGGCGCATCGGCCACGACGGCGCCGGCCGGGACGACGCCGGCCGCCGCGGCAACGTCGGCCGCGGCGACGCCGGCGGCGGCTCACACGGCTGGGGCCGGCAGTACCGGCACGGGCACCCAGGCGCAACCGGCCGGAACAGCGCACAGACGTACCGCTGCCTGCCCGACCCGTTATGTGAGCGCCAGACCGGGTGCCAGTCAGGGTGCCGCGGGCAGTGTCTACCAGGTGATCGACTTCACCAACATCTCCCAGACCACCTGCACCCTGTACGGCTATCCCGGGGTGTCGCTCGCCGGGGGCAGCCCCGTCCG
The DNA here is from genome assembly GCF_040680235.1 of Streptomyces sp. NPDC052101. NCBI lineage: Bacteria > Bacillati > Actinomycetota > Actinomycetes > Kitasatosporales > Streptomycetaceae > Streptomyces > Streptomyces sp. NPDC052101. The sequence continues at coordinate 2,282 of NZ_JBFAWH010000086.1, forward strand.
CCAGATCGGTCCGGCCGCCACGCGGAACACCACCGCTCCCCGCGCGCTGGTGACGCTGGCGCCGGGGGCCACCGGCAACGCGCTGCTGCGGATCACGGACGCCGGCAACTACCCCGCGACACAGTGCCATCCGACGGCCGCGCAGTACCTGCAGGTCTACCCGCCGGGCCAGACGACCCCGATGTACGTCGCCTACAACTCGACGGCCTGCGCCGGGACTGTGGGCATCCTGAGCGTCAGTGCGATCCAGCCGGGCCCGGGAAGCATGCCGTAGCACGCCGGGCCGGACCAGCGGCGGTACTTTGCCCGCCGGGCCGCGGCGCGCTGGTGCGGGTGTTTCCTCGTGCCCGTTCGCGGGCCGCGGACAACAGGCCCTGACACAACGTTCCCTATGTGCAGCGGAGAGGGCAGGATTCGAACCTGCGTGGACCCCGTGGGGGTCCGACTTGGGGCTGCTGCCCCGGGTCCCCGTTCAGCCGCTCCGGGCACCTCTCCTTGTGTTCCGGCTTGTGCGGTCTCCCGCGGTGCCGTTCACGAGTACTACGGTGCCAGGGGCGGCTGATGCGGCTCTGACGTGCTGCTGATGGGTGGTCTGGTTCCTTCCACCGCTCAACGGCACCCGGTGTCACGGGTGGGTATGACAGCGGCTTGTGGCGGCTGTGCGAGCCGAGGGGCGTTGTGGTGCGTTCCGGCGTCTTGTCGGCGAAGGCGCGTTCATCCGCGGATCGGCAGTGTGAAGGCATCGATCGTCTGCGGACCGGATCGGCCCTGTGCCAGGCGGGCACCTGAGCCGCCCGCTTCTTGGCGCTCGCCGGCGTGTGTCCGGCCGCGATGAACTGGACGACTGGAAGCACAGGATCGATGAAGCCCGCTCCCCATGTTGTCCGGCGGTTGGTTTTCAGTGGTCGGTGTTCTGGTTTCAGTGGGGGAGCGGGCCTGTCGGTGGTGGGTGGGGGGTGGGTGGTTTGCCGAGGTCGTGGTGCCGGTTTGGTGGTGAAGGGCGCTGACGAAGTGGGTGTTGCCGGCGCCGGGTGTGCAGCACTGTGGTCACCTCCAACCGAGCAACCGCAGCCTCATGACTCGCCCGGCCGCCCGACAGCACCGGACCCCGGGCAGCCCAAACGCCGTCGACGCGTTCGCCCGGGAGGCGCAGGCTCTCCAGCCACACGCACGCGCAAGCAGGCACACCGATCCGCATCACCGCATGCCGTCTCTGGACGGGCGGGGCGAGCTGGGCACGGTTCATGTGCGTCTGGTGGCTTCGGCGTTGGGTGTCTCGCAGCGCACGGTGTGGAACCGGCTGTCTGCGGCGCGCCGTGAGGGCCGGAGGGGGCCGCGGCCGCGTTCACGTTTCAGGGTGACGAGGCAGGTCCGCGATCTGCTCGCGCTGTGGGGCGGGATGGTGTCTGCGGTTCACCGTGAGCTTGCTGCTCGGGCGTCAAAAGGATCCTGCGTCCGGCCGGGTTCCTTCCTTTGCCGGTGCTTCATCGTGGTGGGGTGGCCGGGTCGGCGCAGTCGCAGGTGCTGGTGGTGGGCGGCCAGGGGCAGGGGCCCGGTTGGCGGGCAGCAAAAAAGAGAGGGCCCTGGCAGTCGCGGGTGGCGGAGGCGTCCTGGTCCGGCCGCCGACGGGTGGCGACCGCTGAGGCTCCTCGGGCCTGGTGCCGGCGCCGGCTGCCTTGCGGGCTTCCGAGGCGACGGCATCGGCCATCGCACCGGTTCTCAAGGCCGCGGCAAGGCCGGTGACGAGGCGTTCGTAGAGGCAGGTAGCGGCTGAGAAGCTGTGTCACATCCTCTTTGCGCAGATCACGACCCATGAAGCGCGACAGTGACCTCGTTCGCCGTTCTGTTGGACGCCGGTGAACAGACGGGCGCGCGGCAACCCGCAGATCGTCCGTCATCACCCGGACAGCCGGGCACAGCCCGCCGCTGCGTAGGTGCCGTGCCTAGGGTCGAAATCACTCCCAACCACGGCAGGAGGACAGACATGCTCAAGCGCATCGCCCTCATCCTCAGCGGACTGATCACCACCGGGTTCCTCGCCGCAGGCGTCGCCGACGCGACCCCCACGGCGCACACTTCCGCCACGACCGTGGCAGCGGCTCCCACCGACGCCGACGGCGCCCTGGACGATGTCACTGGCCTCCTCGGACATCCTGTGTCCCTTTGACGGGGCTGTGCGCGTTTCCGGGAATCGCCATCACCTTCTGCCGTGACCTGCGAAAAGAGGATGTGACACAGCTTCTGAACAGGGAGGACCCCGAGCAGGGCCCTGCTGCCGTCGCGTTCACCCGTGGGCTGTCCACGAGGGTGGCAAGGGCCTGGACAGGAACACCCGGAAGTGTCCCGGCCGGGACCCTTCCCTGGACCGCCCGCCGCCTTAGCGGAGTTGCGGATTGCGAACCCTGTGCAGGCCAACGGCCGGTGGCGGCGGTGCGGTAGCGGCGGGCGGCGGCGGTGCGCAGTCGCCCAGTGCCGCACCGATGGAGGCCCGGCCGGCTCCGGCCTCGCGGCCGGTGGCGACGGCCGCCACCAGGGCGCGGGCCACGTCCAGGACATCCGGCGCCGCGGCGGTGCAACAGCCGGACAGGCACCGGTCTGGCGCCCGCTGCGTGCATACCACCCGGCCGGCTGCTCCCGGTCCGGCCGCTGCGTCTGGGGTGTGCGGCGGGGCGCGCGCGGGGCAGCGAACGGGCCCGGTGTGCTCGGCGGGAGCGTGCCGGGGCCCGTTCGGCGTACTCTTGCACGTGCCTGGCCCGGAGCGGAGCCAGTATGACTCTCGCCGGTGTCGCCGCGGGGCCGTACGGCCTGTTTCTACGCTGCCTTGGGTTTGGTCACCTGCCGTGCGCGTTCTTCCAGTTCGCGTGCGGCGGCGATTTTGCGGTGGGCGGGCAGGGCCTTGAGCAGTGTCTTCAGGCGTTGGTCGCCCGCCCCGAGCCGACGACAGGCCCATATGCTCGTCAGGGAACTCGTTCCACGTGGCGCAGGCGGATTCGACGTGACGCATGGTCAGTCGACGCTCGGCGATCACCCCGAGGCAGTGAACTTTCCGGGACCGCGCCCGGCGCAGGGGCGGCGGTCAGCTGGTAGCCGTCGGCGGTGGAGGTGAGGCAGACCATGCTTGTGCGGGGAGTGTCGGGGTGCGACACCCACTGGTACCGTCGCCACCAGACCCCGGGGGCAAGCGGGTTATGCCCGACGGGCGGCGAGACCGTCTTGGATGTCCCGGAGCCGGAGAACAGCTACGACTGCGCCCGCGGGACCTGGATGCCAGTCAGCCGCACGGGCTGCTTCCACAGGCGCCGCATGCCGGGCGAAGACGGACACTGCCCGCTTTCCCGCGAACCCATGGACCGCTCAGCCGTACCGCCGGCCAGGCCCCCCGTACGCGGCCTCTTGCGCATGGCGCCGCCAGAGCCGACCGGCGGGTGGACCCACCTGCAGGGGCTCCGCCCGCACCGCCGGGCCGGACCCGGACTGCGACGGCACCCGGTTGCAGTTCAGCGGCCGGGGGCGTCCAGGGCCGCTCCAGCGACATCCCGGCGCCCGCGTCTGTCGATCCGGTGAACCGCTGATCTGCGGATATCAGCGGCCGACGCCGTTTGCCCCCCCCACCGGGGAGGAGTCAGGCCGCCCGGTCCTCACTGGGTGTCGATGCCGGACCAGTCTTCGGATCATGGCCCTGCGGCCTGACGAGTTCTACGACCACGCGCTTGCCGCTGCGATGGTGAGCGCCCAGGCGGTGAAGCCGGCGGCCGGCGCACCACGGAGACGGAGCGTCAGCCACCGTGCCGGTCCCCGAACCCTGCTGACCGGATGTGCACGCCGGTGAGACAGGGAGGTCAGGCGTCGTGATCATGCACGGGACCGCGGTCGGCTGGACCACCATGAGCAGCGGCCTCACCGCGGTTCCGGCAGAACACGTAAGGGGTCAGCAGGCCCAGTTGGGCGATGCGCTCCAGTAGTATGGGGAACACGCTACACATCCACCGGCAAGACCCGAGCAGCCCCCGCCGGCCAGCGACACCACCCCATACGGACCCGCCCAATAGCCATGCACCGGCCCCGCGGGCGCCCCCGGCTACGTGGAGGGCCCCCGCCGGCGCACAGCGTCCCGTACGGGACCACCATCGCCGATCACTGGCAGGAGACCGCGGCGCAGGACGAGTGCTCCTCGCGGGCACCGCAAGCACGCAGGACACCATGCGCCTCCCCCTGGCGATCGGCGCCCTCCAAACGGCCTTCGTCGACAACCGACCAGCCCGGTCTGCACACCGCAACCCCAGCCCGACCCGAGCGACCACACCGGCGTCTCCGGCACCAGAGATCTTGCAGACAAATCCAGGTGGCGGAGTACCACGTCGACGGCTTCCCGCTGGTGTGGACGGAACTCCTGCGGCACGGCATTTTCTAATCCAGAATCTATCTCGCCATCATAGTGAAGCACAGAAGCACACTGATACGTGTAGCCCGTCCGTTGTCAGGAATCCTGCACCAAGCCTGATCAGCGCCAGGCCCATCAGACAGGCTCTGACCAAGCCTGGCGACGAAGGATACGACCCAGACGTCTTGCTCACTCAGCTGCGTGCCAGAGGACGCCGACGGGGCCCGCTCCGGGCAATGGCTGGCGGTGTCCAAGAAGACTGAGCAGCCAGTGGGAACGATTGAGTCCCCCTCACCACGACTGCGGTGAGGGGGACTCAAAAGGGGTGCGACGGACCAGTTCCTAGGTGATGCCGGCTGCCGCTGTGGACTACACGCGCGTGTGTATTACTCGTCGAACTCGTCTCGGAGGTCGTCGAGCGACTGCTGACTCTCCTGCTGCCTGCCGCGGGCCTTGTCCTGGGACTGCTGACCGCGCTGCTGCGCCTGCTGCTTGGCCTGCTGGGCCTTCTCCTTGGCCTGCTGTGCCTTGCCCTGCATTTCGTCCTTGATGCCCATGGGGCTTCACTCCTTGGTCGGGAGGGGATTGAGTTCAGGCTTGCATGCGGGAACAGCTGCCGCATCCCGGACCATGACGCTCTGTAACAGCAGCCAGTGCACCTTGACCCTCATTGCTCCGGCCTACGGGCCCTGGCCGGGGGAGTGCCGCACTGGGCGACGTGGGCAGTTCTGGCTCATTGAGGGCGCACCCGTAGACCGTGAGGTAACTCGGCCCATGGCATCCCGCGAGCCGCGATGAGCCTGCAGCGTCCGGCGGTCGTACTGTCGAACCCGCTACCGAGGAGGATTCCTGATGCGCAGCGTGACCTATTCGATGGGCGTCTCACTTGACGGCTACATCGTCGGGCCGGACGGCGACTTCGACTGGACGGCGCCCGACGAGGAGATCTTTCGCTTCGTCACCGACGAGATACGAGAGGTCGGCGTCCACCTGTTGGGACGACGGCTGTACGAGACGATGCTGTACTGGGAGACCGCCGACCAGGATCCATCGCTCGACGACTCAATGCTCGAGTGGGCCGTGCTCTGGAAGCCGCTCCCCAAGGTGGTGTTCTCCACCACGCTGTCGGCGGTGCAGGGCAATGCCCGCCTGGCCTCCGGCGGCCTGGCGAAGGAGATCGAGCGGTTGCGAGCCGAGCCGGGGGAGGGCGACATCGCGATCGGCGGCGCGACTCTCGCCGCCGAGGCGGCCGCGTCGGGTCTGATCGACGAGTACCGGGCCAGGGTCTACCCGGTGCTGGTTGGCGGTGGCATTCCGTTCTTTCCCCAGCGTGAGCACCGGGTGGATCTCGAACTCGTCGAGACCCGCACCTTCAGCTCAAGAGTCGTCTACCTCCGCTACCGCGTGGCGCGCTAAGCGCTGTCCCGCTATCGATCTCCATGGTGCCGCCCAGTGCCGCTGGATCCCGGCTGATCAGTTGAAACCAAAGGTCGGGACGTTGTCGAGCAAGGCAGGAGTCTCCCAGCCGGGCTCGGTGTGCCAGTCTCGCCAGTTCGCCTCGGTTGCGAACGGCCCGCCACGCCCCTCAATTATCACGAAGCCGACCGCAGTGCTAGGTCAGGACCAGCCAGCGGCGACCGTCGATGAGTTCCCGTGTCGCATCGAGGTGGCCGGCGTGGCATGCAGTCTCGGTGATGACGTGCAGCAGGACGTCGCGCAGAGTGTGCAGGTGCGGTTCGCCGAACAGGTCGTGGGGCCACCAGGCCAGGTCGGCGTCAGCAGGGGTATAGGTGATGACGACGTCGGCGAGCCCTGCCTCCTGCCGATATCCGTCGAGCACGTCGACGGCCGGCACTGTGAGGTTCGGTCGTGATGTCACTGGGATGTTCGGCTTTGTGTGTCACTGGCGTGTAGGTGTGTTGGTGCTGCTCAAGGGGTAGTTGGGGCGA
>NZ_JBFAWH010000087.1:0-8360 GCF_040680235.1 Streptomyces sp. NPDC052101
GGCGGGGCGCCCTGTGACTGTGTGTGTGTTTGTCGTCCAGTCTGACCCGCCCCACCGCCCACCGGATCCTCAAGCGCCACGGCATGCCGGCCCTGTCCGCCCTGGACCGGGCCACCGGCGAGCCCGTGCGCCGTTACGAGCGCGCCCGGCCCGGCGAACTGGTCCACATCGACGTCAAGAAGCTCGGCCGTATCGCCGACGGCGGCGGCCACAGGGTCCTCGGCCGGGCCGCCGGCCGCAAGAACCAGGCCCGCACCGGCCGCGGCTACATCTACCTGCACACCGCCCTGGACGACCACTCCCGCCTGGCCTACACCGAAGACCTGCCCGACGAGCAGGCCGCGGCCTGCGCCGGCTTCCTGACACGGGCCGCCGCCTGGTTCGCCACCCGCGGCATCATCGTCGAGCGGGTCCTGACCGACGACGCCTGGGCCTACACCAAGAACACCTGGCACCAGACCTGCCGCGAGCCGGGCATCCAACCGCGCTGGACGAGGGCGTGGCGGCCGCAGACCAACGGCAAGGTCGAACGCTTCCATCGCACCCTGCTCGACGAGTGGGCCCACCAACAGCCCTACACCTCGGAAGCCGAACGCCAGGCAGCGTTTCCCGACTGGCTGGACTGGAACAACTACCACCGACCCCGCACCGGCATCGGCGGCCAAACCCCAGCCAACCGCGTCACCAACCTGTCCAGTCAGCACACCTAGGGCGATGGTTACGCGACCATGGCATCACACCCCGGATCGCCCGCAAGGGCACGGACTCCAGCCAGCGGCTGGGCCGACACCGCTGGACCATCGAACGCAGCATGGCGTGTCTCGCCGGATGCCGACGCCGGCATCGACGCCATGAACGCAAGGTCAGCCACTTCCTGGCCCTCACCGCCATCGCCCGCACCCTCATCTGCTACCGCCGACCCACCAATTGAGATGACCTGTCAGCCCGATCCCGCACTGCAGGAGATCGCCAGAAGCCCGCCGGATGACGGAGAACGGTGCCTCTACCGCCCGGCGGAGATGAGCGTCGGGACTGCCCCAGGAGGTACACAAGCCATAGCCACACCGCTCCACGCTGGTGCCGAATCTCGCTGGAGCCACAAGCGCCCTCTACGCCGCGAGCGCGGCTGTCGTCGCAGCCGCCTCGGTCTTCTCCCACAGCCCCGAGCGCCGACGAGACACACGCCAGCCACTCGCGATCCCCCTGCGCCGCAGTGCCCTCTTATTCGCAAGCCACCGACAAGCCCGGGCTGGAGCGCTGGTAGGTCAAACGCCAGCCGAACACGCGCATTCCTCGCTGGCTACGTCGCCCCGGTCAGCGGCGAGTTGGCGGTGGATGTCCAGCTTGGCTCTGTGATGTCGTGCCTCTGCTTCAGGCCACCCCTTCGAAATCCGACGACGAACGGCTACTCGTCATCAGCCCGGAACCGGCCGACGCCCTCAGCACGATCATCGCCCGCGTCACGACTCCCGAACACATGCGATCCCGATGCTGCGACTGCCTGTTCGCGCAGCTTGGCTGGGCTCGCCCCGTACAGCGGAGCCGTGCTGCACCGGCCCACCGCCGGTTGTGAGCAGCAGGTGGTAGCGGCCGGGGCTCACTAATTCCACGCGATCATGCAGTCACGGCACGAGTCCTGCCAGCGCCGTCCCGCCTCAGGGATGGGACGACGGCAGGTGGCGACGGTTGGCTCCGTTCACGTGTCCGATCTCGTGGACAGAACCACCCCTAGAGCAGCGTCGAAATGCCGAATGACGGACCTGACACTAATTTCTATGAGTAACAGCCGCAGCACACAGTGTGACCATTGACAACAGCCTGGAATCCCGGAAACGGCAAACCTGGCAGCGACGGCCGCACAGCCAATCCGCTGCGGCGCCACCTGAAGAACACACGCCGTGCCCCCTCTGCAAGCACGGCGCCAGCCAACCCACCCCGCGAGCCACACGAGCCGCGCGAGGCGATGGAAACGGAAGGGCGATTTCCCATGCAAATACAACGCATCAGGCATTACGTCATGCTGTCCGCAGCAGGTCTCCTGCTGGCCGGCGGAGCCGCGACCGGCGCGGCGGGCACAGCCTCTGCAGCCCCTGCACACGGCGAATGCGGCGGCTGTCACGGCCAGCAGGGACAGCCAGGCCACCAGGGACAGCCGGGCCAGCAAGGCCAGCAAGGCCAGCAAGGCCAGCAAGGCCAGCAAGGGCAGCCGGGCCACCCGGGACAGCAGGGACAGCCGGGCCACGGATGTGACTGATCCGGCGCCGATCACGCCTTGGGCCGTGCGGCTCCCCTCGCGGGGCCGCACAGCGCCGCACGGGCGTGCGCCCTCGCCGCCATGGCGGACGCGATCGTCATCGAACTAGCGCGTGAGTCGCGGTGACAACACACGATGTCCCCGACAATCCCCTCCAGCACGGCAGGACCTCAACCAGGGTGCGGGCGGGCGACCGGGCCCCGCACCCCGGACAGGCCGCGCCGGCCCTCGTGCGTTGCAAGCCAATGCGCAACCGTCTCGATATTCACGTCCACCGACAGCACCGCGACGCCGCGATCGACGGGAACAACGGCTCCACCCGCTGGAGCACAACCACCTCCACGGCCCGGACTTCCGGCCCAAACCGCACATGCCACGGCTCACTTCAGGGCGACTTCGCGAGGCACCCCAGGACGCTCCGCCGTCACTCGGAGTGGCCGCCGTACGGAAGTGATGTGTTGGTGATCTTCACTCGGTGGAGTGAAGTCCGGACACGGTCTCGGAGGCCCGCACCCGGCGGCATCGACCACCAACGCTCCTTCCGTCGAGCCGACTTGGTGCACCACGACCTGCGAGCCGGGCATCAACAGGTCTCCCATCGTCTCGGCCCTCATGAGTGAGGCATCCCCGGCAGTGGTGATCTGACCGCTCCGCCGCCGGGTGCGCGGGGTCGGATCGGGCGGGCGCTTCAGGCGGCGCTCTTGGCCGCACTGACGGTGGCGGTTGTGTCGGTCGCCCGCTCGGACGGGGTGCAGAAGGCGGTGACGCGGCCGCAGAAGTCGTCCGCCGTACTGGCGGTGTGGCGGTGTCCTGGCCCGGGCCGCCCAGCTGCGGTAGGCGCCCTCGGTCCGGGCGGCAGCGGACACGTCGAGGCAAGTTGATCCACCGGCCCGGGCGGCGCGGTGTCGCACGCGTGCCGTGGGTGCGCCGTAGCCGCGCAGGCTCAGATCGGTCTGGGTGACGGCCAGTGCCGGATGAGGGAGGGACGTCCAACGGGTGCGGCGGGCGGGGTGCACTGCCCAGGTCAGCAGTGGCGGCTTCGCCGGCATGCCGAGGGTGTGCGTGGGTTGCACCCACCGATTCTCAGCGCGAACGGTGGGTTGGTGCTCAGCGGGTGCCACCGACCGTCGCGCCGTTGCCTCTGATTCCTTCCTATGGGGCGTTTGGCGGTATATGTCTATTTCGTGGTGCGGTTTCGGGAAAACGCTTGGTTGAGAGGTGCCCCGGTCGGCCAGGGGTCCCGTTCGGGCTTTGAACCTCGGCCGGAGAGGAGGTGATTGCTATGGAAGAAACACGTGAGGTGTACGAGGCGCCGATGGTCACGGAGGCCGGCGAGTTCGCCGAAGTCACCCGCGGCGGAAACCCCTTCGGGTTCTTCGACGGCGCGCCCCCGCCCCGCTCCTACTACGGCCCGGACGGCTTTTAACTACCAGCCGTGAAGCAGCGGCCGGCGGAGCGGCTGTCTGCCGCCCCGTCGGCCAAAGCCTCTAGCCGGGATCAGGCTTCGCTGACATCGGTGCATTGAGACGGAGCGTGGGCTGTGGGCCATTGGTGGGTGGTTCTGCCTGATACGGAAGCGGCAGCTACCGCGGCGGGGCGTCTGAAGACACGGGGTCGGGACTGTGTGGTGCATGCGTCGGGGCGGCCGTGGCTGCTGGGGCGCTGGCGCGGTGCGCAGGCGGTCACCGCGGAGGTGGGGGATGTGCGGGTGGTCGTGCTCGGCCGGTCCCTGCTCAGCCCTGAAGCTCTGCGAGCGCGGGTTGCCGGCGTTCGGGACGTGTACGAGGTGGAGCGTGCGGTAGGCCGGGCGGCGGGCAGTTACCACCTGTTGGCCACGGTCGGCGGCCGTGTATGGGCACGCGGCACCGCCTCGGCGGCGTGTCGGCTGTTCACCACCTTGGTGGACGGTGTGCCGGTGGCGGCTCCTGGGGCCGATGTGCTGTCCGGGCTGGTCGATGCGGACATGGATGAGGAGATGCTGGCCGCGCGCTTGATGGACCCCTTTGTCTCCTGGGCGGCGTTGGGCGGGCGCACGCTGTGGCGGCAGGTGCGGGCGGTGCGGCCGGACGAGGCGCTGGTGTGGGAGCGGGACGGTGCGCAGCGCACCGTGCGGTGGTGGGACCCGCCCGAGCCGCATCTTGGTCTGCGTGCTGCGGCCGCGCAGGTCCGGTCGGCGTTGACCGAAGCGGTTGCCAGCTGCACGGCCGGCAAGGGCACCGTCAGCGCGGACCTGTCGGGCGGGCTTGACTCGACCAGCCTGTGTTTTCTCGCGGCGGCCCAGGGCGAGGCAGAGCTGGTGACGCTGCACTGGGAAGGCGTGGACGCGCAGAACGACGATGCCCACTGGAGGCGGATGGCGGTCGCCGCGCTGCCGGGGGCCACCCATCTGATGGTGACGCAGCAGGAGACCGCGGACTGGTTCGCCGGAGTGGGCCAGATGCGCCTGGTCACGGAGGAGCCGGCGCCCTGGGCACGGGATGCGGTGAAGCAGAGCGACATCCTCAGTCGTGCGCAAGCACTGGGGTCCCGGCTCCACCTGTCTGGATGCGGTGGTGATGAGCTGTTCACACCGTCCTCCTCCTACCTCGCCGATCTGGCCCGGCAGCATCCACTGCTGGCATGGGGGCGGCTGCGACGTGTCCGTCTCGACTGGCGGGTGAGTCGCGCGTCGGTGCTGCGGGGTCTGCGCGATGGGCGCGGTTACGGGCAGTGGTTCCAGGAGGCTGCCCGGGACCTGAGCGCGCCTCCGCCGGACCCGATGGTGAGCCGGCTCGGCTGGCAAGCGCCGCCCCGGATGCCCGCCTGGGCCACCCCCGAGGCCGTACACGCTGCCCGGACGGTGCTGCGGGAGGCAGGCGCCCGCTGCCCGGAACCACTGGCGCCGCAGCGGTCCCTGCACACCGTGCTGTACATGGTGCGGGAGGGCGGCAACGCGATCCGCCAGATGAGCAAAGCACTGTCCGGACCCGACTACGCCATCCCCTACAACGACGACGCGGTCGTGACCGCCGCGCTCTCCGTCCGGCCCCTGGAAGCCTGCGTCCCCGGTCGTTTCAAACCGCTGTTGACCGAGGCGATGGATGGCATCGTGCCGCGTGAGATCCTGCGCCGGACCTCAAAGGGCCGCTACTGCGCTGACTTCTACCGCGCGCTGCGCCGCCGGCGCGGCGAGATCCTCACGCTCCTGGACGGCTCGCTGCTGGCCGAGGCCGGGCTGATCGAGCCGGACCAGCTGCGCCGCGCCCTGCATTCCCACGCCCCGCAGTCCGAGCTGGCGTTCCTGCCGCCCACGGTGGCCTGCGAGGTCTGGCTCCGGTCGCTGGCCGGCAAACCCAGTTCTCACGCGTCTGCGCTGACCGGAGGCTTTCGATGACAACCATTGCCCTGCGGGCGCAGGTGACCGGAGTGGCAACCGACGGCGGCATGGTCCTGCTCGACGAGCGGTCAGGTCGCTACTGGCAGCTGAACGCCACCGCCCGCTTGGTCCTGCAGCACCTGCTCGACGGCCAGACGCCGGAGCAGGCAGCCACCGCGCTCGCTGATGCGTATCCCGACGCCGCCTCCCGCGCCGCGAGCGACGTCGAGCAGCTACTTGCCTCACTGCGGTCATTGCACCTGCTGGCCGACTGAGCCGCCCAGCCGATCTCTCGCCGCGCACCGCCCCTGAACCCACGTAACGAGGAGTCCACCATGGCCCGTCCCACGGTGCCTGCTCCCGAGTCCGATGCATCAGAGCCCTTCACGCTCACCCGTCGGCACCGCGTGCTTGCCGCGCTGTGCGCGGCGGCCGCTCGCCCGCTGGCCCGGGCCCGGCCGCACCGCATCCGTACCGTGCTCGGCCTGCTGCGCCGCGGAGCGGCACCCGCCAGCGCCGAACAGGCCGCAGCCGCCCGGCACGCCGTGGTCACGGTCAGCGCGCGCTGCGCCGCTACCCGTAGCTGCCTGCACCGGTCACTGGCGACCGCCTTGCTGTGCCGGGCCCTGGGGGTGTGGCCGACCTGGTGCACGGGTGTGCGCACCGATCCCTTCGGCGCGCACGCCTGGGTGGCCGTGGACGGCGAGCCGGTCGGAGAGCCCGCCCACGAACGCGGCTACACCCCCATCATCACCGTCCCGCCCGCACCGGCCGCCCGAGCGGTCAGCGGGACGAGCCGGCAAGAGCCGTGATGGACGGGCCCCTCGCGATCCGGGCCCGTGGCCTGTCCAAGTCCTACGGCGACCGTCATGCGGTGCGCGGCGTGGACCTCACCGTGGCGTCGGGTGAGATCTTCGCCTTCCTCGGACCCAACGGCGCGGGCAAGTCCACCACCATCTCCATACTCTGCACCCTGACCCGCCCCACCGCGGGCCATGCCACCGTCGCCGGCGCCGACATCCTCACCGAGGCACACCGGGTCCGGGCCCGCATCGGTGTGCTGTTCCAGCACAGCGCGCTGCTGCCCGAGCTCTCCCTGTCCCGCAACCTCTACCTCCGCGCGCGCCTGCACGGACTCTCCCGCGCCCGGGCCCGTCAGCGCACCGCCCACGCGCTGCACCTGGCCGGACTCACCGACCGCCACAAGACCGCGGTGCGCACCCTGTCCGGCGGGCTGCGCCGCCGCCTGGACATCGCCCGCGCCCTGCTGCACGCCCCACGCATGCTCTTCCTGGACGAACCGACCGTCGGCCTCGACCCGCCCGCACGCGCCGAGCTGTGGCACCACCTGCACACCCTGCGTACCCAAGAGGGCATCACCGTTTTCGTCACCACCCACTACCTGGACGAAGCCGAGCACTGCGACCAGCTGGCCATCATCGACCACGGCCGCATCGTCACCGAGGGCCAACCCGCCCAGCTCAAGGCCGCCCTGGGCCGCGCCACCATCCAGCTGCACACGAGCGACACCACCAAAGCCGCCCTCGTACTGCGCGAGGAACACGGCCTGAACCCCCGCCCCGGCCCCGACGGAACACTGACCGTCCCTGTCACCGACACCGCCACCTGGCTGCCCCGGCTGTGCGCCTGCCTGTCCGCCCGCGGCCTTCAGATCCACTCCGCCACCGCCACCGCCCCCACCCTCAACGACGTGTTCTTCCACCACACCGGCCGCCGCATCACCTGAGCGCGAAGAAGTCATCAGCCATGCCCGCCTCCGCACCCGCCCCCGGGCCCCCACTGCGCCGCGAACTACGCGCCGTCCACGCCCTCGTACTGCACGACCTCATGCGGCTGACCGCCAACCCGAGCAACGCCCTGCTGCTGATACTCCAGCCACTGCTCTACCTGTACGCCCTCGGCGGCGGCCTGTCCGCCCTGGTACCCGACGACACAGTGGGCGGCTCCTACCGCACCTACCTCTTCCCCGGCGTGCTGCTGATGTCCGTCCAGGCCCCCGCCATGAGCGTGGGCATCCGCCTGATCATCGACCGGGACAGCGGCATCCTCAGGGAGATCCTGACCGCCCCAGCCCGGCGCACCACCCTGCTGTGCGGGATGTGCCTGGGCGGATGCACCAGCGCCGCCGCACAAGGCGCCGTCCTGATCGCACTCGCCCCCGCCGGCGGACTGCCCTACGAACCACTCCTGCTCCTGGGCCTGCTGACGCAGCTCACCCTCATCACCTTCACACTCACCGCCATAAGCACCGCGATCGCAGTCCGGACCCGAAGGGCCGAAACCTTCACCACCCTGCTCGGCCTGACCAGCGCCCCCTTCCTCTTCACCTCCGGCGCCTTCGTACCCCGCTCCACCCTCCCCACCTGGCTGGAACCGACAGCCGCGATCAACCCCCTCGCCTACGCCTCCGACGCCCTGCACGGCACCATCAACGCCCTCACCACCCCCGCGCCCGCTGCCACCGCAACCGGACACCTGCCCCTTGCCGCGAACACCGCAGTCCTACTCCTCACCGGACTCGCCGCCCTCCTCCTGGGCGCCCGCGCCTTCAACCGCAACGCCGACGGAGACGGGACCGGTAGCAAGCGCCGTATCCCCCTCCAGCCGTAGCCATCACGCAATCGCGGCCAGACCTCCGGGTCTGTACGCTCACCGGTGTAATTGATGATCATGGAAGAGACATCAAGTGACTGACACCGTGACCGAGTCCGTGACCGTCGATGACCAGGC
>NZ_JBFAWH010000088.1:0-6216 GCF_040680235.1 Streptomyces sp. NPDC052101
CCGACCGCGCAGGCGGCTTGACCCGGTCATTGAAACTCCTTTCCATCGCGGTGATCAACGAGCTACGCCGCCGCAAGTTCGCACCACACGTACTTCCCCCGGTCCCCGAACCGAGCCGTCGGCTGCCATCCCCAGTACTCCGCGCACGCCTTCACCAGCCCCAGCCCCCGGCCGTCCTCCAGCTCCAGCTCCGCCACCTGCTCCAGGGGCCTTGGTGGGTCCGGCGGAGCGGGGTCGGTGTCCCACGCCCCGATCCACACCATCCCCTCCGGGGTGCGCCGGACCCTGAGCGCGGCCGGCCCCTTCGTGTGGCGTACGGCGTTGGAGACCAGCTCCGTGGCGAGGAGTTCGGCGGTGTCCACCAGGCCGATCAACCCGTGCAGGGTCAGGATCAGGCGCAGGGTGCGGCGGCACACCGTCACGGCTCTGAGGTCGTTCGGGATGTAGAGCGTGTAGTCCCAGGACTCGATGGGATCGTTTTCGGGCATGGGTCATCAACTCCGTGCGGTGAGTGGGAAGTTGGCGCGCGGTGGCATTGCCGCAGCCGTCATGGCAGGGCGGAGCGGTGCACTTCCGGTGCGTGTGCGCTTCATCACCGACGGTAGGGCCACAATTTGGGACCACGCAAGTCGTTGCCGTAATCTGCCCCTCGAATGAGGTTGTGCCTCAGGCACGTTGGGCGCAGGGAGGAATACATGGCGCGCAGGAAAGAAGCCACCGCACGCCAGGCACGTCTGGGCGCCGAGCTGCGGAAACTACGTGAGGCCGCAGGACTGAAGGGACGTGAGGCCGCTGCGCTGCTCGGGACCGACTCGACTCAGGTGAGTCAGATCGAGTTCGGCACAGCGGGCGTGAGCGGGGAGCGTGTACGGCGACTCGCCGCGCACTACGCCTGCACAGACGCTGAGTTGATCAAGGCGTTGGTGACCATGGCCATCGACCGGACGCATGGCTGGTGGGAGGAGTACCGGGGCTCGCTTCCCAACTCGTTCCTGGACCTATCAGAGTTGGAGCATCACGCGAGCTACCGATGGGACGTGGATTTCCTGCATGTGCCGGGCCTCCTTCAGACCGAGGAGTACGCGCGCGCCCTATTCTCGTACGTGAACCCGGACTTCCCCGAGAACGAACTGGAACCCTGGGTGGAGCACCGTATGAGGCGCAGGGCCATCATCGAGCGCCCGGAGCCGGTCCCGTACGAGACTGTGGTCCACGAAGCGGCGCTGCGCATCAGAGTGGGCGACCGCACCGCGACCCGGGCGCAGCTAGCCCGCATCCTGGAGCTGTCCGATGCCGCTCACGTAACCGTGCGCGTCATCCCCTTTGAGCTGGACTCGTTCGCCGGTGCCGGAAGCGCCATGGTGTACGCAGGCGGCCCCGTCCCCCAACTGGACACCGTGGTACGCGACGGACCCCACGGCACGCTCTTCATCGACGCCGAAGCCCAACTCGGTCACTTTCGAACGCTCTTCCGTAGAGTGGAAGCAGTGTCACTCGAACCCGAGCGTTCTCGTGACTTCATCCACAAGCTGGCCAAGGAGCTGTGAGGCGCACCATGACCACCCTCTCCAAGTGGCGCAAGTCGTCCTACTCTGGCGGCGGCGAAGGCAACGCGTGCGTCGAAGTGGCCGACCTGGACACCCGCATAGCCGTCCGAGACTCAAAGGCCCCGGCCCAAGCCACCCTCACCTTCCCGGCAACCGCCTTCGCCCCCTTCATCGACGCCCTGAAGTGCGCTGGCTCCACCAAGAGTTGAGAGACCCTCAAGAACTGCACCGGAACCTGACACACCGTTCAACATCATGTGTCAGACTGCCGCGGTGGTAGATCATTCGTTCACCGATCTCACGCTCGCCGCGCTCTACGACGCCCTCAACCCCTGGGGACCGGGTGACGACTTCTACCTCGGTCTGGTGCGGGAGGCCCGCTCGGTGCTGGACATCGGGTGCGGCACCGGACGGTTGCTGCGGCGGGCCCGAACCGAGGGGCACCGGGGCCGGCTGATGGGGCTCGATCCGGCCCCCGCCATGCTCGTACAGGCACGGCAGGCTCAGCCGGACGGCGTCGAGTGGGTGCTCGGGGACACGCGAGTGCGTCGGTGGGACGGGGAGTTCGACCTCGTCGTCATGACCGGGCACGCGTTCCAGGAACTGGTCGAGGACGAGGAGATCCGAAGCTGCCTGCGCGGGGTCAGCGCGGCCCTCGCCGACGGTGGCCGGTTCGTCTTCGAGACCCGCAACCCGGCCGCCCGCGCCTGGGAGCGCTGGACCCCGGAGCGGGTCTACGAGATCACCGACGCCGACGGCACACCCGTGCGGGTGTGGCACGAGGTCCAACAGCCGCTCACCGGGGGCCGGGTGCGCTTCACGGAGACCTACGCCAGCACCCCCTGGCCGACCCCACGCGTCTGCCGCAGCATCCTGCGCTTCCTGGGTCCGGAGGCCCTCACAGCCTTCCTGGCCGAGGCCGGGCTGACCGTCGTCGCACAGTACGGGGACTGGGGCCGGAGCCCGCTCAGCCACGCCGGCCCCGAGATCATCACCGTGGCCCGACGGGCCTAGTCAGGTTCTGTCCGGCGGATCATGTGACCACGGCCGTGTTTTGCATATGGCTCGGGTCTGGCCCCTTCCTCATTTCTCCGGCTGGTTCAGCCTGTTTCCTGCCCCTGTGCTGACTCAGTGCTGGTTGCGTCGATCGGTCGTAAGTCGTCGCCTCCCGTGGCTTAAAGCACACCCTTGACGCGATCACGCAAGCATCGGAAGGGTCCATGCGTAGAAGTCCGTGCAATCCGCATAGCCCGGGAGGCTGCTATGTCGCTACGGTTCATCGCCAAGGACCCGAACACGGACGGGGCGAACTGCCCCACGGTGTGGGTCGACGAGGAGAAGCAAGAGATCGTGTTGCAGGGTTGGACGGTGGACGAGGCGACGCGCGCCGAGTGCCTGAAGACCGGCCCCATCCCCGACAGTGAGACCGTCGTCCGGCTGCCTATGCGTATGATCGCCGCCATCAGGGAGGCTTGTAGTGCCGCAGACGGCTCCACCGTTCAGTGAGCTGCTGGCGAACTGCCAGCGATCCGCCGTGCATCTTGAGATGCACGACTTCTACGACGACCCCGACGAAGCTCCGCGCATGGCCGCGTGGGAGGCCGGGCATCGGCCGGACCCGAACGACCGAGCGTCCTGGTGGCGTCCCTGGCTCGACATGGTGTCCGAGGCGGTTTCCCGTGGTGTCGTCATCCGCCGCGCCCGGATCGTCTCCGAACCGGTGAGCGAGTACACCCGGTACCTCTACGACGGCACGTTCACCAACATCGCCGCCGGTGAGCAGATCCGTTGGCTTCCCCGCCGGAACGCGTCGGATCTGGCACTCCCCGGCAATGACTTCTGGTGCTTCGATGACCGGCTGGTGAGGTTCGGCTACTTCTCCGGTGAGGGCGTGTATCTCGGCGACGAAGTGGACGACCGCCCCGAAGTGGTCAAGCTGTGCGCCTCGGCGTTCGAAGCCGTCTGGGACCGAGCCATTCCGCACGACCAGTACAGGATCTGAGACCGCACATCGCCAATGGCCAGTTCCCCTTCATCCAGCGTCCAGGCAGCCCGTGAGGCCCTAGCGACACATCTCCGGGACATCCGCCTGGACGCTGGCCTGAAGGCCCGTGAGGTAGCGATACAGGCCGGATGGCACCCCTCCAAAGCAAGTCGGCTGGAGAACGCCGTCACGCCCCCCTCGGACGCGGATATCCGCGACTGGTGCCGCATCTGTGGAGCCGACGACCAAGCGGCCGACCTGATCGCCGCGTCTCGCTCGGCGGAGTCGATGTACGTCGAGTGGCGACGGCTCCAGCGCACCGGACTACGCCGACTCCAGGAGTCGTACGTACCGCTCTTCGAGCGCACCCGTACCTTCCGGATCTACTGCTCCAACGTGGTGCCGGGTCTTCTCCAGACTCCCGCATACGCGACCGCGCTGCTCACTGAGATCACCGACTTCCGACAGACGCCCAATGACGTCTCGGAAGCTGTAGCCGCCCGTATGGACCGGGCGCGAGTTCTGCGCGAAGGAGATCACCGATTCGCCATCCTCGTTGAGGAAGCCGTCTTGCGGTACCGCATCGGTGACGCCGGAGTCATGGCCGGGCAACTGGGCCATCTGCTGTCGATCATGTCCCTACCGGCGGTCTCCCTCGGAGTCGTGCCGTTTACCGCCTCAAGGCACATGTGGCCGCTGGAGACATTCTCGATCTACGACAGCGCACAAGCCCAGGTAGAGCTACTGACTGCGGCTGTGAATGTCACGGCGCCGTCGGAGATCGAGCAGTACGCGAGAGCGTTCGAACGGCTGTCGGAAGCGGCGGTCCGCGGGGGCACGGCGCGAACCTTGATCACGAAGGCCATCGAGGCGCTCAGCTAACTCGCGTGCAATTTCGTAGAACTTCGTAGAGCCCCGGTGTGGCCCGTTCCTAGCGTGGTCTGCACGACCAGATGAGGGGCGAGCGATCATGACGAGCGACGCAAGAGCCCGACTGTCCGAGGCGTTCAACCTGTGCGGCAGCAACGGCATGGGGCTGGTGTTCCACGACCCGGATGATCCGTTGGGAACGACGGCCGAAGGGGCGGACGCTCCGCCTCATTCGGACGTGGGGCGTTCGAGCCTTCGGGAACGGGTCGCCGAAGCCAATGCCCGGAGCCGTGGCGAAATCCTCTGATGGCGCGCACCGACCCGCGCCGTCCTCGAACCATCACTCAGGCTCTGTGGCCGTACGGGGAGTACTGCGGAACGTGTGCCGGACACCGCGAAATCTGGTGCCCCATCTGCTTCGGCTTTGAGGGCTGCTGGCGCTGCCACCACCGGCAGAAGGTGCCTTGCCCTACCTGTGCCGGCGGCCAGCTCATGCCCCTTGTCTGGTGATCATTCACCGCTGATCTCCGCCCCTGTCGAACGTGACCCAACCCCGTATCCCTCATGGTTGGGAATCCCGGCAGGGTCGGGCAACACCTCGTTCCGCAGACAGCGGGACGGTTCGAGAGGCACCATCCAACTGGAGGTAATCGAATGCGTAAGCAGTGGCTCACGGCCGAGGACCCCGGCAACCCCCAGGACGACAGCGACAGCGGCAACAAGCACGGCGGCGGCGGGTCGGACGAGGGCGGCAACACCAACGACGGCCAGGGACCAGCGGACGGCCGCTGAATGACCGAGCAGCACGGAACGGACGCCAGCCCCGAGCGGCTGGCGTCCGCGCTGATGGAGAAGGGCGCTCTGTCCTCTGACTGGCTTCCCGCCTTCAAGCGGGCGCCGCGCCACATGTTCGTGCCGGATGTGATCTGGCCGGGTACGGCGGGCGGCAACCGGCAGAAGCGCCGGATCGTTCGTGCCCAGGAGCCGCGCGCATGGTGGGACGCCGTTTACACGGACGCCCCGATAACGACTCAGTGGGACGACGGGACCTACACCGGTGCCGACAAGGACAAGATCCCGACTTCTTCCAACTCCATGCCCACCATGGTCTTTTCGATGCTCGACGCCTTGAGCGTCCACGAAGGTCATCGGGTCTTGGAGATCGGGACCGGCACCGGCTGGAACGCCGCGCTTCTGTCGCACCGCGTAGGCCCCGAGGACGTCGTAACGGTCGAGGTGGACGAAGCCACGGCAGAGGACGCCAGGAAGAGGCTTCAGGAAGTCGGCTTCGTGCCGCTGGCCGTGGTCGGCGACGGAGCAGCCGGATTCGCGCTGGAGGCCCCGTACGACCGGGTGATTGCTACGTGCTCGATCGGCCAGGTCCCTTACGCCTGGGTCCAGCAGACGAAGCCGGGCGGGATCATCGTTGCCCCTTGGGGGCCGACGTACGGCGGGGAAGCGATCGTACGACTCACGGTGAAGTCAGGTGGGACGGCTTCGGGCAAGTTCATCGGGTCGTCGGCGTTCATGCGGCTTCGTGACCAGCGCACGGAGCGCAAGCACGTTCGCGAGTACCTGAAGGGTCAGCCGTGGCCTGCCGATGGCGTCAAGTCGACCACGATGCTTTCCCCAGATGACGTGGGTGACTGGCATGTCATGTTCGCCATCGGGGTGCAGGTGGCCGAGGCGTTCCCGTGGATGGAGGCTTACAAGGACGGCTCTTAGAGGTCGTTTTCATCTGCAGTGTGGTAATGCATCCATGTTTGTGCGGGGCAGTGGTCTGGTGTTGATGAGGGTGCTGAGTCGGTCGTGTTT
>NZ_JBFAWH010000089.1:0-6022 GCF_040680235.1 Streptomyces sp. NPDC052101
CCGGCGAGCTCGGCGATGTCCTTACGCCGCCGCCCCTCGCCGGACCACAACACGATCCGTGCACGAAGCGCCACATCGACCGGAACATCCCGCGACCCGGCCAACTCCCGCAGTTCCGACATCTGTTCAGAGGAGAGATCCATGTTCAACTCAACGAGCCAACCAGCCTCAGGTTCCACGAACAGGATCACGAGACACTAGGCAACATCGCCCACATCCGCGTCCCGCCGCCCGGCTCCCTTGACGGCCCGAAGCCCCAGTCGCCGTCACAGGCGCGGCAGAGGCAGCCCAGGAAGCGGAGGGCGGCGCGGCGGCGGGTGTCACAGGCGACGGCGAGGTTCGGTTGCGTGTGGGGCGGGTGGCTGTCGTAGACGATCACCCGGAGGGCGTTCCAGCGATAGCGGAGCGAAAGGTAGAAGTCCGTTGAATCTGTGAACTGGGCAGCCACTGCTGTCAGTTCACCCACCGCCTGCAGACCGGCGTCGAGAACGTCGCTCAGCCCGTGCGCCTCCAGCATCGCCCGCGCCGCCGACCTCGCCAGCGCCGGGCTCGCCAAGGCTGCGGGCAGCGTGAGGCTGTAGGCGAGGGTTGCCGGGTCGGGCGGGGTGGGATCCGCCGGGTACATCGTCGCCAGCATCGGGCAGTGAGTCGCCAGCGGTTCGACGGCGGGCATGGGCATAGGAACTCCTCGGTGATCGCGGTTCCGTAGGGCATGGCAGCGGTGGCTTGTCTCCCTGACGCGGGCCCGCCCCTCCCAGGGGAGGAGAACGCGGGCAGGCTCGCGTGATGCGCTTCCGGCGCCACTGCCCTTCCGGTAAGTGGTCGGTGCGTCACTCAACGTAGGATGCGCAATGGGTACATTGCCACCTGATTCGAGAAATTGACCCGTGCGTGGTCGGCTGGCGACGAAGGGCGGCAGACTGCTGCCGATCAGTTCGGGAGGAACGCAATGCCACCGAGGACCACGCCCACGGAGCGTCAGAAGCGTCTGGGCAGCGAACTGCGCAAGATGCGCACGGCAGCGGGGATGACAGCGGACCAGGCCGCCGGCCTGCTCGGGCTCGACCGGGCGAAGGTCTCCAACATCGAGACGGGCATCCGTACCATCAGCCCGGAGCGGCTGCACACTCTCGCCTGCAACTGCGCATGTTCGGATCAGGCCTACATCGATACCCTGGTGGCCATGGCCCGACCCGACGGGCGGGGCTGGTGGGAGCGTTACCGAGGTTCCCTCTCCCCTGGGCTGCTGGATATCGCGGAACTGGAGTCGTACGCCGTGCGGATGCGCACAGCGCACACCGCTCACATCCCCGGCCTGCTACAGACCAGCGATCACGCTCTCGAACTCTTCCGCGCCGTGTTGCCTCAGCTACCGGAACATGAGGTTGCCCTACGGCTCGCCTACCGCGTGGAACGACAGCGCGTGCTGGAAGGAGAGAGCGCTCCGGAGTACGTCGCCCTCGTCCATGAGGCCGCCCTGCGGATGCAGTTCGGCGGCCGTGCTGTGGCGCGTGCCCAACTCGAACATCTGCTGGAGTTGTCGGAGCATCCGCCGGTACGACTCTTGGCCATCCCGTTCTCCGCCGGGACATTCCCAGGAGCCGGGCAGACCGTCAACTATCTGGAGGCAGCCGTCCCTCAGCTCGACACTGTCCAGGTCGACAGCTCCCATGGGCCGGAATTCCTGGGTGGCGCGCCACAGTTGGCCAAGTACCGAGCCCATTTGGACTGGATGGAGCGTATTGCGCTGTCACCGCAGACATCGCGCGACTTCATCCTTGACATCGCCAACAGCCTGTGAGGAGCAACCGATGAAGGACATCACCTGGGAGGACCCGTTCTGCGGTGAGGGAGCGAGCTGCTTCCGCCTCGGCACCGACCCACAAGGCAACGCCTACATCGCCATAGCCGGCCAAGAGGACCACTACCTCACCGACACCCGCGAAGCCCTCCGTACCCTCATCCGCGACATCAAGGCGGGCAAGGCGGACCACCTGCTGTGAGGCAGGGGCACGCCGGGGTCGCCCGGACCCCGGTGAACCCCACGTCGCTCAGCGCAGCAACACCCCCGCCCCCTCCACCCCCTCCCCCGACGGCACCGCCATCAGCCCCGGTTCCGCGCTCGACGCCAGCAGCCGGTGTGCGGGGAGGATGCGGACCGTGTAGCCGTAGGGGCCGGTGCGGTCCAGGGCGAGGGGGCCCTCGTACAGCAGGCGGCCCTCCAGATCCGGGGCACCGGTCGGCTTCAGCGGGACGACCGTCGCGTCCGTGATGTGGTCCTCGGCGTCGACCCGGCCGGACACCGCCTGGACCTCGACGTCGTCCGGGGTCAGGTCGCCCAGGCCGACGCGGACCCGCAGGCCCATCGTCGTGCCCAGTTCCGCCGTGGCCGTCGCCGCCGTCGTCTCCACATGGTCGACGCTGACGCCCGGCCAAGCCGCCCGGACCCGGGCCTTCCAGGCGGCCAGATCGATGGCCGTGTCCGGGGTCAGTGTGCGGTGTGCCTGCGCGGCGGGGACGTACAGGCGCTCCACGTACTCGCGGACCATACGGCCGGCCAGCACCTTGGGGCCGAGCAGGGTGAGGGTCTGGCGGACCATCTGGATCCAGCGGTCGGGCAGACCGGCACGGCCCTGCTCGTAGAAGCGCGGGGTCACCCGCTGCTCCATGAGGTCGTACAGCGCCGCCGCCTCGATGTCGTCGCGGCGGTCGGCGTCGGTGGCCGCGCCGTCCGCCGTCGGGATGGCCCAGCCGAAGTCCGGCTGGAACCATTCGTTCCACCAGCCGTCCAGGACGGAGAGGTTGAGGCAGCCGTTGAGCGCCGCCTTCATGCCGGACGTCCCACAGGCCTCCAGCGGGCGCAAGGGGTTGTTCAGCCAGACGTCACAGCCGGGGTAGAGCTTCTGTGCCATCGCCATGCCGTAGTCGGGGAGGAAGACGATGCGGTGGCGGACGCGCGGGTCGTCGGCGAAGCGGACCAGCTCCTGGACGAGGCGCTTGCCGCTGTCGTCCGCCGGGTGCGCCTTGCCGGCCACCACGATCTGCACCGGGCGGTCCGGGTGCAGCAGCAGGTCCATCAGGCGGTCGCGGTCGCGGAGCATCAGGGTCAGGCGCTTGTACGACGGGACTCTGCGGGCGAAGCCGATCGTCAGGACGTCCGGGTCCAGGACGCCCTCGATCCAGCCCAACTCCGCGTTTCCGGCGCCGCGTTGCCGCCAGGATGCGCGCAGCCGCTCGCGTACCTCCAGCACCAGCTGTTCGCGCAGGGTGCGGCGCAGTTCCCAGATCTCCTGGTCCGGGATGTCCGCGACCGAGTCCCAGCGCTCGGAGGCGCCCACGGTCAGCGCGTCCTCGGTGCGCTGGGCGCCGATCTGCCGGGCGCCGAGCCTGAGCACCTCCGGCGCCACCCAGGTCGGCGCGTGCACCCCGTTGGTCACGGAGGTGATCGGCACCTCCTCGGCGTCGAATCCCGGCCACAGGCCCGCGAACATCTCCCTGCTCACCTGCCCGTGCAGCAGCGACACCCCGTTGGCCCGCTGGGCCAGCCGGAGCCCCATCACGGCCATGTTGAACAGGTTCGGCTCGCCGCCCGGATAGGTCTCCATGCCGAGGCGCAGGATGCGGTCCACCTCGATGGCGGGCAGCTCGGCGTCCGCCCCGAAGTGCCGGGCGACCAGCTCCCGGTCGAAGCGGTCGATGCCGGCGGGGACGGGCGTGTGGGTGGTGAAGACCGTACCGCCGCGCACGGACTCCAGGGCCGAGTCGAAGTCCAGCCCCGTCGCGCACAGTTCGGCGATCCGCTCCAGGCCGAGGAAGCCCGCGTGTCCCTCGTTGGTGTGGAACACCTCGGGTTGCGGGTGCCCGGTGAGGCGGCAGTACGTCCGTACCGCCCGGACACCTCCTATGCCGAGCAGCATCTCCTGCAGCAGCCGGTGCTCGCTGCCGCCGCCGTAGAGCCGGTCGGTCACCCCCCGTTCGCCGAGGTCGTTCTCCTCCACGTCCGAGTCGAGCAGCAGCAGGGGGACGCGGCCGACCTGGGCCAGCCAGATACGGGCGTGCAGCGCACGGCCGCCGGGCAGTGCGAGGGAGACCTGCGCCAGGGCGCCTTCGGCCTCCTTCAGCTGGGTGAGCGGCAGCTCGTTGGGGTCGAGCACCGGGTAGTGCTCCTGCTGCCAGCCGTCGCGGGACAGGGTCTGCCGGAAGTACCCGTGCCGGTACAGCAACCCGACCCCGATCAGGGGTACGCCGAGATCGCTGGCCGCCTTCAGATGGTCCCCCGCCAGGATGCCGAGGCCGCCGGAGTACTGGGGCAGCGCGGCCGTGATGCCGAACTCCGGGGAGAAGTAGGCGACGGCGGCGGGCATGCCGTCCGCCTGTGTCTGATACCAGCGGTCGCCGGTCAGATAGTCGTCGAGGTCGTCGGCGACGGCGGTCAGCCGGCGCAGGAACCTCCGGTCGCCGGCCAGCTCGGCCAGCCGCGCCGGCCGCACCCGGCCCAGTATCCGCACCGGGTCGCTTCCGGCGGCGGCCCAGGCCTCGGGGTCCACGGACTGGAACAGGTCGCGCGTCTCGGCATGCCAGGACCAGCGCAGATTGCGCGCCAGGTCGACCAGCGGCCGGAGGGGTTCGGGGAGAACGGGACGGACGGTGAACCGACGGATCGCCTTCACATTCCACCTCGGGCGCGTTATGTGGTGAGACGTACGGCGCCGTACGTCTCGTCGTCATCCTCGACGGTAGTGGTTACCGGGGCGTCGGTGGGGAGGTGCCCGACGGGGGTGTCGGGGGGCGTGGAGAAGCGGTCGCGGGGCACCCGGATGAAAGGAGGCCGGTCTTCCGGGTGGACATACGCGTGAGTAGTTAACAAAGTTCCGGATTGCCCACCCGAACAGGGTGGGAAGGCTCCTCCGGTACACACCCCACAGGCGTCCCACAGCACCTCCGCAGGACCCACCTCCCCCACATCCCTCCGCCCACACCCTCGTTGACGCGGACAGGAGCGGTCATGCCCGCCACGCACCACTCGTCAGCACCACCGACCAGCAGCAGGCCCACGGCAGCGGCAGAGCAGGAACCGGCCACGAAGAAACCGGCGAAGAAGGCGGCTGCGAAGAAGACAGCGGCACAGAAGACGACGGCCAAGAAGACGACGGCCAAGAAGGCAGCGGCCACGAAGGCAGCGGCGAAGAAGACAGCGGGCAAGAAAGCCGTGAAGCCCGCCGCCCGCGTGCCCGGTCCGTCCGGCTCCGCCGCACCACCGCCCGCCGCACCGCCGGCCGCCGCACCACCGCCCGCCGCCGCGCAGACCGTCCTCGGCCGGATCCCCGTCCTGGACGTGCGCCCCTTGGTCCTGCACGGGCGCAGGCCGGCCAAGGCGGTGACCGGTGAGTCGTTCGAGGTGTCCGCCACCGTGTTCCGGGAGGGGCACGACGCCGTCGCGGCCAATGTGGTGCTGCGCGATCCGGCCGGCCGACCCGGTCCGTGGACCCCGATGCGTGAACTCGCCCCGGGCACCGACCGCTGGGGCGCCACCGTCACCGCGGGCGAGCCGGGCCGCTGGACCTACACGGTGGAGGCCTGGTCCGACCCGGTCGCCACCTGGCGGCACCACGCCCGCATCAAGATCCCGGCGGGGATCGACACCGAGCTGGTCCTCCAGGAGGGCGCGCGGCTGTACGAGCGTGTGGCCGCCGGAGTGCCGGAGGAGCAGCGGCCGGTCGTACGGGAGGCGGTCACGGCCCTGCGGGACGAGGGGCGTCCGGCCGCTTGGCGGCTCGCGGCGGCGCTGGCGCCCGAGGTGGAGGCGTTGTTGAGCCGCTACCCGTTGCGGGAGCTGGTCACCGCCTCGGATCCCATGCCGCTGCTGGTGGAGCGGGAGCGCGCCCTGTACGGCTCCTGGTACGAGTTCTTCCCGCGTTCGGAGGGCACCGCCGGGCAGCCGCACGGCACGTTCCGCACGGCCGTGCGCCGGCTGAAGCCGATCGCGGACATGGGTTTCGACGTCGTCTACCTCCCGCCGATC
>NZ_JBFAWH010000090.1:0-5539 GCF_040680235.1 Streptomyces sp. NPDC052101
GTGCTGGACCGGCATCTGCACCACCTGCCACCAACCCCTTCCCAGCAGGACACACACAACACCAAGATCAAGACAGACCTAACGGAGTCCTACTAAAGCCTTCCCATCTGGGCTGTCGCTCGCGGTTGGGCTCATGGCCGGGCTCATGGGCGGGTTCCCCCGGGGGACTCCTGACGGGACTCTTGGCAGGCTTTGCGACCGGGCTCGTGTTCGCGCTCTGGATGGGGATTCCGTCGGCAGTAGTGGCAGCCGTGATCACCTCAAAGATGGGAGAGAGAAGCCCAAGTTCAGGGATCCGCTGGAGCTGGAGAGGAAGATCCGGGTGGCGCGCATGCGGGCTCGCCCTCGGCTTCACCTTCACCTTCGGGTTCGTGTTCGGGCTCGGTATCGGTGTCGGACAGGAGCTCCCGCTCATGGGCGGGCTCATCGGACTGCTCGTCGGCGCGTTCCTCATGGCCCTCTTGGGTGGGCTTCGGGCGGCTCACCCCGACCTGGACAAGGCAGTTGGGCCAGGCACGGTGCTGGCTCGGGACCGACGCACCTTCTGGACCCTTACACTCCTGGGCGGGTTCACGGGCGCGCTCATGTTGCTGCTCACGGAAGTGCTCCTCATCCTCCTCGGGGGAAGCGGGTTCGAGCAGTTGGGGGCCGACGTTCCGGTCACGTTCACGTACACGTTCCCAATCGGCCTCGTGCTCGGACTCATCCGGTCAGTGTGGATGGAGTTCCTGGTGGCGCGTATCGAACTGGCGGCGACGGGGCGAGTGCCCTGGCGTTTCATGAGTTTCCTGGCCGACCCACCAGCGGCGAGGCGTCCTGCGACAGGCCGGGGCCGTGTACCAGTTCCGCCACATCGACCTCCAGCGGCACCTCGCAGGACAGAGCCGGCCCGGGAAGGCCCAGACGGCACCGAGCTGGGGGAGGGGGCCGGGAGGACAGTGGCCCCTCTGGTCAAGATCGGAAATGTGAAGGGGGCGCCATGCCTGGCACACCAGAGCCCGACCTCTCCGGCCTGGAGGATGGCGAGGCCCAGCAGGCAGTCGCCCCGCTCCTTGTCGAGCGCGCTGGGAGCAATCCTGCTGGTGCTGAGCGCAGGAGCGACTGCCTCCGGACTGCCCCTGATCCGGACTGCCCCTGATATCGACCCTGAGGAACCCCCTATTCCCAGCGCTTTTCGGTGGCCTCCCCCGTATTGGGGGCTCGCACCGTGCCAGCCCGTTCAGCGGACGACGGCAGCCACGGCCGCGGTGACGGCGCAGGCGAGGGTGAGGACCGCGGCAAACACTCCAGCGCCGCGCATCACGGCGGCCGGGTAGGTGGCGCCGTCGATGCGGGCGAGCGTCCCGGCCGCCGCCGCGGCCAGCAGAGCCACAGCTACCACGAGCGCGATGACAAGAAGAATGAGGGTGACGGTCACAGCGGACTCCCATACGCGGGCGTGTAGTTGACATGACCGTTGTCCTGGATTCGGCGTACGTCAGGGTCCGCCGCGACGAAGATGAACACCGGCGGACACCGAAGCGTGGGGGGAGCGGCGGGTGCACGAGGGGCAGGCGGGGTCCAGCCAGGCGTTGTCGGAGCTGCGACGACGCCTGGAGGACGGTGTGGCAGCGGCCCGGCTGAAGAAGACGCAGCTGGCAGCGAGGGCGGAGATTTCGCGCACCACGATCTACGACGCTTTGCGAGCCGATGGCCCGGTGCCGTCGCTGGAAACGGTGACTGCGCTGGCCCGGGCGTTGAAGCTGCCGTTGGAGGAACTGCAGGAGCTGCAGCGCCGGGCCGACCGGGCCGATGGTCCTGCGGTGGGGCCGGGGCGTCCGCTGTCTGAGTTGGATCCACACGATCTGGAAATCCACCCCGCCAGCGATGCGACCCGCGGTGACGGAACTGGCAGCCAAATGCGACGGGCGCTGTCCGGGTACGTGGAGCGGGACCATGACCGGGTCCTGGCCGAGGCGGTGCGGGAGGCTGCTGCGGGGCGTAGCCGGATGGTAGTGCTGGTCGGGTCCTCGTCGACGGGAAAGACTCGGGCCTGCTGGGAGGCCGTCCAGCCACTGGCTGAGCTGGGGTGGCTGCTGTGGCATCCCCCCCGACCCTGGTTCGAGGCCGCTTTCGAGGACATGTACCGAGTGGGGCCACGGACGGTCGTGTGGTTGAACGAGGCTCAGCACTACTTGGGTGACCCGTCCCATGGCGAGCGCATCGCCGCTGCCGTGCACCACCTGCTCAGCGCGCCCGAGTGCGCCCCTGTCCTGGTCCTTGCCACGCTGTGGCCCGGATACGCCAGTCGTTACACCGCCCTTCCATCTGTCAGCGGGCCGGACCCGCACAGCCGGACCCGTGAACTGCTCAGCGGCCGGCACCTCACGGTCCCTGACACCTTCGACGATGCCGCGCTGGAGACAGCACGGTCGCTGGCGGAGGCCGGCGATGTCTTGCTGGCGGGTGCGCTGACCCGCGCGGCGGGCCACGGCCGTGTCGCGCAGGACCTGGCCGGAGCCCCCGAACTCCTGCGGCGCTACGAAGAGGGCACACCGGCCGCGCGAGCGATCCTGGAAGTGGCGATGGACGCCCGCCGCCTGGGCGTCGGCCCGGAGCTCGGCCAATCCTTCCTGGCCGACGCCGCAACCGACTACTTCACCGACTTCGACTACCAACACCTCACTGAGGACTGGGCGGAAGCCGCCTACGCCGAACTTGCCAGCCCCGTCCACGGCAAACAGGCACCCCTCAGCCGTACCCGCCGGCGCGCCACGCGCCAGCCGCCCGCAACCCTTCCGCCAGTGCCCGAATCCACCCCCGCCCCCTCGGGGCCGACATTCAGACTCGCTGACTACCTCGAACAGGACGGCCGCACCACCAGACGCCACCTGTGCCCACCCGCCTCCTTCTGGCACGCTGCCTACACCCACCTGAACAACCTCGGAGATCTCCAGAGCCTCAGCGCAGTCGCCCGTGCGAAGTACCGCTTGCAATGGGCCCACCACCTCGGGCACCGCGCCGCCGAAGCTTCCCGTCAGCATCACCGCCCGCCACAGGCCCGCCATCCCGGACACGTCACCGCCGGTGGCAGTTACACCGCCGCCATGCGTGAGCTGGCCCGGCGGGAGCGAGCGGCGAACCGGGACAGGGATGAAGCCCTGCTGCGGCAGGCCGTCGACGCCGGCAACACCGAGGCCCTGCTCGGCCTGGCCGGCCTACGGAAGGAAGCGGGGGACCGGGACGGGGCTGAAGCTCTGCTGCGGCAGGCTGCCGACGCTGGCGCCAGCGACGCCCTGCTGGAGCTAGCCGGCCTACGGGAGCAAGCGGGGGATCGGGGCGAGGCTGAGGCTCTGCTGAGGCAGGCCGTCGACGCTGGCAACAGCGACGCCCTGTTCGCGCTGGTCAGACGGCGCGAACGGGCCGGGGATCGGGGTGGAGTTGAGGCCCTGCTGCGGCAGGCCGTCGACACCGGCAGCACCGAGGCCCTACTCCGGCTAGCCGGCCTACGGGAACAGGCCGGGGATCGGGGCGAGGCTGAGGCCCTGCTGCGGCAGGCCGTCGACACCGGCAACAGCGACGACCACCTATTGGACCGCATCGACCACCGTCGATTGAGGCGTTTTTGGCCGTACGGGTTGAACCCGGACGGTACACCGACCGCACCCTGGTCGTAGACACGCCCGCGCCTCCGGAAGATCGGACCAGCCATTCCGTCACCGCCCACACCACATTTCGTCGGCTCCCCGCCTCGGGAGTCGGGTGCGGGAACAGCCGTGCGAGAACCTGCGATCGGAAAGAACGCGGGACAAGTCGCGCTGCGAGGCGGCGCCCGGTGGACCGCTCGAAGGGCCGATTCTTTGGCGAGGAGTTCGCGAGCACGACCGGCGCCCTGTCGAGCCATGTCTACGACGACCCGCTCATCGCGGCCGGGGCCGGCACCCTGATGGAGGAAATCCGCCACCACATCCCCGGTTTGGACACCGTGGTGGTCGCGGTCGGCGGCGGCCTGTTCACCGGGGTGGCCACCGCCGCCCAGCACCACGGCGTCCCTATCGTGGCGGTCGAGCCGGAGAACTGCCGCGCGCTCAACGCCGCCCTCCAGTCCGGCGCCGTTATCGATGTCACCGTGGATTCGATCGCCGCTGACTCCCTCGGCGCACACCGCACCTCCCAGATGGCCCTGCACGCCGCCCGGCAGGATCGAGTGCACTCCGTACTCGTGCCGGACGCCGAGATCATCCGCGCCCGACAGGCATTGTGGGACCATCGCAAGGTAGCGGTCGAGTACGGTGCCACGGCAGCTCTGGCCGCGCTCACGTCACCGGACCAGCACATCTCCAACCGGGACCCGGAATGCCGAACCGGGCATCACCTCAGGTGCCGTCCTCTGGGGGCGCTCGGTCGCGCCGATGAGCGGACACGTCGTTCTGCCGGCCCGCCGAGAAACCCGTTGCGAGTTCCCCGCATCGGATGTCTGATTGATCGGCCACCGATCAGGGGAGGGAACATGGGGACGTCGCTGCCCACCCCCTCGTTGCACACCGCTCGCCTTCGACTGCGTGCCTTCGAAGACGCGGATGCGAACGACCTCTTCGCACTGCACAGCAGCGCCTACGTGCTGCGCTACTGGGACGCGCCTCCGTGGAGCGAACGCGTGCGCGCCGAGAAGTTCATCACGGCTTGCCGGCAGATGGCACAGGAGGGCACCGGGGCGCGGCTGGCCGTAGATCGCGTCTCCGACGGGGCGTTCATCGGCTGGTGCAGCCTGAGCCGGTGGAATCCGGACTACCGCAGCGCGTCGCTCGGCTACTGCTTCGACGATGCAGCGTGGGGCCACGGCTACGCGACCGAGGCCGCGCGGGCTCTGCTGCGGTGGGCATTCGACACGCTGGACCTAAATCGCGTTCAAGCTGAGACCGATACGCGCAACGTGGCTTCTGCCCGCGTGTTGGAGAAGCTCGGTTTCGCGCGTGAAGGGACGTTGCGGGAAGACTGCGTCGTCGACGGCGAGGTCTCTGACTCGTGGGTCTACGGGCTGATCAGGCGGGAGTGGCAGCCGTCGTCCGAGCCGGTTCCCGCCCACTGAGTTCTGTCGCTCGGCACCCGGTTTCCACCGAGGTGCTGGCACTCCGGTCACCTCGTACCGAGTTCGTCTGGCTGAGTGGGCCTGCCGTCCGGGCCTTCTGGCGGATCGCCTCCGACTGGACCACCGCCCTGAGCAGATTCCGTCTGCCCTGACGGGTGTGCCGGGCCGGTGCGGCTAGTTACGGAGCTTGGCCGCGTGATGTTGCGGGCTGGCGGCGCGCGCTCAACTGTTGGGACGGGCACAGCTGCTCGACATCACATGAAGATCATCAGCGGTCGGTGGCCTCCGTGGGCAGACCCTGGTGGGCTGCCAGCCGGTCGAGGAGGCCGGCCAGCACGACTCTCTCCGTCGCGGTCAGGTCCGCGGCGAATTCGGCGTCGATGGACCGCGCCAGCTCTCCGCAGGCTGCGAGCAGTTCCCGGCCGTGTTCGGTGAGTTTCAGTATCTGGCGTCGGCGGTCGGCCAGGTCTC
>NZ_JBFAWH010000091.1:0-5312 GCF_040680235.1 Streptomyces sp. NPDC052101
CTCCTTCCGCGACGGCGCCCACGCCGGTGCACCACAGGCCCGGCAAGTTGCCGATGCCTGGCACCTGCTGCACAACCTCGCCGAGGCCGTCGAGCACGTCGTCGGACGACACCGCGCCGACCTGCACGAACCCCTCACCGTGCGGGCCAACCAGGACGACACCCGTCCGCCAGCTGGCGTCCAACACCCCACCCTCCTGGGCGAACTGGACGTGCACGGACGGCAGCGGCCGCTGGTCGCCCGCACCCGCGAACGCCACCAGTGGATCCACGAACGCATCGAACGCGGCGACAGCCTGCGAGCCATCGCCCGCGAGCTCCGCCTCAGCCGCGGCACCGTCCTGCGCTTCGCCCGGGCCGCCGATGTCGAGCAGCTTCTCGTCGCCGCAACCCACCGCCCGAGCGTGATCGACGACTACCGGCTCTCTCTGCATCACCGGTGGATGGAGGGCTGCACCAACGCTCCCGCACTCACCCGGGAGATCCAACACCTGGGCTGTCGCGGCGACATCAACACCGTCCCCCGCCACCTGCGGCCCTACCGCACGGGGACAATCCCCACGGACGCTCCGCTGCCCCACCTGACCGTCCGCCGGGTCACGGACTGGATCACGCGCCGGCTAGAACTCCCCACTGAGACCGAACGCAAGTGCCTCGGCAAGCTGTGCGAACACAGTCCCGCCCTGGCCACGACGGTCGTGAAGATGCGGCCAGGCAACGTGATCGTGGTGGCCGGCCGCCCCGCCATGGGCAAGTCCGCGTTCACCCTCGGCGCCGCACTCGCCAACGCCGACAGTGGCCGACCGACGCTCGTGCACTCCATGGAGATGGGCGAGGCGGAAGTCCTTAATCGCGTGCTTGCCTCCTGGGCCACGCTGGGACTGCACCACCCGATGGACGGCGGCCCGGCCATCGAGGACAACGACTGGACCCGCATGCAGCGGGTCCTGCCCGACCTCACCCAATTGCCGCTGTGGATGGACCACGCCGCACGCGTCTCGCCCAGCCGTGTCCGCCACCGGATCAAGGCCCTCGCCCGGGAGACCGGCCGTACCCCACTCGTGATCATCGACTATCTCCAGCTGATGGAGACTGACCAGAGCAATGGCCGGCAGACGCCGTATGAGCGGGTCTCCGAGATCAGCCGCGAACTGAAGATCATCGCCGAAGAGACCGGCGCGGCATCATCTGCTGCGCCCAGCTCAACCGCGGCTCCGAACACCGCGAGGGCAAACGGCCGATGGTGTCGGACCTCCGCGTTGGACAACTGCATGTCCACCGAGCCATCCCAAGCGGTGGTTTGGGCCCTCCTCCTGCATCTTGTGCCGTCTGCCGGAGAGCGTACTCGCGTCAGACGGAGGTCTGGCGGGCACAGCTGACCCGCCTGCATCGCGGGGGTACAGCGTGGATCCAGGCAGCGTTTCCCGACTGGCTGGACTGGTACAACTACCACCGACCCCACACCGGCATCAGCAGCCAAACCCCAGCCAGCCGCGTCACCAACCTCGGAGTCACACCGAGCGCCATCTCGCCCGGTAGGCGCTCGGTGTGACTCCGAGGCTGGCGACGAAGTGCTGGCGGAGCGAGTCGGATGAGCCCAACCCGCTGCGTTCGGCGATCCGGTCCATGGTCAGCTCCGTGGTCTCGAGTAGTTGGCGAGCTGTGTCGATCCGCTGATGCAGCAGCCACCGCAGCGGGCTGAGCCCAGTCTCCGCGCGAAACCGGCGGGTCAGCGTGCGCTGGCTGACGCTGGCGTGCGCGGCCAGGTCCGCGAGGGCGATCGGGGTGCCCAGATGGGACTGGGCCCAGGCGCGGGTGGCGGCCAAGGACTGGTCCCTGCGCGCCGGCGAGAGCGGCGCGGTCTGCTGGGACTGGTCGGGAGGTCGGACCGGGCCGGCCACGACCAGACTGCCCGCCGCCGCGGCGGCCGCGGCCCCATGGTCGGAGCGAACCAGATGGAGGCAGAGTTCGATGACGGCCGCGGCACCGGCTGAGGTCAGCACGGGCCCGTCCTCGACGTACAGAGCCTCACGCTCGACCAAGACCTGCGGAAACGTTCGGGCGAGTTCGTCGAGCAGGTGCCAGTGCGTGGTGGCACGACGGCCGTCGAGCAGACCTGCCTGTGCGAGTACGAACGCTCCGGTGCACAAGCCGACGACACGCTTTCCCGCACCGGCCGCCTCGCGCAACGCCTTAGTGACGCGCTCGTCGACGTCCGGTCGCCCGCCACCGCCGATGACGAACACCGTGTCCGCCTGCGTCACCACGCCGAGATCGTCGCGGATCACCAATTCGGGCCCCATGACCGTCTCGACGACACCGGGTTCGGCCGTCGCTACGCGTACCCGATAGGCCGGCAGCCCGGCCGGACCGGCTTGGGAGAGCACCGCCTGAGCCACTGACAGGTCGTGCGCCATGATCGGTGGCACGGCGACGAACACGACTTCATGCGGGGGCGCAGACATGGCCGGATCCTCCGGGGGCTTGGCTGTAGTGGTACTGCCTCGGGCGGGGAAGTGCCCCGCACAGTGGGATCAGCGCCTCCACACCACCGTGTGTTCCCGCGGGGTGATCCCGATACCGGATTCCGGAGAACAGCCATGCCTGCCATACCTTTCCATGTCATCGTCGGCGCTGGCGCCACCGCGCTTGCCACAGCCCGCCTGCTCGCCGAGGACGGAGAACGGGTGCGCCTCGTCAGCCGCCGCGGCTCCGGGCCCGAGCACGAGCTGATCGAATCGATCGCTCTCGACGCGACCGACGCCGAGGCTTTGGCCGAGCTGTGCCGCGACGCCGCAACAGTCTTCAATTGCGCGATGCCCGCCTATGACACCTGGCCGCAGGCCATCCCGCCGCTGTTCCGGGCGATCCTGACCGCGGCCGAGCGCAGCGGAGCGGACTACGTAATGCTGGGGAACCTCTATGGCTACGGGCCCGTCGACGGCCCGGTCACCGAAGACCTCCCGCTCCTTGCCACCGGACCGAAAGGCCGAGTCAGGGCGCAGATGTGGCAGGAGGCTGCGCAAGCCCACGCCAGCGGGCGGGTCCGAGCCACCGAGGTGCGCTCCGGACAGTTCCTCGGCGTGGGTGCCATGTCGTCCTTCACACTGACCGTCCAGGCCAACGTGCTCGCCGGGCAGCTGGCCCTGACCCCGGCCGCGCTCGACACGCCGACCGGCTACACCTCGATCGACGACGCGGCTCGCGCCCTGGTGACCCTCGCCCGCGACGAACGCTCCTTCGGCAGCGCTTGGCACGCCCCGGCGACCAACGCCACCGTACTCGAGCTGGCCACCATCCTTGCTGATCTGGCGGGCTCCCCGACGCCGCAGCTCGAAACAATGACCGACAGGGACATCGCACTGCTGTCGTTGACATCGCCGATCTGGGCCGAGTTCGCCGAGACCGCGCACATGTCGCACCAACCCTTTCTGACAGACTCCAGCCTCGTCGAGCGGGTCTTCGGGCTCAAGGCGACGCCACTGGACCAGGTGCTCGGCTGGCTGGTCGCCGCGGAATAGAGCCCCACCGGGCAGATCTCACCGCCCGGCGACGCGCTCGTCGACTCAAGAGCATGCTCCACAAGGTCCCCGTCGCGGCGGTCAGAACCAGGAGTTCTCGGGGAGGTTCGGGGCCGACGGGGACCCAGACCAGACCAGTGTCGTCGGCGACGATGCCGTGTGGGCGCAACGCAACGAGATCGTCGGATCCGAGCAGGGCCTGCCGGAACAGGGTGTGGCTGGAGCGGCCGCTGCCTGGCCAGGTTCGGCCGGATACGGACGAACCACCCGCCCCCACCAGATGTCGGTCGGCGGCCGGGTACATACAACCCGTCCGCCGGATGGCGACTTGCACCGCCCGACACCACAGCACGACGGGTGACGGCACCAAGGACACCTCGACGACGGTCGCTGGGTGGCCGGATGGACGACGCGGGAGCCGACGGTCCCACGTCGGCTCCCTCTCCTTCTTGTGGCTGCTCAGGAGCGGGTCGGCACCCGGCCCAGGGTGCGGAGCGGGCGGGCGGCCAGCAGGGCGGCGGCGGTGAGGAAGCCGACCACGACGCCGACCAGGAGCATCCGGTCCGTGCCGAACGCCCCGACAGCCAGGCCGGCCAGGGCGCTGCCGATCGGGTACATGCCGACCGAACCGGCGACCCCGTAGGCGTGGACGCGGTTGAGCACCTCGCCCGGCACCTGGGTCTGCACGCTGGTGGCCCACATGAAACCCCAGACGCCGATCCCGGCCCCGACCTCGGCCTGGGCGATGGCCAGCAGCCAGACCGGCCAGCCGAGCACGATGCTCAGCGGGTAGAGCGGGTAGGCGAGCATCGCCACGGCCCGGGCGGCCAACGAATCTGGTCGATCTGCGGATGTACGGCGGGCTCGATAGGGAGGTACAGCACGGGCCGCATGTCGGGCGGAGGGGGCCGGTCAGCCCCTGCTTCCCCCATGAGCACCTCCACCGTTCATGCCTGAGCACGCTGCTGGGCTCCGGCGCCGCAGCCTGACCGCGGCCGTCCAGCCCTCACAGACCAAGGTCCGGACGGCTGCGGTCAGGCACTCCTACTCCTCCACGACGACTTCGTCTGCCTGCATGCCCTTCTGGCCCTGCACGGCTACGAAGGAGACCTTCTGGCCCTCCTTCAGGGACTTGAAGCCGCCCCCCTGGATCGCCCGGAAGTGGACGAACAGGTCGGGGCCGGATTCCGGCGTGATAAAGCCGAATCCCTTCTCCTCGTTGAACCACTTCACAGTGCCGGACTGGCGCTGGGCCATGTCTTCCCCCAGTTCAGGAGCTGTCGGTCATCGTTTTCGGCGTAAAGCCAAAACGATCAGGACACGCGAGGGACACGGCGGCGCGTTCATCATCGGCGGGTCGATGCGGTCTTGACCGTGCTCGCCCCAGGACCGCATCGTCCTCCGCGGTGACGGCGCGCCGGAACGGCAGCCACGCCGGTGAACCCTCCTCTTGCACCTCACAGGCTTCACCGACATGGGCCGCAGCCCGGGCGAGAACACCAGCCTCCAGGCCGAGGGCGGCTGTACCCGATCGGGCGGTATCCCCGAGAGCCGGGCTGCCGTGGCCGACGTCTAGGGTCCGGCCGTGGCAGAGGTCCCCGATGAGTTGATCAAGCTGGAACGATCCGCCGAACGAGAGCGCGCCACACTCGCGGGTTTGGTCGGCGAGGAGTACCACGCGCAGTGGGCCCGCTGGCGTAAGAGGTCGTTTTCTCCCGATGTTTCATCCCGGGATGCGGATTTGATCCGGTGATGTCGGGTCGCGCCAGGAGATGGTGGCCTCGCCGGTCAG
>NZ_JBFAWH010000092.1:0-5292 GCF_040680235.1 Streptomyces sp. NPDC052101
GTGGCGGAGGTGGAGGAGTTCCTCGCCCCGTATGGCAAGGCCCTGTCGGTGGCGGCCGTGAACACGGCCGGATCCACGATCATCTCCGGTGAGGCTGATGCGATCGCGCGGATCGTGGATGAGCTTCAGGGGCGGGACGTGTACGCCCGGAAGATCAACGTCGATTACGCCTCGCACAACGCGCAGATGGACCCCCTCCTGCCGGGCCTGGCCGAGCACTTCACCGATCTCGTACCCCAGCAGGCGGACATCCCCCTGTACTCCACCGTCACCGGCGAAGTCGCCACCGGTCCGGAGCTGGACGGCGGCTACTGGTGCCGCAACCTGCGGGAGCCGGTCCGCTTCGACCGTGCCCTGAACAGGCTCCTGGATGATGGTCACACGGTGTTCGTGGAGATCTCCGCGCATCCGGTGCTGTCGATGCCGTTGACGGACGGCAGCAGCGAGCGCGGTGGCATTGTGATCGGCTCCCTCGCCCGTGAGCAGGGCGGCTCGGCTCAACTCCTCCGCAATCTCGGCCTGTTGCACGTCCAGGGTCACCAGCTCGACTGGGACAAGGTTCTCGGGACCGGTTCCCTGCTCCCCCTGCCCACCTACGCCTTCCAGCGTGACTACTACTGGATGGACACCCCGAAGTCGTCCGGTGATGTCCGTACCGTTGGCCTGGACGTGTCCGACCACCCTTGGCTGGGGGCGGCCCTCGGTCTGGCGGACGGAGAAGGCCACCTGCTGACCGGGCGGCTGTCGTTGGCGGATCAGCCGTGGCTGGCGGAGCACACCGCGTTCGGCACGGTGCTGGTCCCCGGCACCGGTCTGCTCGAACTCGCCCTCACCGCCGCACACCACGTCGGCGCCGACCACGTCGAGGAACTCACCCTCCTTGAGCCGCTCGTGCTCGACGAGGACAGCGCTGTACGGCTCCAGGTCGTGGTCGGTGCCGCGAATGCCGAGGGCCGCCGGCCGGTCGTCGTCTACAGCCGCGCCGAGGACGCGTCGGACGACGTTGCGTGGCGGCAGCACGCGGCGGGTGAACTCGCCGATGAGACCGGTATCGAGGCTTCCCAGGCTTCCAAGGTTTCCGAGGACTTCGCTGAGCTGGCGCAGTGGCCGGTGCCGGGCGCGGAGCCCGTTGAACTGGACGGTTTCTACGAGGGGTTCGCGGAGCGCGGGCTGGTGTACGGCCCGGCGTTCCAGGGGCTGAGCGAGCTGTGGCGCAAGGGCGGTACCGCTTACGGTGTCGTACGCCTGCCCGATGGCCTGAAGGCCGACGGGTTCGGCGTGCACCCGGCCCTGCTGGACGCCGCCCTGCACGCCCTGGTCGCCGTACGGCAGGAGGAGGGCGACGAGCGTCCGGTGTTCCTGCCGTTCGAATGGAACGGCGTCGAGCTGCACGCCTCCGGCGGCACGGAACTGCGGGTGCGCATCGAGCTGGATCCGGGCACGGATGAGCGCCTCTCCCTGTCGGTGACGGACACTGCCGGGCAGCCGGTGCTGCGCGCGCGGGGACTGCGGATCCGGCAGGCGAGCGCCGAGCAGATGCGTGCGGGTCGGTCCGGCGAGCACCTGTACCGGGTCGAGTTCCGGGTGCCTCGGGTTCTGGAGGAGGGGTCGGAGCTTGAGGCGTGGGTGCTGGGTGGTGACGGGGCGCTGGCTCGTGCGCTGGGTGCCGAGCCGGTTGCCGGTCTGGATGAGCTGGCCGCGCGGCTGACTGCGGGGGCTGAGGCGCCTGAGCGGGTCGTGGTGGACGCCACCGGGGATGCCGGTGCTGATGCTTTGGAGGTGGCGGGCGCGGCGTTGGAGACGGTGCAGCGGTTGCTGGCCGATGAGCGTCTGGAGTCGGCCGAGCTGGTGTGGGTGACCCGGGGTGCGGTGGATGCCGGTGGCGGTGTGCGCGATCTGGTTCACGCGCCTGTGTGGGGGTTGCTGCGTGCGGTGCGCGCCGAACTGCCGGAGCGGTCGCTCCGGTTGGTGGACGTCGACGTCCTGGACCGTGACATCGTCGAGCGTGCCATCGCCGTGACCGGAGAGCCCGAACTCGCCGTCCGCGACGGCGAGATACGCGCTGCCCGCCTCCTGTCCGCCACCCCCGCGACCGACCTCGCGACCACCTCCGAGACCGCGTCCGCCCCCGAACGGCGGCTGGACCCGGAGGGCACCGTCCTGATCACGGGCGGCACGGGTGAGCTGGGCTGGGCCCTGGCCGGACACCTGGTCCGCGCGCACGGCGTACGGCACCTGGTGCTGACCTCCCGGCGCGGCCCGGACACCCCCGGTGCGCAGGACCTGATCGCCGATCTCACCGCTGCCGGTGCCGCCTCCGTGCGCCTCGCCGCGTGCGACACCGCCGACCACGGCCGGCTGCGTGAGCTGCTGACCGAGGCCGAACGGCCCTGGACCGGCGTCTTCCACCTGGCGGCCGTCCTTGAGGACGGCGTGCTCTCGTCGCAGACCGCCGCCGGCCTGGCCGCCGTATGGGCCCCCAAGGCCGCCGGTGCCGCGCACCTGGACGAGCTGTCGCGTGAACTCGCCCCGGATCTGGCCGTGTTCGTGTTGTTCTCGTCGGCGGCGGGGGTGCTCGGCGGTGCCGGGCAGGCCAACTACGCCGCCGCGAACACCTTCCTCGACGCCCTGGCGGTGCGCCGCCGGGCCGAGGGCCTGCCCGCCACCAGTCTGTCCTGGGGCCTTTGGCAGCCGTCCGGCGGCACCGGCCTGACCGCGAGCCTCGGGCAGGCCGAACTGGCCCGCCTGCGCCGTGGCGGTGTCGCGGCGCTCACCGAGAAGCAGGCCCTGGCCGCGCTCGACGCCGCGCTCGCCCCGTCCGCGGCGCCGCACCTGGTGCCCGTCAAGCTCGACCTCGCCGCCCTGCACCGCGCCGATGAGGTCCCGAGCCTGTTGCGCGGTCTCGTCCGTCCCTCGCGCAGGCGTGCGGGGGAGGGGGTGGTGGCGCCGTCGGGGTTGCGGGAGCGGCTGGCTGTGTTGCCGGAGGCCGAGCGGCTGGCCGAGTTGGCCGGGTTGGTGCGGCGGGAGGCGGCTGTGGTCCTCGGTGTGGGGAACGCGGACGGTATCGGCGCTCAGCAGGTGCTGAAGGAGTTGGGTATCGATTCGCTGATGGCGGTCGAGTTGCGTCGGCGGTTGTCGGCGGAGTGCGGGCTGAGTCTGCCCTCGACGCTCGCTTTCGACTACCCGACGCCTATGGCGATCGCCGGGCTGCTGCTGGAGAAGCTGGATCTGTCGGGGGCCGGGAAACCGGCGCGGGCGGCGAGGCGCAGGTCCGCCGGCAGGCACGGTGACGAGCCCATCGCGATCGTGTCGATGGCGTGCCGGCTGCCCGGCGGCATCGACACCCCGGAGGGCTACTGGCAGCTCCTCGCCTCCGGCGGCGACGCCGTCGGCGGGCTCCCCCCGCGCTGGGCCGACCTGGACGTCTACGACCCCGACCCGGAGGCGCCCGGCAAGAGCTACGCCCGCGAGGGCGGCTTCATCCACGACGTCGAGGGCTTCGACGCAGCCTTCTTCGGCATCTCGCAGCGTGAAGCGCTGTCCATGGACCCGCAGCAGCGGCTCGTACTCGAGACCGCCTGGGAGGCGCTGGAGCGGGCCGGCATCCGGCCCGGCTCGCTGAGCGAGAGCAGGACGGGCGTCTACCTCGGCACCATGAGTTCCGACTACGGCGAGCAGGGCCGCGAGCTGGACGCCTTCGACGGCTACGTCAGCACGGGCAACGCCA
This sequence comes from Streptomyces sp. NPDC052101, assembly GCF_040680235.1. NCBI lineage: Bacteria > Bacillati > Actinomycetota > Actinomycetes > Kitasatosporales > Streptomycetaceae > Streptomyces > Streptomyces sp. NPDC052101. Next base: position 3,728 of record NZ_JBFAWH010000092.1, read on the forward strand.
GCAGTGTCGTCTCCGGCCGTGTGGCCTATGCGCTGGGGCTCCAGGGCCCCGCCGTCACGATCGACACCGCCTGCTCCTCCTCCCTGGTCGCGCTGCATCTGGCGAGCACGGCGCTGCGCCAGGACGAGTGCGAACTCGCCCTCGTCGGCGGCGTCACGATCATGAGCACCCCGCGGCTGCTGGTGGAGTTCTCCCGGCTGAAGGGCATGGCCCCGGACGGCCGCTGCAAGTCCTTCTCGGCGCTGGCCGACGGCGCCGGATGGTCCGACGGCTGCGGGATCCTCGTACTGAAGCGACTGTCGGCGGCCGAGCGGGACGGTGACCGGATCCTGGCCGTCGTCCGGGGTTCAGCGGTGAACCAGGACGGCCGCAGCCAGGGACTCACCGCTCCCAACGGCCCCTCCCAGCAAAGGGTGATCGAGGAAGCCCTCGCGGCCTCCCGGCTCTCCCCGGCGGACATCGACGCCATCGAGGCGCACGGCACCGGCACCCCGCTCGGCGATCCGATCGAGGCGGGCGCGCTGGCCGAGGTGTTCGGACCGGGCCGGCCCGGGGACCGGCCGCTGTGGCTGGGCTCGTCGAAGTCGAACATCGGGCACGCGCAGGCCGCCGCCGGTGTCGCCGGCGTGATGAAGATGGTCCTCGCGCTCCAGAACGCGACCCTGCCCAAGACCCTGTACGCCGACGAGCCGAGCCCGCACATCCAGTGGGAGGGCAGCGGGATCGCCCTGCTGGACGAGGCCCGGCCCTGGAACCAGGACACCGGGCACGTCCGCCGCGCGGGCGTGTCGTCGTTCGGCCTGAGCGGCACGAACGCGCACGTGGTGCTGGAGGAGCCGCCGGCCGCGACTTCCCCGGAGCCGGTGGCCGAGGACGGCCGCCCGCTGCCGGTGGTGGTGTCGGGCCGGGACGAGGCCGCGCTGCGGGCACAGGCCGCACGCTGGGCCGCGTGGCTGTCGGAGCACACCGACCGGCCTCTGGCGGATGTGGCGGTCACGGCCGCCCGGCACCGGACGCATTTCGAGTTCCGGGCGGGTGTGGCGGCGGTTTCGGCGGCGGAGGCGGTCGAGGCGTTGGAGGCTCTGGCTGAGGGCCGGGCGCATCCGGATGTGGTGGAGGGTGCTTCGGCCGGTGGTGATCTGGCGGTGCTGTTCACCGGTCAGGGCAGTCAGCGCATCGGGATGGGCCGGGGGCTGTATGCGGCCTTCCCCGTGTTCCGGCAGGCCTTCGACCAAGTCTGTGCAGCCCTGGACCCGCACCTGTCCCGACCGCTGACCGACGTCGTCTTCGCTGCTCAGGACACTGCGGATGCGGTGTTGGTGCATGAGACGGAGTTCACGCAGCCGGCGTTGTTCGCGGTCGAGGTGGCGTTGTTCCGGTTGTGGCGGGCGTGGGGGATCGCGCCGGTGGCGGTGGCGGGGCATTCGGTGGGTGAGTTGGCGGCTGCGCATGTGGCCGGGGTGCTGGACTTGGCGGATGCGGCGCGGTTGGTGGCGGCGCGGGGCCGGTTGATGCAGGCATGTGAGGCGGGTGGGGCGATGGCGTCGGTGGAGGCGTCGGAGCCG
>NZ_JBFAWH010000093.1:0-5207 GCF_040680235.1 Streptomyces sp. NPDC052101
GTGTCGGTTGCGGCGCCGGTGGCTCGGGTGGAGGAGCTGATCGCGGGTCGCGCGGGTGTGTGGGTGGCTGTGGTGAACGGTCCGGGTGCCACGGTCGTCGCCGGTGACACCGACGCGCTGACCCGGATCGTCGCGGAGTGCGAGGAGAACGGCCTCAGCGCGCGGACCATCGCCGTGGACTACGCCTCGCACACCCCGCACGTCGAGCAGATCCGCGCATCACTGCTGCGGCTGGCCACCGTCGAGCCCCGGTCGGGTGACGTGCCGATGTACTCGACCGTCACCGGCGAGCCGGTCGACGGCACGGAGCTGGACGCGGAGTACTGGTACCGCAACCTGCGCGAGCCGGTGCGGTTCCGGGACACCGTCCACACCCTGCTCGGCGCCGGGAACACCGCGTTCCTCGAAGTCAGCCCCCACCCGGTGCTGACCACCGCGATCACGGAGATCGGCCACGACGCCGACGCCGACGTGCTCGGGACCGGAACGCTGCGCCGGGACCAGGGCGGCAGCGAGCGGCTGCTGACCTCGCTGGCGGAACTGTGGGCACACGGCATCGACCCCGACTGGTCCCGGGTCTTCGCCGGCACCGGTGCCCGCAGGACCACGCTGCCCACCTACGCCTTCCAGCGCCACCGCCACTGGCTGGACGCGTCCGCCGCCCCGGCGCCCGAACCGGCCGGCAAGGACGCCGAACCGCCCGCCGAGACGCCCGAGCCGTCGCCCGCCGCCGCATCCGGGCGGACCACCGCCAACCCGGACGCCGCCCATGTGGTACGCGCCCAGACCGCCGCCGTACTGGGACACGCCACGTCCGAAGGAGTCGACGTACGGCGGACGTTCAAGGACCTCGGTTTCGATTCGATCATGCTCGGCGATCTCTGCGGCCGAGTGAACAAGGCCCTGGACACGCGCATCTCCACAGCCGTCCTCTTCGACCATCCGACACCGGCCAGGCTGGCGGCCCACCTCGGCGCGGCCGCCCCCGGCACCGCCCCCGCGGCCGGCGTCACGGCGACCGGACCCGTCGAGGACGACGAACCGATCGCGATCGTGGGCATGAGCTGCCGCTTCCCCGGAGACGTACGGTCCCCCGAGGACCTGTGGCAGCTCGTCGCCGACGCGGGCGACGCCGTCTCACGGTTCCCCGACGACCGCGGCTGGGACCTGGACGGCCTGTACGGTGGGGCGACTTCGGCCGTGGGCGGCGGATTCCTCGACGGTGTCACGGACTTCGACGCGCGCTTCTTCGGGATCTCGCCGCGCGAGGCGCTGGCGATGGACCCGCAGCAGCGGCTCCTGCTCGAACTCTCCTGGGAGGCACTGGAACGCGCGGGCATCGACCCGCTCACGCTCCGGGAAAGCCGCGCCGGCGTCTTCGTCGGCACCATGGACCAGGAGTACGGACCTCGTCTGTACGAAGCCCCGGAAGCACTGGACGGCTACCTGCTCACCGGCAAGTCCACCAGCGTCGCCTCCGGCCGCATCGCCTACCTGCTCGGCCTGACGGGTCCCGCGCTGACGGTGGACACGGCATGCTCGTCGTCGCTGGTCGCCCTGCACCTGGCCGCGCAGTCGCTGCGACGCGGCGAGTCCTCGCTGGCCCTGGTCGGCGGTGTGACGGTGATGTCCACACCCGGCATCCTCACCGAGTTCAGCACCCAGGGCGGGCTGTCGCCCGACGGCCGCTGCAAGGCCTTCGCCGCCGCCGCGGACGGTACCGGCTTCGCCGAAGGCGCCGGAATCCTCGTGGTGGAGCGACTGTCGGACGCACGCCGCAACGGGCACCGCGTGCTCGCGGTGGTACGCGGCTCGGCGGTCAACCAGGACGGCGCGTCCAACGGCCTCACCGCCCCCAGCGGGGTGTCCCAGCAGCGGGTCATCCGCGACGCATGGGCCGGCGCGGGCATCGCCTCGGCCGACGTGGACGTCGTGGAAGCCCATGGCACCGGCACGGCACTGGGCGACCCGATCGAGGCCGAGGCGCTGCTCGCGACCTACGGCCAGGGGCGCGCCGAAGACCAGCCGGTCCTGCTGGGCTCGGTGAAGTCCAACATCGGCCACACCCAGGCCGCGGCGGGTGTCGCGGGCGTCATCAAGATGGTGATGGCCATCCGCGCCGGACTGGTCCCGGCGACGCTGCACGTGGACGATCCGACGCCGCACGTGGACTGGGCGACGGGCGCGGTCCGGCTGGTCACCGAGAGCGTCCCCTGGCCCGACCGCCGTCCGGTGCGCAGGGCCGCGGTTTCCTCGTTCGGAATCAGCGGAACCAACGCGCACGTCATCGTCGAGCAGGCCCCCGATCTCATGGAGGCCGCCGTCGGCGCGGTGGGCTCCGGCCCCGCGACGCGAGCGGGCGGAGCACTGCCCTGGGTCGTCTCCGGCCGCACCGCGGCCGGTCTGCGGGGGCAGGCCTCCCGGCTGGCGGAGTTCGCCGTCGACACCGAGGACCTCCCCGAGGACATCGGACGGGCGCTGGCCGGCAACCGCGGCGCCCTGGAACACCGTGCGGTCGTGGTCGCCGAGCAGCGGCACGAACTCGTCGACGCAATGGCCGCGCTCGCCGCCGGGCGGCCCGCCGCACAACTGGTGACCGGTGTCGTCCCGGCCGAGGTGGGCGGCGTGGTGTTCGTCTTCCCCGGCCAGGGCGGCCAGTGGACCGGTATGGCGGTCGATCTGCTCGCCACCTCACCGGTGTTCGCCGCTTCCATGGAACGCTGCGCACGGGCCCTCGCCCAGCACACCGACTGGGACCTGCTCGAAGCGCTGCGCGACGAGGACGCGTTGGGCCGCGTCGAAGTCGTCCAGCCCGTGCTGTGGGCCGTGATGGTGTCCCTCGCCCAGGTCTGGCGCGCGGCAGGGATCAGTCCCGCCGCCGTGCTGGGCCACTCCCAGGGCGAGATCGCCGCCGCCTGCGTCTCCGGTGCCCTGTCGCTCGCCGACGCCGCCCGTCTGGTCGTCCTGCGTAGCCGCCTCGTCGCACAGGAACTGGCCGGAACCGGCGGGATGCTCTCGGTCGCCGCGTCCGTCGAGCGCGTCGAGGCACTCCTCGCCGACCGCGCGGACGCGTGGATCGCGGTGGTGAACGGCCCCGACTCGACGGTGGTCGGCGGCACCCCGGAGGCCCTCGACGCGGTGCTGGCCGAGGCCGAGGCCGCCGGGCTGCAGCCCAAGCGGATCGTGGTCGACTACGCGTCGCACACCCCGCACGTCGAGCGGATCCGCGAGCAGCTTCTGCAGGCCGCGGCCGACATCGTCCCGCGCTCCGGCGACATCCCGATGTACTCGACCGTGACCGCCGAACTCACCGACGGCGCCCGGTTCGACGCCGAGTACTGGTACCGCAACCTGCGCGAACCGGTCCGGTTCCACCACACCGTCACGGCCGCCGTCGCCGCAGGGAACACCGTCTTCGTCGAGGTCAGCCCCCACCCGGTGCTCACCACACCGGTCCAGGCCGCCGGTCGCGAGGCGGACGTCGACACCCTCTCCGTGGGAACCCTGCGCCGCCATCAGGACGGCATGGGCCAGTTCCTCACCTCCCTCGCCACCCTCTGGGTCAACGGCCTGGCCCCCGACTGGCCGAGCATGTTCGCCCCCGGCAGCACCGGGTCGGTCGAACTGCCCACCTACGCCTTCCAGCGCGAGCGGTACTGGCTCGCCCCGACCCGGTCCGGCGCCGGGCCCGCAATCGAGCTGCCGTCCGCCCCCGCCCCGGACGCGGCCTCCGACCTTCAGCGGAGGCTGGCTGCCGCGTCCACGCCGGAACGCCGCAGTCGGCTGGCCCTGGACGAGGTGCGGGCCCAGGCGGCGGCGGTGCTCGGCTGGTCCTCCCCCGACGAGGTCGAGGCGCGGCGGCCGTTCCGGGAAGCAGGCTTCGACTCGCTCACCGCGGTCGACCTGCGCAACCGGCTGGCGGCCGCCACCGGGCTGAACCTCTCACCCACCCTCCTGTTCGACTACCCCACGCCCCTGACGCTCGCCGCGCACCTGCGCGACCGGATGCTCGGCCAGGACGGTCAGGACGCCGTCGAGTCCTTCGTCGACGGCATGGCCGCGCTCGACGAGCCGATCGCGATCGTGGGCATGAGCTGCCGCTTCTCCGGTGGAGTGGCGTCACCCGAGGACCTGTGGCGGCTGCTGTCGGCCGACCAGGACGCCATCGGCGGCTTCCCGGTCGACCGCGGCTGGAACCTGGACGACCTCTTCCACCCCGACACCACCCGTCCCGGCACCAGCTACGTCCGCGAGGGCGGCTTCCTCTACGACGCCTCCGAGTTCGACGCTGGCTTCTTCGGGATCTCGCCGCGTGAGGCGCTGGCGATGGACCCGCAGCAGCGGCTGCTGCTGGAAGGATCCTGGGAGGCCCTGGAGCGTGCGGGCATCGATCCGCTGACGCTCCGAAACAGCCGGACCGGTGTCTTCGTCGGCGTCGTTCCCCACGGCTACGGCATCGGGGCCACCGACGCGCCGGAGGCCGAGGGCTACCTGTTCACCGGCGCGGCCGGCAGTGTGGCCTCCGGCCGCATCTCCTACACCCTCGGTCTGACGGGTCCCGCGCTCACGGTGGACACGGCGTGCTCGTCGTCGCTGGTGGCCCTGCACCTCGCGGTCCAGGCGCTGCGGCAGGGCGAGTGCACGATGGCTCTCGCCGGCGGTGTGTCGGTCATGTCCACACCCGGTGTCTTCACCGAGTTCAGTCACCAGCGCGGCCTCGCTCCCAACGGCCGTTGCAAGCCGTTCGCCGCCGGTGCGGACGGCACCGCCTGGGGTGAGGGTGTCGGCGTGCTGCTGGTGGAGCGGCTGTCGGACGCGGTGCGCAACGGGCACCAGGTGCTCGGCGTCATCCGCGGTTCGGCGGTGAACCAGGACGGTGCGTCCAACGGCCTGACCGCCCCCAACGGCCCCTCCCAGCAGCGCGTCGTCCGCCAGGCCCTCGCCAACGCGGGACTCTCCGCCTCCGACGTGGACGTCGTGGAGGCGCATGGCACGGGTACGGCGCTGGGTGACCCGATCGAGGCGCAGGCACTGCTCGCGACCTACGGCCAGGAGCGTCCCTCCGACCGGCCCCTGCTGCTGGGTTCGGTGAAGTCGAACATCGGTCACACTGCTGCCGCTGCGGGTGTGGCGGGTGTGATCAAGATGGTTATGGCGATGCGTCATGGGGTTGTTCCGGCGACGTTGCATGTGGATGAGCCGACGCC
>NZ_JBFAWH010000094.1:0-4974 GCF_040680235.1 Streptomyces sp. NPDC052101
ACCCGGACCGGCGTTCTTCCGGCAGCGGCTCAGATGATGCCCTCCGCGAGTTCGGCCTGGTCGCGGTCGCTGCCGTACGCGGCGGCGGTGGGCGTGCCGTACGAGCGGCGGGCGACGTACCACCAGACGCTCGCCAGGACCAGGACGACGGCGAGGGCGACCGAGGCGTAGTTCATCGTGTCGACGGTGACCGGCGAGGCCTGCGGCAGGCAGAACAGCACGGTCACGGCGGCCACCCAGACCACCGCGATCCAGCCGATCGGCCGGCTCCAGCGCCCCAGATGCCAGGGCCCCCGCTGGAAGCGGTCGCCCGCGCGCAGCCGCAGCAGCACCGGGATGGCGTAGGCGGGGGTGATACCGATGACGTTGATGGCGGTCACCGCGTTGTACGCCGTCGCCGAGTACAGGGACGGCAGGGCGAGGACGCCCGCCACGATGACGGCCAGCCAGACGGCGGCCACCGGCGTCTGGGTGCGGCTGCTCACCTTGCGCCACAGGTGCGAGCCGGGCAGCGCGCCGTCGCGGCTGAACGCGAACACCATCCGGCTGGCCGCGGCGACCTCCGCGTTGCCGCAGAACAGCTGGGCGATGATCACCACCAGGAGCAGCGCGCTCGCGCCGCCGGTGCCGAGGGCGTCGAGCAGGATCCGCGCGGGCGGCACCCCGGTGTCGGTGGTGCGCGTGGCGTCGTAGTCCTGGATGGCGAAGGTCAGACCGGCGAGCAGCACGAAGCCGGCGATCCAGGACGCCCAGATGGACCGCACGATGCCGCGCGCCGCCGACACCGAGGCCTGCGAGGTCTCCTCCGACAGATGGGCGGAGGCGTCGTAGCCGGAGAAGGTGTACTGCGCGAGCAGCAGGCCGATCGCCGCCACGTAGACCGGGTTGTGCCAGCCGGTCTCGTTGACGAACTTCGTGAACACGAAGGACGCCGACCGGTGGTGGTCGGGGACGATCGCGAGGGCCCCGACGATGAGTGCGACGCCCGCCAGATGCCACCACACGCTGACCGAGTTGAGCAGGCTGACCAGGTGGACGCCGAACAGGTTCAGCACCGCGTGCAGCAGCAGGATGGCGCAGAAGATCAGCATGGTCTTGCCGGGCGTCGGCGTGAAGCCCCACTGCAGGTTCGCGAACGCCCCGGTGAACAGGGCGGCGCCGTAGTCGATGCCGGCGATCGCCCCGAGCAGACCGAGCAGATTCAGCCAGCCCGTGTACCAGCCCCAGCGCCGGCCGCCGAGCCGGTCGGCCATGTAGTACAGCGCGCCGGAGGTCGGATAGGCGCTGGTGACCTCGGCGAGGGCGAGGCCGACGCACAGCACGAACAGGCCGACGCCCGCCCAGCCCCACAGCATCACGGCGGGGCCGCCCGTGTTCAGGCCGAAGCCGTACAGGGTCATGCAGCCGGACAGGACCGAGATCACCGAGAAGCTGATCGCGAAGTTGCCGAAGCCGCCCATGCGGCGGGCCAGCACCGGCCGGTAGCCGAGTTCGCGCAGCCGCTGCTCCTCGTCCTGCTGGGGCAGGCCCGGGGCGGGCGAGGGATCGGGGGTGGCGGACATGCGAGGACCTCCTGGTCAAGGAGCGGGGGGACAGGGCACGTTCAGGGGACGTTCACGGGCGGGAGCCGTCCGCGGCCGCCCGGCAGCGCTCCCGGGCCTGGGTGAAGACCTCCACGGCACGGCCCCGGTCGGACGTGCGGTACATCCAGGGCGGCGGTGTGAAGTACGGGCCGATGGCGTCGAACACCCGCGCCGCGTCGGGGAACTGCAGCGAGCCCCACAGGGCGTGCGCCAGATGGTTGAGATCCGGCAGGGAGCGCTCGGCGCGGTGCGTCCGCTCGAACCAGGAGTGCAGCGCCCGCTCCGCCTCGCGCGCTGCGTCCTCCGCCACCCAGTGCAGGTCGAGCGCCGCGTCGTGCCCGCTGTCGCGCCGGTAGCGCTCGACCCGGACGTACAGCGGCAGCACATGCAGCGCGGAACCGGCCGGTGCCTGCCCGGCGGCCCACTGCGCATAACCGGCGGCCTCGGCGAGCCGGCCCGTGCCGCCGCGCGCGTACAGGAACTGGAGCATCCGGTGGTGGGCCTCGCGGTTGTACGGGTCGCGCCGGCCGGCCTCGGCCAGCAGCCCCCAGGGACCGGGCGGCAGCATCGGCTCGGGCGCGGGTGCCCGGTGCTCCTCCCAGCGCTGCTCCGGATCCAGCTGGGCCAGCGCCAGCAGGCACACCCACGGGACCGGGTCCCGCGGCGCGATCCGGGTGGCGGACTGGGCGGCGTCCCAGGCCTCGATCCACAGCTCATGGGTACGGCGGTGCTTCTCCCGCTGCGCCCGCAGCGCCCGCTCCACACCGACCCGGGCGTGCATCACCGCCGCGTGCACGCTGTCCGGCTCCTCGGCGAGCCATGCGCGCACCACGTCGGTGCCGGCCGCGGCCGCCGCGAGCACCTGGGTGCGCTGGGTCCACTGCCACCCCCGCGCGGTGTCCGCGAGCAGCGCGCGCATGGCCATCCAGCGGCCGGTGCGCAGGTCCTGGAGCGCGGTGCGCAGGGCGTGGTCGGGGCCGGCGGGGTCGTAGGAGGGACGGGGTCCTTCTCTGGCCATCAGCCGTCCGCCCCGGGCCACGGGCGCACGGGCGAGCTGGCGGGGTGGCGTGGCAACAGCCCTCCTGTGGGCGGAGATCGAGGTGTGGGGCGCTCGTCGGCGGTCACTATAGAGGCGTGTGTTCCGCCTTGCCATTGTTGCCAACTCAACCATTTATTCAGGCAAGTTGAATGCCCGGGGGTCCTTGACGCCGTCTCGTCTCGGCGGCAGGCTGGCGCGGTGATCTTCAAAGGCGCCGGAGTGCGTGCGGAGCGGGTCTTCGGTACGGGGCAGTGGGAGAAGGCGCGATGACGGGTCCGGTGCTCGCCGTCGACCAGGGCACGTCCGGCACCAAGGCCCTCGTGGTCTGCCCGGAACGCGGCGTCCTGGGCTCCGGCTTCACCGAGGTCCACCCCCGGTATCTGCCCGGCGGACTGGTCGAGGCGGACCCCGCCGAACTGTACGACTCCGTGGTCGACGCCGGCCGGCAGGCGCTCGCCGAGGCCGGCACGGAGGTCGTGGCGCTGGGGCTGGCCAACCAGGGCGAGACCGTCCTCGCCTGGGACCCGGCCGACGGCCGCCCGCTCACCGACGCCCTGGTGTGGCAGGACCGGCGCGCCGAGACCGTGTGCACCGAACTCGCCGCGCACGCCGAGGAGTTGCGGCAACTCACCGGACTGCCCCTCGACCCGTACTTCGCCGCGCCCAAGATGGCCTGGATCCGCCGCCACCTCACCGGCGAGGGCGTCGTCACCACCTCCGACGCCTGGCTCGTCCACCGCCTCACCGGCGCCTATGTCACCGACGCCGCGACGGCCGGCCGCACCCAGCTCCTCGGCCTGGACCGCGCCGAGTGGTCCCCGAGGGCGCTGGACGTCTACGGCCTGTCCGGCGAACGGCTCCCGCAGGTGGTCGACAACGTCCAGCACATCGGCACCACCACGGCGTTCGGCCCCGAGATCCCGCTCACCGGACTCATCGTCGACCAGCAGGCCGCCCTGCTCGCCCAGCGCATCACCGCGCCCGGCGCCGCCAAGTGCACCTACGGCACCGGCGCGTTCCTGCTCGCACACACCGGCGAGAGCCCCCGGCGCGGCACCTCCGGCCTGGTCAGCTGCGTGGCCTGGCGGCTCGCCGGAAGCACCGGCTACTGCCTGGACGGCCAGGTCTACACCGCTGCCTCCGCCGTCCGCTGGCTCACCGGCCTCGGGATCATCTCCTCCGCCGCAGACCTCGACCCCGTCGGCGGCGCCGTCCCCGACAGCGGCGGCGTCACCTTCGTGCCCGCCCTCGCCGGACTCGCCGCCCCGTGGTGGCGCGGCGACCTGCGCGGCTCGCTCACCGGACTCGGCCTGGACACCGGCCCCGGCCATGTGGTGCGCGCCCTGTGCGAGGGCATCGCCGCCCAGGTCGCCGAACTCGCCGACGCGGCCGCCGCCGACCTCGGCGCCCCGCTGGACACGCTCCGCGTCGACGGCGGTCTGACCCGCTCGGCCCTGCTCATGCAGACCCAGGCCGACCTGCTGCAACGCCCCGTCGAGGTGTCCGCGCTGCCCGAGGCGACCGCTCTCGGCGCGGCCGCCCTCGCCCGCCTCGGCGCGGACCGTACCCTGAGCGTGGAACAGGCCCTGCCCGACTGGAAGCCCGCCGCCGTGTACGAACCCCGCATCAGCGCCGACGAGGCCGCCGGGCACCGCGCCCGATTCCGCACCGCCGTGGCCACCCTCATCGGCTGATGACCGTCAGCGCGGAGGGCCCGCTGCCCCCACGGACGTACGACGTCGCGATCGTCGGCGCCGGGGTCGTCGGCTGCGCCCTCGCCCGCGAACTCGCCCGCCACCCCCGCCTGGGCATCGCCCTCGTCGAGGCCCAGGACGACGTCGGCCAGGGCACCTCCAAGGCCAACACCGCGATCCTGCACACCGGTTTCGACGCCGCCCCCGGGACCCTGGAGGCCCGGCTGGTCCGCGAGGGCTACGCACGGCTCGGCGCCTACGCGGCCCGGTCCGGCATCCCCGTCGAACGCGTCGGCGCCCTGCTGGTCGCCTGGGACGAGGACCAGCTGGCCGCCCTGCCCCGGCTCGCCGAGAAGGCCGAGCGGGGCGGCTACCACGAGACGCGCCCGCTGGACCCCGCCGAGCTGTACGCCCGCGAACCCCACCTCGGCCCCGGAGCGCTCGGCGCCCTGCACGTGCCCGGCGAGAGCATCATCTGTCCCTGGACGACGACACTGGCGTACGCCACCCAGGCCGTGCGCGCCGGAGTGGACCTGCACCTGAACACCGCCGTGCAGCAGGCGAGTCACACACCGCACGGCCACCGCCTGACCACCTCCCGCGGCACCCTGCACGCCCGTCACCTCGTCAACGCGGCCGGACTGCACGCCGACACCGT
>NZ_JBFAWH010000095.1:0-4607 GCF_040680235.1 Streptomyces sp. NPDC052101
AGCTCGATACGGAACCCGCGGACCTTGACCTGGTGGTCGGCGCGGCCGAGGTATTCCAGCTGCCCGTCCGCCCGCCAGCGCACCACATCACCCGTGCGGTACATCCGCTCACCCGGACCACCGAACGGACACGCAACAAACCGCTGCGCACTCAACCCCGCACGGTTGAGATAACCGCGCGCCAGACCCGAACCCGCCACATACAACTCACCCGCAACCCCCACCGGCACCGGACGCAACCCGGCATCCAGAACGTAGGTACGAGTGTTGTCGATAGGGCCGCCAATGGGCACTGTTCCTTCAGCGAGGTCATCACCGGGGTTGATGTGGTGATCCGCACAGCCGACTGTCGTCTCAGTCGGTCCGAAGTGATTGACCACCTGCAGTGAAGGGTGCTGACGCCGCCATTGCTCCAGCTCTTGCCGTCGAAGCGGCTCCCCGCCCAAGAGGAGACGCTTAGACGGCACCGCCCCGCCTGTCGACATGGCCAGCAAGGGAAGGTGACTCGGCGTTACCTTGAGAAGGTCGAGAGACGCGCCTTCAAGAGCGTCCACGAAAGTATCGTCCGACGCCGCGACAACAACAGCACCACCGCAGGCCAGTGGTCCCTGAAGCGTGGTGACACTGCCGTCGAAGGCGTAGGAAGCGTGGAAGGCGGTCCTTCCCCTCAGTTCGGGGTATACCTTGGCCGCCCAGACCAGGTAGTTCGTGAGGCCGCCGTGGGGAATGACGACACCCTTAGGCGTGCCGGTGGAGCCCGAGGTGTAGATGATGTAGACCGGGTGGTGTGGCCGCAGTCTTCCCCGGCGTTCGTCATCGGTCAGGTCCGAATCCGGGAGCTTAGCCAGGTACTGAGCCAGTTGGGGCTGGTCGAGCACGATGGGTTCTACGCCGTCAGGTAGCGCTGCGAGTTCCTGTGCCGCAGTCAGCGCAACAGCGGGAGCAGCATCTCGGACCATGTAGGCGAGGCGGTCCGCAGGATATTTGGGGTCGAGAGGTAGATATGCGGCGCCAGCCTTCCCCACAGCGAGCAGAGCCACGATCATGTCGATCCCTGGCCTGAAGCACAAGGCGACCACCGATTCGGGACCGAGACCCCGTTCGACCAGCAAGCGCGCCAGGCGGTTCGCCCTCCTGTTCAGCTCTGCGTATGAGACCTCTGCGCCGGCGAAGACGAGCGCGGTGGCCGACGGCGTCCTGGCCGCCTGTGCCTCGAACAACTCCGGGAATGTGGCATCCGGGACGTCGACGTCGGTGTCGTTCCAGTCCACCAGCAGACGACGCCGCTCGTCAGCACCCAGTACGGTGGCCTCGCTGATGGTCTGTGCTGAGGGAGCGTTCTTCAACCACTCAAGCACACGGAGGAATCGTTCGGCGTTGCGCTCGTTCTCTTCCTCGGTGTAGAGATCGGGGTTGGCATCGAAAGCCACCTCAATCCCCTGGCCTTCGGCTCGATCGTAGACAGCTATAGAAGCGTCGTTGATCGGTCCGCCCCGCAGATTATGCGCGGATGTCTCGCAGTCTCCGAATTGCACTCCATAGTCAAAGGACATGACGTTGACCGTGAGACTGTGGAGGACTTGGCCTGGCTCGACGCGGAGGTCCCGCAGTAGGTCTTCGTAGCGGTAGCGCTGATGACGCAGGACTTCGCGAACCCGGAGGGTGACGTGGCGTACGGCCTGTTCCAAGGACATGTCCGGTTGCATGGTGAGGCGCACGGGCAAGGTGTTGTTCATCATGCCCGGAATCCCTCGCTGCGTCCCCCCTGTCCGTGCCACCGCAGGGAGACCAAGCACAATGTCCTGCATACCTGACATGCGGTGCAGGTAGATCGCAGAGGCAGCCAGAATGAGGCCTGAAAGACTCGTACGATAAGAGCGCGCCAGCGCCTTGAGATCTGCTGATTCGAGGCTCGGCAGGATGGTTTTGTTTCGGATTCGAGTCCTTAGAGTCCCAGACACACCCCTTCCGCCCAGGGTGAATTTTTCAGGGATATCCGAGAATTCGTTCTTCCAGAATGCTTTGTCTACCTCAAATTCCTCCGATGCCCTGTAAAGGCGATCGGCGTCTAACAGCAAGTCAATAGGCTTGAGAGGTTCACTTGCCTGTGGCGTGCCAGCCAGAAGTTCGTTGTAGATCTGCGCCGCTCGGGCGATGACGATCGGGCCGCAGAACCCATCAGCTGCAATGTGATGAGCCCTCTGATACCAGAAGACCTCTTCCGGGGAGATCTTAAATATCGCCTGAGTGATCAGGGATGCAGAGAGGTCGACAGGCCGAGCAAGGTCATCCTGCATCCACTGCACTGCGACATCATTGGCCGAGTGCTCGTTGGTTAGATCAACGACGTGCAGCCGCCAATCCCGCTCACCCCGTACCCGCTGCTGAGGGACGCCCGCACCCGTAGAGAATTCGAGATGGAACGCCTCAACCTCGTTTACGGTCTGACGTACCGCACGCTCAAAAAGCGAAAAATTGAGCTCTCCGCGAAGCGCGAGGTACTCGCCGATGTAATAAGCAGGATTATCAGGATCTCGCTGCTGCCCCAGCCAGATCTCACGCTGGCCGGCCATCAAGTCGCGGTATCGTGACTCAGATTGCGACATGTCGCACTCTTCCCCGTAGTTGGTGCTCAGAAGCTTGTGGCCAGATGCCTCACGACTTGCCCGTCAGCCCCCAATTGAATTATGAGGCGAGGGCGAGAACTGACCAGTACTGTGCGTGTCTTCGAACCGATCATAGACTGGGAGTTGTCTGCGGATGCAATGACCGACACGCCGCGAACTGCAAACTATGGACGTGACTCACCTCACAAAATACTCTCGACTCGCCCTTCTCGTCGCTTGCTTGAACCTAGCTCTGAGTTGACAGGTGATCAGCCTGACGTAGCATGACGCTAGTTGAGGTCGAACGGCGCGCGCAACTCTCGAACTCGCCTGACCAGCGAGCCAGTTGGCGATAGCAGCGTTCGGCAGGCCGTCGACGCGCAGGGGATTGCTCTTCGTAGCTATATGCATACTCAAAGTAATGTCGCAAATCACTCACCGAGGGTTCGAGCATTCCTTGGTGCACCAGGCTAGACATTTAGTCGCCTGACTGAAATTGCGCACCTTTTCGGGTGCACTGATCACGTAACCGGGGGTCTTGTTGATTCCGCTGTCCTTCGCCCAGTATCGCTTGTGGTTCGTCACCCAGCTGGAAGGGAACAACAGCGTCTACAACATCCCCATGCCCATCCGCGTGATCGGCGCATTGAACGCAGGGGCGTTGCATCAGGCATTGCGTGACGTAATCACCCGGCACGAATCCCTCCGCACCCTCTTCCCGCACCGGGACGGGACTCCCGAGCAGGAGATCCTCACCCCCGAAACCGTGGAAGACGTACTCACGACGGTCGATGCCAGCGCGTGGACCGAGGATGAAGTGCGCGCAGCCCTGCAGGAAGCGGCTGGTCATCGTTTTGATCTGGCGTGTGAGGTGCCGTTGCGGGCGGTGCTGTTCACGGTGGGTGTGGATGAGCATGTGCTGGTGCTGGTGATGCATCACATCGCCGGGGACGGCTGGTCGATGGGGCCTTTGGCCCGGGACCTGTCCACCGCATACACCGCCCGGGTCGAGGGCCGGGAGCCGGACTGGCCGGCGCTGCCGGTGCAGTACGCCGACTACACCCTGTGGCAGCGTGAACTCCTCGGTGAGGAAACCGACCCCGAGAGCCTGGCCGCCCAGCAGCTGGCCTACTGGCGCCAGGCCCTGGCCGGCCTGCCCGAGGAACTCACCCTGCCCACCGACCGGACACGCCCTGCGACCCCCTCCCACCAGGGCGCCACCCTCACTCTGGCCGTCCCGGCCCGCATCCACCAGCAGCTCGCCGACCTCGCCCACGCCCACGACGCCACCATGTTCATGGTGCTCCAGGCCGCGGTCGCGACCCTGCTGTCCAAACTCGGAGCCGGCCACGACATCCCCATCGGCACCCCCATCGCCGGACGCACCGACGACGCCCTCGACGACCTCGTCGGCTTCTTCGTCAACACCCTCGTCCTACGCACCAGCCTCGACGGCGACCCCACCTTCACCCAGCTCCTGAACCGGGTGCGGGAACAGAGCCTGGCCGCCTACGCCCACCAGGACATCCCCTTCGAACGCCTCGTCGAAGACCTCGCCCCCACCCGCTCCATGGCCCGCCACCCCCTGTTCCAGGTCATGCTCACCCTGCAGAACAACCAGCAGGCCACCCTCAACCTCCCCCAGCTGACCGCCGACGTCCACCAGGCAGCCGGCCTGCCCGCCAAGTTCGACCTCGACCTGCAGTTCAGCGAACGCCACACCCTCGACCACACCCCCAACGGCATCCACGCCACCCTCACCTACGCCACCGACCTCTACGACCACACCACCATCGACAGGATCGGCACCTACCTCACCCGCCTGCTCGACCAACTCACCACCAACCCCCACCAAACCCTCTCCCACCTCGACCTTCTCGACGCCGAGGAGCGCCGTCTGGTCGTCACCGAGTGGAACGACACCGGTGTGGATGTCCCCGAGCGCACCCTGCCGGAGCTGTTCGAGGCGCAGGCGGAGCGGACGCCGCAGGCGACCGCGGT
>NZ_JBFAWH010000096.1:0-4531 GCF_040680235.1 Streptomyces sp. NPDC052101
CACAGCGAGTTGACCGTGAACGTCTCCCGGAAGCGCCATACCAGCCCAACGAGACTCGCAGAGAAGAAGCAGCACTTTGTTTCCGTACAAGTCCCCCGCGTCTCGTAGCGGCCCTCGTGGCCGCTGACGGACGGGTGCTGGGCCTTCCAGGCGGTGATCACGGGCTCGATCAGCGCCCAGCGCTCGTCGGATAGGTCGCTCTTGCAGGGCTTGCGCTCACTCACCCAACCACCTCAGCACGGCGCCGCCCCCGCGACCTGCCACGGACGGCAAGGCCGCACGTTCAGGTGACGACAGAACGGATACCGGCTCGCATTCCGCCCTCTCAGAACGCACGATGCGGGCGCGACCAGTAGCGGTGTGGACGCTTCCCCGAGGTGGGCTGTCTGACGGTCATTGGCTCCTGGTCTTGTCGGAGTCCGGGATGCCCTCCTGGGTGGCCTTCGCGTAGGCCTGCTCCACGGTGAGGCCCTGGTAGGCCGCCGCCGAGGCCGGGAGACCGCCCAACGGCCAGGGGGAGGCCTTGGCGCACTGAACAGTGTTGCCGGCGATCTCCGTGTGGGCCTGGGCGGTCGCCGCGCCGATGTTCACCGGGGGCTTGGAGCCGGACGAGGAACCGCCGCCGACCTTGAGGTCCGGGCCGACGACCACGTGGACGGTGGTGAGGCCGGGAACCGTGGTGAGGGAGGAGGAAGACAGGCCCAGGGCACTGGCCACCTGCTGCGCCTCACGCTTGGAGAGCGGCTCAGCGGCCGCATACTCAACCTTGCTCGCGCTCACCGTCGCGGGGGTGCGCTCAAGGACAGGGTGGGAGTAGCCCTTGCCGGCCAGCTCCCTTTGCACGGCGGCCGCGCGGTCCGGGATCCCGGTGCCGTTGAACACATGGACCTCGACCGTGGACGGATCCACCGACTGGTCGGCGGAGGCGGTCGCGCCCGCGGACGGCTTGGACGAGGTGGTCGGCGTCAGCGACTGGTCGTTGGCTATCGCGTCGAATAGCTGCTGCGCGCCCGGCCCCGGCACCAGCCAGGCTTTCGGGTTGTAGGGGTCCTGACGCGTCGGCATCGTGGCGAAGGTTATGTGGTCGGTCGGGATGCTCCCGAGCGTGTTGGCCAGACTGACCAGGCTGGTCACACCGGCCAGAGCGTCGTCCACCGCGAACGCGTGCGAGCCGGCCTCCGCGAGCTTGAAGACGTGCGAGGGGTTGGCCAGGGTGCCGGCGCTCTTCATCTTGTGGATCAGCGCGCTCAGGAAGATGTGCTGGGTCTCGGCGCGGTCCACGTCGCTCGCGCCGCCGAACGCGTGCCGGGTGCGCAGGAACTCCAGCGCGCCCTGGCCGACCAGGGTGTGCGTGCCGGCGGACAGCTTGAGATGGGAGCCCGGGTCGTAGACGTTGTGCGTGGTGCAGACCTGCACGCCCCCGACAGCGTCGGACATGTCCACCACGCCGGAGAAGTCCACCACCATGAAGTGATCGATGTGCACCCCGGTGAGGGCGTTGACCGCCGCCACCGTGCAGCCCGGCCCATAGTTCAGGCTGTTGGTGATCTGCTCGTTCGCGGGGAAGTCGTGGGGCTTGCCGTTCTGCGTGCACGACGGCATGTGGAGGTCGGTGTCGCGCGGGATGCTCATCGCAGTCGCGTTGTGGTGGTCCGCCGAGACGTGCACCAGCATCTCGACGTCCGCGTGCGGCAGGGACTGGTCCGAGCCGCCCAGGCGGCTGTCCAGCGCGCTGTTACGGGTGTCGGAGCCGATCACCAGGATGTTCAGTGCACCCGGGATCACGGCGCCTTTCTGCGGCTGCGCGCCGGTGTCCAGGGCGCTGTGCTTGATGTTGCTGTCGAGCTGGTAGATCCAGGCGCAGCCCGCGGCCGCGACGAGCACCACGAAGGCGCCGACGCCCATGGCTATTCGCTTCACCCTCTTCTTGGCCTTCGGCTTGCGTCTTCCGCCGCGATTCGGCTTGCCGCGCGGTGCTCGGACCACAGGTGTCAGGGCGTCTTCGGGGGATGTCATGGAGTCTTTACTCCTTGCGTGGATGCCAGGACAAGCCGGTTCCGGAGGCGTCCTGGTGTGCCTGGTCGAACGTTCGTCGAGAGGGTTGCTCAAGCGGCGTTGGGAGCCATCAGCCGCACCACTGGTGGTGCCTCCGCGGACACCCACGCGGCTTTTGCCCGTCGCTGCCCCGCGGTGCGACCGGTGACGCAACAATCACCACGGAGGCCGAAGTGGCTCTGGACGGTTGCCTCGTGCGCCCCGCGCAACCGGCTGACCGACCCGTCGTTGCGGGCCACGGCGTAACCCGACCGCTGTCTTCCTCACCACGGTCACTGCCCTGGTTCCCAGGCAGGGCTCGACGCGATGGCGGTCAGCTGGCCGGCGCTCAGGATCGGCGCGGAGCGCACAGGGGTGCGGTCCGGGTACGAGGCCGTCGACAAATTCATCGTGATGCTCATTCCATCGGCTCTCAGCGCGACGGCCACTTGGTAGGGGGCCACGCCGGACTGATGTGAGATCTGCTGGGTGTAGACCAGGGCTCCGTCCCGAAGCGGGGATGTGACCGTCAGCATGTAGCGGCGCTGTTGATCGAGTTGCTCCCCGACGAGTGGCTGGACGGTCACCGCCAGCCAGCAGGCGCCGTGCCCGTCATCAAGCTCGAAGTACCTCACGAACGCCTCGGGTCGCTGCGGCGAGCCTCCCCTCGTCACCGTGATCCCAGGAGGAACCAGCGATGTGAGCCGCCGCATCACCTCTTCGGTCGACCAAGCCGAAAGCTCGCGGGGCGAGGCCGTGGGCGCGGCAGGTGGTGTGGGTGCCTGGGGCGGTGGCGCCTGTGGGGCCGCAACAACCTTGCCGGGGCGGACGGTGGCACCAGTGGAATGCGTCAGCAAAGGTGTCATCACGCCGGCAACGCCTCCCGCGAGCAGCACGCACACGCTGGTAAGCAGGGTGGTCCGCCGCCGTCGGCGCCGACGGCCTCGATGCACACCTTCGGCGAGCATCACAAACAAGTCCGGTTCGCAGGAACTGAGCTCAGAGCGCAGAGTGTTGGTGAAATCTTCTTCGATAGGCATGACTCGGTCTCCAGGCTGGGCGGGCAGGCGTGCGTAGGACCTTGAGGTCAGCGGTTGGCCAGCTCCGCCAGGTCGCAGCCGAGCACTTCACGAAGTCGCTCCAGGGCGCGCATGCTGCGGTTGCGCACTGCACCCGGCCGAATCTGCAGGATGTCGGCGGTCTCCTCGACGCTGCGGTCCTCCCAGTAGCGCAGCAGCAGAACCGCTCGGTCTCGTGACGAGAGCCGCCCCATGGCGCTGAGCAACGTCACCCGCAACGGCGCATCGCCCTCGCCAGCAGCGGCCGCATCCGGCATGACGGAGCTCGGAATTTCATCGCTGCTACGGCGACGCCGGTAGGTGAGAAAAGTGCGCACCAGTACCGTCTGCGCGTAGGCCGCCGGATTCTCCACCTGCCGCAGCCGTGACCACCGGGCGTACAGGCGGCCCAGGGTCTCCTGGACCAGATCCTCCGCCAGGTGCTCGTCGCCGCTGCACAGCACGCACGCCGAACGGAACAACGACCCCGAACGCGCGGCCGCGAACGCCAGGAAGCTCTCTTCGTCGCGGCGCCTCATCCAAGATCCCTTTCAGTCGGTTCACCCTAACGACGCCGTGAACCCGTCCCCGCGTCCCAGGCCGATCCGAAAATATCTGTGACCATCGCCCTGCGCTTCGCCGCCCAGAACCGCGATGGGACACTCCGACTGCTGGCGCTGCGTCCGATCCCGCCCGGGGTTCCCATTAGGCGTCCACCAGCGTTGACGATCGTCAACATCGCTATCGTGGTGGCGGTCACGGAGGCGCCGTACGTTGCACGGTGTGCCGCGAGGCGTCGAGGTCTAGCGATGCCTGTCCGGTCGAGCAGGCCGGGCGGTCCACCGGCGCTGTGTCGCTGTAGCGACCCGCCGGACAAGAAACTGGGTGGAGCAGGTTGGAGGACCCCGACCGCGAGATGCGTATCGCCGTCGACTTCCCGCTCACGCAGTTGCTCGACGAGTACGTCGAACAGAGCACCCGCTACCGCGAACTGGTCGCTGGGAACGGCCTGGACAAGCGGGCCCAGCGAGCCGTTCGAAATGGCCTCCACGTCGACCTGCGCTGGATCCTCCTCCACCTCACCGAGGAGACGGCCCGCCACAACGGCCACCTGGACATCCTGCGCGAGATGCTCGACGGCACGACCGGCGACCGAATCCGGCGGAGATCACGGGCGGAGCCAGAGTCGGATCGAGGTGACGGTGCCGTGGAAGATGTAGCCGCGGCACACGAAGATCACCTGCGGTCGGGCAGGATCCCTGTCAGCCCGTGGCATGCGCTGGTGGCTACCGTGCCGGTTCGGCCGCGGGTTGCTGGATCAGACCGTGCAGGGCCGAGATGACCTCTTGGCCCGTCGGGGTGGTGAAGTCGCGTACGAGGTCGGTGGCGAAGCTGGCGACGCTGGTGATCTGGCCTCCGGCCGCCTCGATCTGGCGGAA
>NZ_JBFAWH010000097.1:0-4415 GCF_040680235.1 Streptomyces sp. NPDC052101
CCCTCGGCCCAGCCCGCACCGTCCGCATCCGCCGAGAAGGACTTGCAGCGGCCGTCCGCCGCCATCCCCTTCAACCGGGAGAACTCCACGAACAGGGAGGGCGCGCTCATCACCGTCACGCCGCCCGCCAGGGCCAGTTCGCACTCGCCGCCCCGCAGCGCCTGCACCGCGAGGTGCACCGCCACCAGCGACGACGAGCAGGCCGTGTCCACCGTGATCGCCGGGCCCTGGAGGCCGAGGGTGTACGACACCCGGCCCGAGACCACGCTCGACGCCTTGCCCGTACTCACATAGCCGTCCAGGGCTTCCAGGTCGCGGCCCAGGTCGCCGTAGTCCGAACTCATCGTGCCCAGGTAGACGCCGGTCCGGCTCTCCCCGAGCGACGCGGGGCGGATACCGGCCCGCTCCAGGGCCTCCCAGGACGCCTCCAGCACCAGCCGCTGCTGCGGGTCCATCGACAGCGCCTCGCGCGGCGAGATGCCGAAGAACGCGGCGTCGAAGTCCTCCACGCCGTCCAGGAAGCCGCCTTCGCGGGAGTAGCTCTTGCCGACCGCCTCCGGGTCCGGGTCGAAGAGGTCCAGGCCCCGCCACCGCTCGGGCAGGCCGCCCACCGCGTCCCCGCCGGCCGCCAGCAACTCCCAGAACGCCTCCGGGGTGTCGATACCGCCCGGCAGCCGGCACGCCATCGACACCACCGCGATCGGCTCGTGCTGCCGCGCCTGCCGCGCCTCCAGTTCCGCCGCCCGCTTCTGTAGCGCGCGGATCGCGGGGAGTGCGGCTTCCATCCGGTCCTGGTTCGACATCGACACCTTCGAGCCTCTCTGCGCTTCACCGCGAGCAATCGGGCGTCCCGGAGGGAGAGACCTGGGACCTCACCAGCCAATCGCCGAGGACTTGAGTCGTGGTTGACGTGCCCTGGGGCCCGGATTCGGGCCCCAGCGACGCTCAGTCGAGGTCGAGGCCCGACGCTTCCAGCAGCGCGTTCAGTTCGGCGTTGATGTCGTCCACCGAGCGGTCGTCGGGCCCGGACGGCACGTCGACACCGGTGTCGGGCCCGAACAGCATGCCGATGTCGGTGTCGACGTCGGAGTCGGGTCCGTCCGGCGTGCCGGGTGTCTCCTCCCGGGCGAGTTCCACGAGGCGGTCCAGCAGGCCACTGGTGTGGATCCGGTCCGCGGACAGCCGCTGGAGCGCCCAGCCGAGCAGGGATTCAGGGTCGTCGGCACCGGATGTGCCGGACGCACCGGATGTACCGGCCGTGGCTGTGGCGTCGGTTGGCCCCGCCGTGTCCAGGTCCATCCGGGACAGGATCAGCCTGGCGATGTGGCCGGGTGTGGGGTAGTCGAAGGCCATGGTCGCGGGCAGGGACACTCCGCTCTCCGCCGAGAGGCGGCGGCGCATTTCCACCGCCATGAGCGAGTCGAGACCGAGGACCTTGAGAACCTGGTCCGGAGCGACCGAGCCCGCCTCGGACATACCGAGCACGGTGGCCACCTCGCGCAGGACCAGCTCCGTGACCAGTTCCGTGCGCCGCTCCTCGCCGACGGCCAGCAGCCGTTCGCGCAGGCCCGCCTGGCCGGTGCCGGCGTCGGCCGGTCCGCCCGCGCGGCGCAGCCGGGGCCGTACCAGGGCGCGGAACAGCGCGGGGACGTCGTCGCCGCGCTCGGCCTGCCGCTGGACGCTGCGCAGATCGAGCTTGACGGGGACGAAGGTGTCCGCCGGGCGGTCGAGCGCCGCGTCGAGCAGGGCGAGGCCCACCGCGAAGGGCAGCGGGGCGATGCCCTGGCGCCGCATCCGTTCGAGTTCCACCGCGCCCAGGTGGGAGGTCATGCCCACGCCCGCCTGGTGCCACAGGCCCCAGGCGAGGCTGGTGACCGGGCGGCCCTGCGCGCGTCGCCGGGCGGCGAAGGCGTCGAGGTAGGCGTTGGCCGAGCCGTAGACGCTCTGCCCGGCGGTGCCGAAGGTGCCCGCGGCGGAGGAGAACAGGACGAAGGCCGCGAGTTCGAGGTCACGGGTCAGCTCGTCGAGGTGGTGGACGCCGGTGACCTTCGGGGCCATCACACGGGAGAGCCGCCGCGCGTCCTGGCCGAGGACGACACCGTCGTCCAGGACCCCGGCGAGGTGGAGAACCGCAGTCCACGGGTGGTTCTCCGCAGCAAGACCGAGCACCTGCGCCACGTCATCTCGCTGAGCGACATCACAGGCCACCACTCGTACGCACTGTGCACCTTCTTCTTCCAGTTCGCGGATCAGGTCGGCGGCGCCGGGCGTATCGGCCCCGCGCCGTGAGGTCAGCACCAGGTGGCGTACGCCGTGCCGGCGTACCAGGTGCCGGGCGGTCTCCCGGCCGAGTTCGCCGGTGCCGCCGGTGATCAGGACGGTGCCCTCCGGGTCGAGGGGCCGTACGGCGGTCGCGTCGGGCTGCGCGCCGGCGCGGACCAGGCGGGCGGCGCGCACCTCGCCGGCCCGGACGGTGAGTTCGGGCTCCCCGGTGACGGTGAGGGCGCGGGCGAGCGCGTCCCGTTCGGTGTCGTCGGGGCCGAGGTCGACCAGGCGCAGCCCCCGCTCGGGGTGTTCGGCGCGCGCCGAGCGCACCAGACCCCACAGGGGCGCGTACGGCAGTCCGTCGAGCCGGTCGCCCGGTACGGCGGACACGGCACCGCGCGTGACCCACACGAGTTCCGTCGTCGCGAGCCGTTCGTCGGCCAGCAGCGCCTGCAGCTGGGCGAGGGCGTGCTCGGTGGCCCGGTAGGCGGCCTCGGGCGCGTTGTCGAACGGCGGCCGGCCGGTGGCGTCGACGACGACGCGGGCGGGCGGCGCCGCTTCCGCACCGAGGCGGGCGGAGAGTTCCGCCACGTCGGCGAGGGCAGGTGCGCCGAGGAGCGCGGCGAGCCGGCCCGTGCCGCCGAGCACGGCGTCCGCGGCGGGACTCTGGGGACGGCCGTCCGGCACCGGCACCGGCTGGAACTCCAGGCGGTGCAGGCCGTCGGCGCCACCGCTGCGGGCGGCGCGCACCTGTTCGGCGGTCGCCCGGCGCAGGTGCAGCGCCCCGATCCGTACGACCGGTTGGCCGGTGGTGTCACAGGCCCACAGCCGGATCTGCCGACCGGCCCCGGAGCCCTCGCGACCAGCGTCGACGTCGACGCCCGCATCGGCATCGGCATCGGCATCGGCATCGGCATCGGCATCGGCGGGCACTATGTCGATCCGGACGCGCAGTTCACCGCTGCCCGCCGCGTGCAGCTCGATGTCGCTCCACTCGAAGGGCAGCAGCGCGCCCTCCGGCTCCGGCTCGCCGGGTGCGACGGTGACGCCCCGCATGATGTGCAGCGCGGTGTCCAGCAACGCCGGGTGGAGCAGGAAGTCGGCCGCGGAGGCCGCCTCGGGGAGACGGACGGTGCCGTAGGCCGTGTCGCCCTTGCGCCACAGTCCGGTCAGCCCCCGGAAGACGGGGCCGTACTCGATGCCCCGGGCGGCGAACCGCTCGTAGAAGCCGTCGAGTTCGACTCGCTCGGCCCCGGCCACCGGCCAGCCGCCCAGCTCCGCGAAGGCGGGCTCCGGTGTGTTCGCCGCGGTCCCGTCCGTCGCTTCGCGCAGTTCACCGCTCGCGTGGCGGGTCCAGTCGGCGGGTGCCTCGTCGGGGCTGCTGTGGATCGCGACCGTACGCCGGCCCGTGGCATCCGGTGCGCCGACGGTGATCTGGATCCGCACCGGGTCGTCGATCACCAGCGTTTCGGCCAGGGTCAGCTGGGCGACCCCGGCCGAGCCGACCTCGTGGGCGGCGGCGGTGGCCAGCTCCAGCAGTCCGGTGCCCGGCACGATGACCGAGCCGAAGACAGTGTGGTCCTTCAGCCACGGCTGCTCGGCGAGTGACAACCGCCCGGTCACCAGATGCCCCTCGCCGTCGGCGAGCGGGGTGACGGCACCGATCCACGGATGCGGAGAGGCATCGAGACCGAGCGACCCGGCGTCACCGGCGGCCTTCGGAACGTCCGTCCAGTAATGCTCGCGCTGGAAGGCGTAGGTGGGCAGGGGGAGCAGGGAACCGGTCCCGAGGACCTTGTCCCAGTCGATCTGGTGGCCCTGGACGTGCAACAGGCCGAGGTTCCGGAGGAGTTGAGCCTGACCTCCGTGCTTACGGGTAAGAGAGCCGATCACGATGCCGCCGCGCTCGCTGCTGCCGTCCGTCAACGGCATCGACAGCACCGGATGCGCGGAGATCTCCACGAACACCGTATGACCATCATCCAGGAGCCTGTTCAGAGCACGGTCGAAACGCACCGGCTCCCGCAGATTGCGGCACCAGTAACCGCCATCCAACTCTTCGCCGGTGGCCACCTCACCAGTCACCGTCGAGTACAGCGGTATCTCCGCACGCCGAGCACTCAAGCCCTCGAACGCCGAAGCCAGACCCG
>NZ_JBFAWH010000098.1:0-4221 GCF_040680235.1 Streptomyces sp. NPDC052101
CCTGGTGGAGCGCATCGATCACGGCCTGGGGAGCCTTGAAGTCGGTGTCGGCGACCCACATCGGTGTCCCGCGCACAGCCGGCGCAGGGCCCGCCGGGTGCACCGCTCCGCGCGGACGGCCCGGTACAGCCGCAGGGCGATCACCAGCAGTGCCAGGCAGGCCGCGAGCCCGATCGCCTCGGGCACCGGATCGGTGACCGTACGCCCGTCCTCGCGGGCCTCGCGGACGACCGGCGGCGCGTCTGTGAGCAGCGCGGCCGCCAGCAGGACCAGCGACCAGGTGGTGGCCGCGGCGGTCAGCACGGCCGCCGAGGTCAGCACGCGCACGGCGAGCGCCGGAGCGACCCGACGGGCGATCACCGGCCCGACCGCCGACAGCAGCAGGGACAGCACCAGCGGGCTGTAGACGGCGAACCTCATGGGCCGTCTCCGGCGAGAACGTCGCGCAGCGCCCGCTCCTCCTCGGGGCTCAGCCCGGTCACGAACTGCTGGAGCGCTGCGATCGGGTCCGGGCCCCGGTCCAGGGCCTCGTGCATCGCCTCGGCGGTCAGCTCGGCCGCGTTCTTCGCCGGCCGGTACGCACCGCGCCGCCCGTCGGCGTCCCTGAGCACCAGGCCCTTGTCGTAGAGGCGTTTGAGGATGGTGTGCACGGTGTTGTAGGCGAGTGCGCCGTCGACCTCGGCCTGGATCTCCGCCGGGGTCAGCGGCCGCTCGGTGGCCCAGAGCGCGGCCAGCACCTCGCTCTCCAGCTCACCGGCGCTGCGCCGCTCCGCCCTGCCGCGGGACCCTGTGCCAGCCATGCCCCAACCTTACAGCGCGTAGTGCCATCGGCCGGATGGCCCCGTCCGCCCGGCGGAGGGCCGTCATTCGGGGTAGTTTGACGGTGTTTCGCCCTTGCCTGCATGGCTCCCGCCCTCGACCCTACAAGTTGTAGGGTGGCAAGGGTCCCGCACGCCGCGGGGGCGGAGGGGTGATCATGACCGGCAGCGTGCGCGCCACACTCGCCGGGACCCGGCGCGAGCGCTCGCACCACGGGTCCGAGGGCGCCCGGCGATCCCGTGCCACGGTCGCGCTCGCGGCGGTCGCGGCCGCCTTCACCCTGGCCCAACTGCTGCTCGTCCGGCCCGGCATGGGCCTCGGCTGGGACGAGACGGTGTACGTCAGCCAGGTCAGCGCCCACGCCCCCGCCGCCTTCTTCAGCGCACCCCGTGCCCGCGGCGTCTCCCTGCTCGTCGCTCCCGTCGCCGCCTGGTCGTCCTCCACCGCACTGCTGCGGATCTACCTCGCGGTCCTGTCCGGCCTCGCCCTGTTCCTGGCCCTGCGCGCCTGGCGCGGCCTGTTCCCGGACCGCGTCCTCGCCCTCGCCGGCGCCCTGTTCGCCTCCCTGTGGGTGACCCTGTTCTACGGCCCGCAGGCCATGCCCAACTACTGGGTCGCGGTGGGCGCCCTGACCGCCGTCGCCTGTTTCCTGCGGACCCGCCACGGCTCCGGGCGCTCGGCCTGGTGGGGCTTGGCGGCGAGTGCCGCACTCATGGCCGGGATGCGGCCCACGGACGCCGTCTGGGCGACGCTGCCGCTGCTCGCCCTCGGCCTCGCCCGCCGCCACTGGCGGGCACTCGCGGTGCTGCTCGCCGGGCTCGCGGCCGGCGCCGCCGAGTGGGTGATCGAGGCGTACGTCCGCTACGGCGGTCTGGCGCGCCGCCTGTCCGACGGCTCGGCGATCCAGGGCGGCCTCGGCTGGCACGTCGCCGTCCTCGACCAGTGGCGCAGCCTCGGCGGCCGGGCGCTGTGCCGCCCCTGCACCGGCCATCCGCCGCACCCGCTGGTCACCGTCTGGTGGTTCGTCCTGCCCCTGCTCGCCCTGCTCGGGTGCGCCGTGGCCGTCCGCGCCCGGCGTACGACGCCCACGCTGCTGCCGCTCGCCTGCGCGGCGACCGCCGCCTTCCCCTACCTGTTCCTGATCGACTACGCGGCCCCGCGCTTCCTGCTGCCCGCCTACGCCCTGCTCGCGCTCCCGGTCGCCGACGCGCTGGTGCACCTGCTCACCACTGCGCGCCGCCCCTGGCGCCCCGTCGCCGCAACACTGCTCTGCCTCGGTCTCGCCGCCCACCTGGCCGTCCAACTGGCCGTCCTGGTGCACATGGTGGGCACCACCACAGCCGAACACCGCGTCTGGTCCCGTACGGCCGTCGTCCTGCACCGCCTCGGCGTCCGCCCGCCCTGCCTGCTCACCGGGGGCGACGCCCTCCCCGTCGCCTTCTACGCGGGCTGCGCGTCGGCCGCCACCGCCGGACCCAACGCCAACACCACCGAGGACGCCATCGCCGCCACGGCCCGGCGCATCCCGGTCGCCGTGCTGGCACCCGCCGACGCCCAGCCACCCGTCTACGCCCGCACCTGGCCGACCGCACCCTTCGCCGGCGGGCGGCTGTACTACTCCGTGCCAGGGAGCACGCGGGTCGCTTCGGGGAGCGGCCGATGACGTCGCCCGTGGAGGTCGAACCCGTCCTCGGGCGGCGGCGTGGCTACTGGCATGCCGGTGTCCTGGTCGCCGTCCTCCTGGGCGGGCTGTACCTGGCTCGCCGGCACTGGCCCGCTGTCGAGAGCGGTGTGGGACGGCTGGCCGGCGCCGATCCGGGCTGGCTGCTGGTCGGTGCGACGGCGGCCCTCGGCACGTGGGCGGCGTCGGCGCTCGCCCAGCAGGGCGCGGTCCTGCGACGGCTGCCCGGACCCCGGCTTCTCGCCGCCCAGTTCGCCGCCTCCGCCGCGGGCCACCTGCTGCCCGCCGGGCTCGGCGCCGGCGCCGTGAACCTGCGGTTCCTGATGCGCTGCGGACTGCCCGCGGGCCGCTCGGCCGGCGCCCTCGTGGTGAAGGCCACCGCCGGCGCCGCCGTCCGCCTGGCGCTGATCGTGCTGCTCGCCCCCGCCTGCCCCGGCCTGCTGAGCCCGCCGCACCTCACCCCGGCGGCGCTCGCCGTCGCCCTCGGCGGCCTCGCGCTGCTCGGTGCCCTGCCGATGACCCCCTGGTGGGCCCGCTGCCGCCCGGCCCTCTCCACCGCCCTGGCCGACATCCGCGCCCTGCACCGCCGCCCCGCCCGGGCAGCGGCCCTGTGGGCGGGCTCCCTCGCCTTCGCCGCGCTGCACTCGCTGGTCCTCATCTCCGTCACCCAGGCCATCGCCCTGCCCCTGCCCCCGCTCCAGGTGGCCCTGCTGTACCTCGTCGCCAGCAGCGCCGCCGCCCTGCTGCCCACCCCGGGCGGCCTGGGCTCCCTGGACGCGGCGCTCGCCCTCGCCCTCACCGTCTCCGGCGCCCCCGGCGCGGCCGCCGCCTCCGCCGTGCTGGGCTACCGGCTGCTGACCGTGTGGCTGCCGCTGCTCCCGGGGCTGCTGGTGCTCGGCGTGCTGGTGCGGCGCAAGGCCCTGTGAGAGACCGGGAGTTTCCCGCGCGCCCACCGCAGGTAGGACTCGGGTGTCACATGCCGTCACAGGAGGGGGAGAACCATGCGGGGGAACGACACGGCGGGGCTGCCCAGCGAGGCGTTCTTCAGGCCGGGGACCTCGTCCTTCACCGAGTTCCTGGCCGCGCACCGGCCCGCGCTGCTGCCCACCGCGCCCTCGCTGCCCGACGGCGTGCGCGTGGCCCACGGCCGGTTCCCGCACGGCACCACCGTCCTCGCCCTCGTCTACCGGGACGGCGTGCTGATCGCCGGCGACCGCCGGGCCACCATGGGCAACCTCATCGCCCAGCGCGACCTCGAAAAGGTGCACCCCGCCGACGAGTACACGGCCGTCGCCTTCGCCGGCACCGTCGGCCTCGCCGTCGACATGGTGCGGCTCTACCAGGTCGAACTGACCCACTTCGAGAAGATAGAGGGCACCCCGATGAGTCTGGCCGGCAAGGCGACCCGCCTCGCGGCCATGATCCGGCAGAACCTCGCCCAGGCCATGCAGGGCCTCGCCGTCGTCCCGCTGCTCGCCGGATACGACCTGACCGCACCCGAGGGCGAAGGCGGCCGCGTCTTCGGCTTCGACGCGGCCGGCGGCCTGTACGAGAAGCACGACTTCTACGCCGAGGGCTCCGGTTCCCCCTACGCCCGCGGCGCCCTGAAGAAGCTGTACCGGCCCGGCCTCACCCGCCGCGAGGCACGGCCGTACGGACGCCGTGCGCGACGGCGGCGACGCCACGGCCCTCGTAGTAGTGCGTGCGGCCCAGGAAGACCA
>NZ_JBFAWH010000099.1:0-4154 GCF_040680235.1 Streptomyces sp. NPDC052101
CCCCACCCTCCGACACCAGACGCCACAGGTCCTCCGGCGACGACACACCACCGGGGTAACGGCAACTCATACCCACGATCGCCACCGGCTCACCGACCGCCGACTCGGCAGCGCGCAGGCGCTCCCGCGTCTCCTTCAACTCGGCGGTGACGCGCTTGAGGTAGCCGAAGAGCTTCTCTTCATTCGCCATGGGTGCCTGGCTCATCGTGAATGTCCGTTTCGAAATAGTGGGGAAAGCGTCTGCGTTGCCAGGGGCCGCGGTTACGGCTCTCCCAGTTCCTCGTCAATGAGCGCGAACACCTCGTCCTGCGAGGCGGCGTCCAGGTTCCACTGCGATGTGGACTGGCTGATGGTGATCGGCTCCGGGCTCACCCGGCGCAGCAGCTTCTCCAGGTACTCGGCCACCTCGGTCCGGGCCGGGTCGTCGTCGGGCATGCCGGCGAGGGCGACGTCCAGCCGGTTCAGGTCGGAGATCACCGGGTTGACCTCGGTCTCGTCGGGGCTCAGCTCGCCGCGGAGGTAGCTGACCAGGGCGGTCACCGTGGGATGGTCGAAGACGAGCCCGGCCGGCAGTTTGCGCTCGGTGGCTCCGCTCAGCCTGTTGCGCAGTTCCACCGCGGTGACAGAGTCCAGGCCCAGTTCCGTGAACGGGCGCCCCAGCGGAACCGCGTCGGGGCCTTCGTAGCCGAGGACGGCCGCGGCGTGAGCGCGGACCACCTCGCGCAGGATCCGTTCCTGCTCCGGCCGGCCGAGACCGGCGAGTCGCTCGGCGAGCTTCGGTCCTGCTTCCTCCGGTCCGGGGCGGCCGGTGGCGGTCTCCCGGAGGCGACGGACCTCTTCCAGGTCGTGCAGCATCGGGCTGGGCCGGGCCGCGCTGTAGGCGACGTAGAACCGGTCCCATTCGATGTCCGCGACGACCACGAAGGTGTCATCGCCGTCGAGGGCCTGGGCCAGCGCCTGGGTGGCGCGCTCCGGTGTCATGACCGGAACGCCGTGCCTGCGGCGCAGGTCCGCGACGGCTTCCTGCTCGGCCATTCCGCCGTCGGCCCAGGCGCCCCACGCGATGGACGTGGCCACCCGGCCGTGAGCCCTGCGGTACCAGGCGAGTGCGTCGAGGTAGGCGTTGCCCGGGGCGTAGTTGCCCTGGCCGGCCGCGCCGAAGGTGCCGGCGGTGGAGGAGAACAGCACGAACGCCGAAAGGTCCAGGTGCTCGGTGAGTTCGTGGAGGTTCCACGCGGCACCGGTCTTCGCCCGCAGTACCGCGTCCGCGCGGGTCACGGTCAGGGCTTCCAGGGGGGCGTCGTCGAGCACGGCCGCGGTGTGGAAGACGGCGGTCAGCGGCAGCTCGGCGGGGATGGTGGACAGCGCGGCCGCCAGTGCGTCCCGGTCTCCGGCGTCGCAGGCGAGGATGGTCGTCCGGGTGCCTGCCGCCTCCAGTTCCGCCCGCAGTTCTTCGGCGCCTTCGGCCTGCGGTCCCCTCCTGCTGAGCAGCATCAGGTGTTCCGCGCCGCGGAGGGCCAGCCAACGGGCGACATGCCGGCCGATGGCGCCGGTGCCGCCGGTGATCAGCACGGTGCCGTGGGGCGTCCATTCGGCGTCGGGCGCGGCGGTGTTGGGCGTGCGCACCAGCCTGCGCGCCGAGGTGCCCGTGGCGCGTACGGCAAGCTGGTCCTCGCCGGACTCGCGCGAGAGCAGGGCGCTCAGCCTGTCGGCGGCTTGTTCGTCCAGGTCCTGGGGAAGGTCGACGAGACCGCCCCAGCGGTCCGGGTGCTCCATGGCGGCGACCCGTCCGAGTCCCCACACCGTCGCCTGGGAGGGGACCACGGGGGCGTCTGCCGTACCGGTCGTGACCGCGCCGCTGGTGACACACCAGGTGCGGGCCGCGATGCCGGTCACGGCAAGGGCCTGGATCACGGTCAGGGACCGGGCGAGGGCCCGGGGCACGACGGGGGACGAGGGGTGCGTGTGCTCGTCCCACGCGGCCAGCGACAACGCGCCCACGACGTCCGGGTGTTCGCCCAGCGTCCGCGTCAGGTGTTCCACCAGGTCGTCGGGGTCGTCGGAGGGGGGCACGACCGGCAGCGCGGATGCGCCCCGCCGTACGATCGCGGCCGCGATCACACCCACCCGCGGGTCGTCGGCCAGTTCCTTGGGAATGACCAGCAGCCAGGTGCCCGACAGGCGGGCGGTCTGCGTGTCGGCGACCGGGGCCCATTCGATTCCGTAGCGCCAGGAGTCGATGACGGCCCGGTCGCGCCGCCGGCGATGCCATGCCGAGAGCGCCGGGAGCACCGTGGTCAGCGAGGAGCGTACGTCGGTGTCCTCGACGCCGAGCGTCGACGCCAGGCCCTCCGGGTCATCGCCGTCCACCGCGGCCCAGAACAGTTCGTCGTCGGGGTTGCCGGCCTCGTTCTCGTGGTCCGGCTCGGGCGACTCCAGCCAGTAGCGTCGCCTGGTGAAGGCGTAGGTGGGCAGGTCCACCGGGTTGCCGGCTTCGAAGGCCGTCGACCAGTCCACGGCGGTTCCGGTCACGAAGAGTTCCGCCAGTGCGGTCAGCAGCCGCTCGCGTCCGCCCTCGTCGCGGCGCAGGGTGCCGGTGACGACGGCGTCGGCGGTGTGGTCCTCCAGGGTTTCCTGGATGGCGGCGGCCAGCACCGGGTGCGGGCTGACCTCGACGAAGACGGAGTGACCGGCCTCGGCGAGGGTGCGTGTGGCCTGCTCGAACCGCACGGTCTCCCGCAGGTTGCGGTACCAGTACCCGGCATCCGCGGAGCCGTCGCCCAGGAGGTCACCCGTCACCGCGGAGTACATCGGCAGCTGCGCGGCCCGGGGCGCGACGGGGGCCGCGAGCTCCAGCAGGGCTTCGCGCAGACGCTCGACGTGCGGGGTGTGCGAGGCGTAGTCCACGGGGATGCGGCGAGCCCGTACCCCTTCGCGCTCGCAGACAGCGATGAACTCGTCCAGGGCCTCGGGGTCACCGGCGACGACCGTGGCGGCGGGGCCGTTGACCGTGGCGACCCACACGCCGCCGCGGTCGGCGAGCATCTGCTCGACGCGGGCGACGGGGGCGGCGATGGACACCATTCCGCCATGGCCGGCCAGTTCCTCGGCGATGACGCGGCTGCGCAGCGCCACCAGTCGGGCGCCGTCCTCCAGCGACAGGACGCCGGCCACGCAGGCCGCGGCGATCTCGCCCTGCGAATGTCCCACCACTGCGTCGGGTTGCACCCCGTGCGAGCGCCAGACTTCGGCGAGGGAGACCATCAACGCCCACAGCACGGGCTGCACCACATCGACGCGCTCCAGCGACGGAGCGTCCTGCGCACCGCGCAGCACCGCGAGAAGGTCCCAGTCGGTGTGCAGGCGCAGCACCGTCGCGCACTGCTCGATGCGCTCGGCGAAGACCGGGGAGGCGTCGAGGAGGCCGGTCGCCATGCCGGCCCACTGCGAGCCCTGTCCGGGGAAGACGAACACGGTCCTGGCCTGTTCGGCCGAGTTGCCCTCCAGCACTCCGGCGACGGGCTCGCCGCGCCCGAACGCGTCGAGGCGGTGCAGCAGTTCCTCGCGGGTCCGCCCGATGACCACCGCGCGGTGTTCCATGAGCGTCCGCGTGGCCGCCAGGGAGTGAGCGATGTCGAGGGGGGTGAGGCCGGGGTCGGCCGTCGCCCAGGCGTGGAGGCGGCGGGCCTGCTCGCGCAGGCTCTCGGCGGACCTGGCGGTGACCACCCAGGACACGGGCAGGTCGGCGGGCGGGGCGGAAGCCGTGGTCTTGGACGCCTCCGCGCGGGGAGCCTGTTCGAGGATCACGTGGGCGTTGGTGCCGCTGATGCCGAAGGACGACACGGCGGCCCGGCGGAGGGTGTCGCTCCCCGGCCATGCCAGGGCCTCGGTGGCCAGGTGCAGGGTGCCCGTGGACCAGTCGATGTGCGGGCTGGGCTCGTCCGTGTGCAGGGTCGCGGGCACCAGGCCGTTCTGCAGCGCCATGACCATCTTGATCACGCCGGCGACACCCGCCGCCGCCTGGGTGTGGCCGATGTTGGACTTCACCGATCCGAGCACCAGCGGCTGGTCGGCGGGGCGGTCCTGGCCGTAGGTGGCGAGCAGGGCCTGTGCCTCGATGGGGTCGCCGAGCGAGGTGCCCGTGCCGTGTGCCT
>NZ_JBFAWH010000100.1:0-3926 GCF_040680235.1 Streptomyces sp. NPDC052101
GGCGGCGCCATCAAGCGCTTCAACGAGCACCTCAACCCCCGCGGTGCCCGGACCGTGGCCCTGGAGAAGCCCACGGAGGAGGAGGCCTCGCAGTGGTACTTCCAGTGCTACATCCAGCACCTCGAGTTCATGCGCGAGACCCCTGAGCTGGAGCGCATGCTCGTCAACTCCGGCGTGCACATCATCAAGTTCTGGTTCTCCGTGTCCCAGCGCGAGCAGCTCAACCGCTTCGCCGCGCGGGAGACCGACCCCGTGCGTCGCTGGAAGCTCTCGCCCACCGACCTGGCCTCCCTGGACAAGTGGGACGACTACACGAACGCGAAGGAGGCTGTCAAGGGCCATTGAGTTCTGCCCATAGGCGGCCAGTGTTTCTTCCCGCTGGTGGCCATCAGAACTGCCCACTGGTGGCCAGCTGGTTTGCCCGTTTGGGTGGTGGTGCTGGCCACCGTGATGGGATCAGTTCAGTGGCATGACTCCCTTCCCGGCCATTGCCTGGGTCATCCGTACGGAGTCTCCGGTGGTCTGGCACACGTGGGCGTGGTGCAGGAGCCGGTCCACGGTGGCGGTGGCCAGGGTCTTGGGCATCAGCTCGTCGAAGCCGGCCGGGTGCAGGTTCGAGCTGATCGCTACGGAGCGTTTCTCGTAGGCGGCGTCCACGATGCGGTAGAGGCCCTCGGCGGCATCGTCGGCGACCGGCAGCAGGCCGATGTCGTCGATGACGATCAGGTCGGCGCGCAGGATTCGGGCGACGGCTTTGGTGATGGTGTCATCGGGCCGGTGGGCCCGGATCATCGCCCCGAGGTCCTCCAGGGTGAACCAGGCCACCCGCTTGCCCTCCTCCACGGCCTGCTGGCCCAGGGCCTCGAGGAAGAAGGTCTTGCCGGTGCCGGAGGGCCCGCAGACCACGAGGTTCTCTCTGCGCGAGAGCCATTCCAGGGTGCGCAGGGACTGCTGGGTCGGGGCCGGGATCGAGGAGGCGCCCGGATCCCAGGTCGTGAAGGTCTTGCCGGTGGGGAACCCGGCGGCCTTGCGCCGGGCGGCGAGCATGGATCGGGCCCGACCGGTGGTCTCCTCGACCAGCAGGGCCTTGAGGACCTCGGCCGGCTCCCAGCGTTGGGCCCGGGCGGTGGCCAGTACCTCGGCGGCGATACCGCGGGCGTGGGGCATCTTCAGCTGCCGCAACAGCGCCTCCAAATCGGCCGGCAGCGCCGGTGCGGCGGTGTTCGGGGTGTGGATGCTCACCGGGCTGCCCCCTCGGTGTTGGAGGTACCGAGGCCGGCCCAGCCGGCGGTGCCCTGGGTCAGGGACCGTTCCTCGGTGGCGGTGTGCATCCCGGTGCGGTGGCCGGCGGCGGTGAGCAGGGAGGCCAGGTCGCCGTGGGCGAAGCGCTGGTGCACCGCGGCCACCCCGAGGGCGCGGTCGACCTGGTCGGTGCCGGCGAGCTTGGCCAGGGTGACGGCCTCGGCCATCTTCTGACCGATCCGGCTGGTGCCGGCCGCGGCGGCCTCCACCAGCCAGGTCCTCGCTCCGGCCCCGATGGCCAGGAACTCGGCCTCCGCCGCCGAACGGGGCACCGGGGTGTAGTCCCCGGGCACCTTGTCCGTCTCGTGGCCGGGGAAGTGCGCGTCGTCGATGGCCGGGGACCCGGGCCGGGCCACCCGGTGCCGGGCGACCTCCACCGGCCCCTGCGCACCGGCGTGCATGATCACCACCATCGAGTCCGGTCCGGTGCCGTGATGGCGCACGAACACCTCGGCCCCGAGCAGGTGCGCGGGCACCGAGTACTGGGCGTTTTCGAAGGAGACCATCGGCGTGTTCTCCGGCACCTTCCGTCCCACCCCGTAGGCCACGGTGTGCGCCGTGGCGGGGATCCGATGCAACGCGCTGGTCTCCTCGGCGAGCATGTGGTCCGGGCGGCGCCGGGTCACCCGGTGCTCCCGGGAGTTCACCATGGCCATGAACCCCGCGCAGGCGGCCTCGAGCTCAGCGAACGAGGCGTACTGGTCCCGCAGGTTGGTGTCCTTCGGGACCAGGTCGGCCTTGGCCAGCTTCACCGCGTTCTCCACCCCGCCCTTGGCGGCCGGATCCGCTGGCTGGCAGGTCAGCACCTCCACGCCGTAATGCCGAGCGAACGCCACGGTGGCCTGGTTACGCACCGGCACCCCGGCCACATGAGAGACCGTCACTGTCTTCTCGTTATCCGTCAGCACATAGGTCGGCGCGCCCCCGATCAGCCGGAAGCACCGGTCCAGGGCGGCGAACACACTCGGAGCCGTCCTATCACGCAGGGCGATGACGATCCGGTAGCGGGACCAGGCCAGCCAGGCCACGAACAGCACCGTCTTGGCCCCGTCGATCGCCGGCCCATCGCCGAAGTCGTACTGCAGCCATGCGCCCGGCTCGGTGATCCAGGGCCGGTGCACCCGGCGCTTCCCGGCCCGCCAGGCGGCCTTCACCTCGGCCACCGCCCGCCGGGTGGAGCGCTCAGAGCCGGTGTAGCCCATTGCGGTGAGCTTGGCGTGCACGACATCGGCGCGGATCCTGCCCGTGGAGGCCTCGACCCATTCCTCGATCTTGGGCAGCCAGACATCGGTGACCTTCGGGCGGCTGGCTCCGGATCCAGGGGTCTGGCCGGCGTCGCGGGCCCGCACCAGCCGGGCCACGGTGTGATGGGAGCAACCGGCCAGCTCGGCGGCGCCCCGCAATGACTTGGTCAGGTCATAGGCACTGAGTATTTTCATGGTTTCTGCGGCATCCTTCATTCAGGGCCTCTTCCTCGCTGGATTCGATTCGACACCGATATCCAACCCGGGGAGGAGGCCCCCGCCGGCTCACGACGCGGCGGGCAACGAGCAACGCGGGCAAACCAGATGGCCAGCACCGGGCAGTTCCCGTGGCCATCACTGGGCAGTCCTCATGGCCGTCAGCGGGTCATTCCCTGGCCACCTATGGGCAGCTTTTCATGGCCGCTTACAGCCGGTGATATCCAGAGCCTGGACAGGGCCAACTTCGTAGCGCCCCGGCAGGTAAGCACGAAGCATCCGCGTCCAGTTCGCTTCGGAGGCGTTGCCGATGGAGGTCGGATGCTCGGTGAACTCTAGGGGGATGCCGAGTTCCGTGGAGAGGGCGCGTTGCCGAGCTTGGAAGGCCAAATTCAGGTCAATCGGCGGGTTCATGGAGGTGGTCCTCTCTGTTGGGGGCAACTTGCAGCATGAGTCGCTGGAGGTTGCCATCTGGAGTCGCTTCGCGCACATGGCCAATCCAGTCTGTTGAGGCACGGGCGATGACAACTAGGAGCACATCATGCGCCCCCGCCACGGCTAGTTGGCGTAGGGCGAGAGAATCGGTCTCACTCGGGCCGTTCGGGCCGGGGTGGCTGTGCCATTCACCGATATACCCCGTCGCGTTGTCGGTTTCCGATGCCACGGCCTGCCTCAGTGCTGCTGCAGCTGTGGCCGCGTCTCTGCGATAGCGCGCTGAGGTCGCTACGGGATCGGGGACCTCGACGCATTGCACTATGTGCGGCTCGCTCGCGATGTAGTAGCCGAGAAGCAGGCCGCCCGTCTCACGGGGTAGGGCGCGGGACGCTGCGTCGACGAGCTGTGCCCAAGTGTGAGCATTGATGGTTGCGACCCTCACGCCGGTATCTCGAACAACGCGCGTGACTCGCCGGCGGGGGGTACCGGATCGCCGCACAGCAGGCTTATTGCAAGCCGTGCGCCCATTCCAGCGGTCTCGATCACTGCAGCCGGAGGGGTCGGTGAGACTGGGTCTCCACAGCCGGTCTCATGCTCCCCTTCGATAGTGCCTTGGAGAGAATCCAGAGGTAGAGGCGCAGCTCCCTCAAGAGGCGGGCAGATGTCCACCCACAAACGGCACTGGGTCACGCGCACCCGAGTGCCGCTGTTCCTCAAGTCCGAGCACTT
>NZ_JBFAWH010000101.1:0-3714 GCF_040680235.1 Streptomyces sp. NPDC052101
GGATGCGTGTGGTGGTGTGGTGCCGTGGGTGGTGTCGGGGCGTTCGGAGGCGGGTCTGCGGGGTCAGGCGGCCCGGTTGCGGGAGTTCGCCGCGGACTGTGGGGCCGGGGACGGTGTGGTGGCCCGTTCGCTGGCCTTGTCGCGGGCGTCTCTTGAGCACCGTGCGGTGGTTGTTGCGGGGGGCCGGGAGGAATTGCTGGCCGGTCTGGAGGCGGTCGCGGGGGGTGAGTCGGCCGCGCAGGTGGTGTCCGGCACGGTTGCGGGTGAGTCGTCGGGTGTGGTGTTCGTGTTCCCGGGTCAGGGTTCGCAGTGGGTGGGTATGGCGGCTGAACTGCTTGGGTGCTCGTCGGTGTTCGCGGGGTCGGCGGAGCGGTGTGCTGAGGCTCTTGCCGAGTTCGTGGAGTGGGATGTGCTTGCGGTGTTGCGTGGTGAGGAGGGTGCGGCGTCGCTGGAGCGGGTGGATGTGGTGCAGCCGGCGTTGTGGGCGGTGATGGTGTCGTTGGCGGCGTTGTGGCGTTCGTTGGGTGTTGAGCCGTCGGCTGTGGTGGGTCATTCGCAGGGTGAGATTGCGGCGGCGTGTGTGTCGGGTGCGTTGTCGTTGCGGGATGGTGCGCGTCTGGTGGCGTTGCGCAGTCAGGTGATTGCGAAGGAGCTTGCGGGCCGGGGTGGGATGGTGTCGGTTGCGGCGCCGGTGGCCCGGGTGGAGGAGCTGATCGCGGGTCGCGCGGGTGTGTGGGTGGCTGTGGTGAACGGTCCGGGTGCCACGGTCGTCGCCGGTGACACCGACGCCCTGGCCGAGGTGGTCGCGGACGTCGAGGCCGCGGGGATCCGCGCGCGGACCATCCCCGTGGACTACGCCTCGCACACCCCGCATGTCGAGCAGGTCCGTGACCAACTGCTGGAGCTGGCCGCCGCGGTCAGCCCCCGGCCCGGTGCCGTGCCGATGCACTCGACCGTGACCGGTGAAGAGGCCGACGGCACGGAGTTGAACGCGGAGTACTGGTACCGCAATCTGCGCGAGCCGGTGCGGTTCGCGCAGACGGTCCAGGCGCTGATCGCAGCGGGCAGCTCCGTCTTCGTCGAGGTCAGCCCCCACCCCGTGCTCGCGGGTGCCGTGGGTGACGCGGCAGGGGAGTCGGGTACGGACCTGGTGTCGGTGGGAACGCTGCGCCGCGACCAGGGTGGCGTCGCCCCGATCCTGACGTCGCTGGCCGAGCTGTGGGTGCGCGGCGTGGAGGTGGACTGGACCGCGGTCGTGGGCGACGGCGGCCGGGTGGATCTGCCGACGTACGCCTTCCAGCGGGAGCGCTACTGGCTCGACGCCGCCACTCCAGGCACACTCGCCGGGTCGACCGACGACGCCGGCTTCTGGGACATCGTCGAGCGCGAGGACCTCGAAGGCCTGGCGCGGACCCTGCGCCTGGACGACCGGCACACCGAACTCGCCGCACTGCTGCCCGCGCTCTCCGCATGGCACCGTCGGCACAGCGCGGCCTCCACGATGGACTCCTGGCGCTACCGCGTCACCTGGAAGCCGCTGACCAGCACAGCGCCTCCCACCCTCGTCGGGACCTGGCTCGTGGCCATCGGCCGGGACCAGATGGGCTGTGAGCTCTATGAGGCGGTCGCCGCGGCCCTGCGCCGGCACGGGGCCTCGGTCGAGCCGCTCGTGGCTCCCGACGGCGAGGACCGGTGGACCGAAGCACTGCTGGAACATCCCGACCCGGTCGGCGTGGTGTCCTTGCTCGCCCAGGACGAGGCGGCCATGCCGGACGCCCACGCCGTCCCCGCGGGTTTCGGCCGGACCCTGCTCCTCACTCAGGCGCTGGAGGCCGCCGGTGTGTCCGCCCCCCTCTGGAGCGTCACCCAGGGCGCGGTGTCCATGGGCGCGGGAGATCCGGTCGGCGATCCGGCACGGGCTCTGGTGTGGGGCTTCGGCCGAGTGGCAGCACAGGAACTCCCTGCCCACTGGGGCGGACTGGTGGACCTGCCGATCGAACCCGACGACGCCGCGACCGACCGCATGTGCGCGGTGATCGCGGGCCAGGGCGACGAGGACCAGGTCGTGGTCCGCTCGTCAGGGGTCTTCGGGCGCCGCATCGTAAGGGCCCCCATCGGCGACGGCTTCGACGGCTGGACCCCGGGCAAGGGCACCGTCCTGATCACCGGTGGCACGGGAGCCCTCGGCGGGCAGGTCGCCCGGCGGCTGGCCGCCCAGGGGGCCGAACACCTGCTGCTCGTCAGCCGCAGGGGAACAGAGGCGCCCGGAGCAGCGGAACTGGAAGCGGATCTGGCCGCGACCGGCGCACGGGTCACCGTGGCGGCCTGCGACATCGCCGATCCGGACCGGCTCCGCGACCTCGTGGCCGCGATCCCGGACGAGTACCCGCTGACCGGTGTGATCCACACCGCGGCCGTGCTGGACGACCGGGCCATCACCTCACTCACGCTCGAACAGGCCGGCCGCGTCCTGCGCGTCAAGGCCGAGGCAGCGTGGAACCTCCACGAACTCACCCAGGACATGGAGCTGACCGCGTTCGTGCTGTTCTCCTCCCTGGCTGGCACGTTCGGCATGGCAGGGCAGGGCAACTACGCCCCGGCCAACGCCTATCTGGACGCACTGGCGCAGTACCGCCGCGCCAGGGGACTGACCGCCACGTCGGTCGCCTGGGGCAGCTGGGCGCAGGGCGGCATGGCGGAGCAGGACGGAGCCAACGACGTCCGCCTGCGACACGGCATACCGCTGCTGCCGCCGGAGACCGCGGTGCAGGCGCTGGAGGCGGCACTGGCACACGACGACGCGAGTGTCGTCATCGCGGACATCGACTGGGACCGCTTCACCCACGCCTACACCGCGACGCGGCCCAGCCGCCTCCTCGACGAGCTTCCCGAGGTCCAGAAGGTCCGCACCGCGGTCGCGCCGACCGAGGCGGCCACGTCCGTGCGTGAGCGCCTTGCCGGCCTCGAGCCGCAGGAACGTGACCGCCAGGTGCGTGACGCGGTGCGCACCCAGGTCGCCGCCGTGCTCGGACACGGATCACCCGAAGCGATCGAGGTCCGGCGCCCGTTCCTGGAACTGGGCCTGGACTCCGTCACCGCGGTGGAACTGCGCAACCGGCTCAACACCACGACGGGGCTGCGGCTGAGCGCCACGGTGATCTTCGACCACCCCAGCGTGGCCGAACTCGCCGGCTTCATCGGCACGGAGCTGTTCGGCGACACCGACGACGACCCGGTCGTCGCCGCCGCCGCGGAACTCGACCGGCTCGAAGGCCTCTTGGCCGCCATCCCCGATGGGGACCTGGCCAAGACCGAACTCACCGGGCGGCTGCGAAGCCTCGTGCGGACGACGACCGGGGTGGATCAGACGGAGACGGGAGCAGTGGAGGCCGAGGACCTCGAGGCCGCCACCGACGACGAGATCTTCGACTACATCGAGAAGCAGTTCGGGATCTCCTGAGCCCCCCCCGCACCACCACCAGCACACATCACGCCATTTCCGACCCACCAACGAGGGCAAGCACATGGAAGACGTCAAGAAGCTCCGCCACTTCCTGACCCGTGTCACTGCGGAGCTGCAGGAGACGCGGTCGCGCCTGCGCGTCGTGGAGTCCGCAGCCGGTGAGCCGGTGGCGATCGTGGGTATGAGTTGCCGTTACCCCGGTGGTGTGTCGTCGCCGGAGGACCTGTGGCGTCTGGTGTCGGAGGGTGGGG
>NZ_JBFAWH010000102.1:0-3566 GCF_040680235.1 Streptomyces sp. NPDC052101
GATCTTTTCTCGATCCGATTTCCTCGGTGCTTTCCAGGCTCCCGCGTTTCTCTCGCGGTTTCCTTTCCGGCGGTTCCGACTTTATCAGAAGTTCTTGGCCGGTCAGACCGGCCGCTCATTTCTGAGTAATCGGGAGGTTGCTTCTCTGGGATGTCGTTCTCGACTTCCGAGGAAGCTTGTAGAGCCTAACAGCCGCCTGTGAACTTGTCCACTTCTAGGCAACTGTTTGAATCTACCTCCCCACGCCATCCGTGTCAACGGCTCTTGTGGGGCGAAGAGGAGACTAGCAGCTCACAGGGGTGGAACGCACATCAAGCAGCGGTGGGCAGCGAGGCGCTGCGGTCGGCCGCTTCGAGATCGCCGGTCTCACCTGCGCGTACCGCTCGGCCGCCCAGGACAAAGACGTAGGTCAGGAATGCCAGCTCGGCCACGACGCCGATTCCGATGCGGGCCCAGGTCGGCAGCCCAGAGGGGGTGACGAAGCCTTCGATGGCACCGGAGACGAAGAGGACCAGGGCGAGGCCGATGGCCATGCCGACCGCTGCGCGTCCCTCCTCCGCGAGAGCGGTGCGCCGGGTGCGGGGGCCGGGGTCGATCAGTGTCCAGCCCAGGCGCAGTCCCGTACCGGCGGCGACGAAGACGGCGGTCAGTTCGAGCAGCCCGTGCGGAAGGACCAGCCCCAGGAACGTGTCGAGTCGGCCGGCGGACGACATCAGGCCGAAGCCGACGCCCAGATTGAGCATGTTCTCAAAGAGGATCCAGAGGACAGGCAGGCCCAGGAAGATGCCCAGGACCAGGCACATCGCGGCGGCCTGGGCGTTGTTCGTCCACACCTGCGCGGCGAAGGCCGCCGCGGGATGGCTGGAGTAGTACGTCTCGTACTCACCGCCGGGACGGGTCAGCTCACGCAACTGGCTGGGAGCCGCGATGGACGACTGCACGTCCGGGTGGGTGCCTATCCAGCAGCCCAGGAGGATCGCGATGGCGGTGGAGATCAGTGCCGTGGGTACCCACCAGTGGCGTGCGCGGTAGACGGCGGCCGGGAAGCCCTGGCCCAGGAAGCGAGTGACATCACGCCATGAGGCGCGGCGGGTGCCGGTGACGGCACTACGCGCGCGTGCCACCAGTTGGCTGAGTCGCCCGGTCAGCTGTGGGTCCGGGGCGCTGGACTGGATGAGGGAGAGGTGGGTGGCGGTGCGCTGGTAGAGGGCGACGAGTTCGTCGGCCTCTGCTCCGTTGAGGCGGCGCCGGCGGCGGAGCAGAGCGTCGAGGCGGTCCCATTCGGCTCGGTGTATGGAGACGAAGACGTCCAGGTCCATCGGGTCTGCCTGCTCCTCGGCTGGTCGTCGACTGCTCGTCGTGGATGCTCTCGATCGCTGTCAGCTTGTCGTACTGCGGCGCGATGCGCCCACAGCTTGGCAGACTTGCGTTTCCGGAGGCAGATCAGGGAAGGACGGCGGGCGTGAGTGAGCTGGTGACCGGTGAGGCGGTGGCACTCGAACTGCGGCCGGCGAAGTTGCCGAGCAGGGCACTGGCCGTGTTGCTCGACCTCGCGGTGACCATGGTCGCGTACATAGTCGTCACCACCGCGGTGGTGCTGTCGACCGCCTCTTTGGACGAGGCCGCGCAGGTGGCGCTGTCGATCGCCACGTTTCTGCTGGTGCTCGTCGGCGGGCCGATCGCGGTGGAGACGCTCAGCCACGGGCGTTCGTTGGGAAAGCTGGCGTTCGGGCTCCGGGTGGTGCGGGACGACGGTGGGCCGATTCGGTTCCGGCACGCGCTGGTGCGAGGGGCGATCGGTGTGATCGAGATCCTGCTGACGCTCGGCGTGGTCGCCTGCATCGCCTCGCTG
This sequence comes from Streptomyces sp. NPDC052101, assembly GCF_040680235.1. Lineage (NCBI taxonomy): Bacteria > Bacillati > Actinomycetota > Actinomycetes > Kitasatosporales > Streptomycetaceae > Streptomyces > Streptomyces sp. NPDC052101. The sequence goes on from NZ_JBFAWH010000102.1 coordinate 1,853, forward strand.
TTCTCGGTGCGAGGCCGGCGGCTCGGGGACGTGTTCGCGGGCACCCTGGTCGTACGCGAGCGAATCCCGGCCGACCGGGCCCGCTTCGTTCCGCCGCCGCCTCCGTGGCTCGCGGGGCGGTTCGCCGAGCTGGACCTGTCGGCGGTGCCGGACGGGCTGTGGCTCGCGGTGCGGCAGTACCTGACGCGGATGGGGCAGCTCGATCCGCAGGTGTCGCTGGGGATCGCTCAGCGGTTCGCGGCCGACCTCGCGGCGCGGACGGGCGCTGCGGTACCGCAGGATCTCCCGCCGGCCGCCTTCCTGGCGGCGGTGGTGCACGAGCGGCAGTCACGTGAGGCCCGGCGGGCGTTCGGCGCCGGTGGTTTCGCCCCGCCGATGGCCGTGCCCGGCACACCGACCGCGTATCAGCCGCCCGTTTCCGCTTCCGCGGGGGCCTGGCCGCAGCACCCCGGTCAGTCCGACCAATCCCAGGACCCGGCTCCGCAGCCGCAGGTGCCCTTCACGGCTCCCGCCGTACCACCGCGCGACCAGCCATCGGCCCTGCCTGCGCGCGATCACCCGCCGACCGACCGCCCGGCCACCGGCTTCGCGCCGCCGGCGTAGGGCGGCATCTGCTCAGCTCCCGCTCTGGCGGTTTCATCAGTCTCGCCGGTGCCGCCTGTTTCGTCGGTCCCGGCGCTCGGTGATTTCGGCGCTCAGTCGAACGTCGACGGCGGTGACTGGAGGTCCTCCAGCTCGATTCCGGGTGCCGCCAGGACGACGTCCCCGGCGATGTGAACGGTGTGCTGTTCGCCGGTGTCGAGGGCTGTGACCTGGTATTCGTCCACGGTCAGGGGGCCGTTGTCAGTGGCGTGTGCTTCGCTGTTCACCAGAGCCCAGGACTGGTCCACGGTGCGGGGGGCGAGGACCGGGTCCATGAAGGCGACCAGGCGTACGCGGGTCGCGTCGGACGAGGGGGTGAGGCGCAGGAGACGGGCAGTCGCGACGAGGAACGCGGGGGACGTGCCGGTGAAGGCGTGGGCGCGCACATTGCCTTCGGTGGCATGGGTTCCGGTGGGGTCGGTGCGGACCCAGGTGACGCCGTCGAGGGCGGCGCCGCGCACCTGCCAGTCACCCGCGTGGAGTTCGAGGCGAATGGGGCGGCCGAGGTCGTCCAGGGCGAGGTCGACCGAACCCCGCTGATCGCCTGCGGGACCGGTCAGCCGGGAGACATAGCGCCAGCCGGAAGGGCCGGGCGCGCACTGGAAGTGCTCTTCACCGAGGGGGGTGTGATCGTGCGGATCGTGGAGCGAATAACGGCCGCGGGGCATGGGGGTCCTGGATCTTGACGGGCTGCCGGTCCGGGTGGGACCGGCCAAAGGGGCAGGCCCCCGGCACGGGGGTGCGGGGGCCTGCCTCGGGGGACCTGCTGCCGGGGAGCGCGGCGGTGCACCGGCGTGCTCCCCGGTGAGCGGGCTACGGAGTCACCGACTCAGTAGCGGTAGTGGTCCGACTTGTACGGGCCTTCGACCTCGACGCCGATGTACGCGGCCTGCTCCGGGCGCAGCTCGGTCAGCTTGACGCCGAGCGCGTCCAGGTGCAGGCGGGCGACCTTCTCGTCCAGGTGCTTGGGCAGCACATACACGCCGGTCGGGTACGCGTCGGGCTTGGTGAACAACTCGATCTGGGCCAGCGTCTGGTCCGCGAAGGAGTTGGACATCACGAACGACGGGTG
>NZ_JBFAWH010000103.1:0-3459 GCF_040680235.1 Streptomyces sp. NPDC052101
GAGCCGGTGGACGAAGTCCGTACGCTGGTGCGGGCGTTGGGTGCACTGTATGTGTCGGGGCAGGAGATCGCCTGGGAGGAGGCGCTGCCCGAGGGCGTGCCGGTCGACCTGCCCACCTACGCCTTCCAGCGCGACCACCACTGGCTTGAGTCCCCGGACAAGGACAAGAAGGGGAACGGCTCAAGCACCCGCTCCCGCTCCCGCGACGAGGACGCGCTGTGGGAGGCCGTCAGCGGGGGCGAGGCCCAACGGGTCGCCGAACTGCTCGGCGCGCAGGACAGCTCCGCAGTCGCCGCCGTCCTGCCCCACCTCGCCGCCTGGCGCGAACAGCAGGACCGGGCAGGCCATGCGGCGGGCCGGATGTACACCGAGACCTGGGAACCGTCCGCCGTACCGCGTGCCACGCCCGTTCCGCACGGCCACTGGCTGATCGCGGCACCCACGGCCGCCCAGGACCTCGCGGAGCGGCTCGCCGGGACGCTGGCCGACGCGGGCGCCTCCGCGCACGTGCTCAGCACCGACGGGGACCGCGCAGGCTGCGCCGCCCTGATCGGCGCCCTGACGGCGGCGCTCGGCGACGAGACCCTGAGCGGCGTCCTCGCCCTCACCGCCGCCGACACCGCCCCGCACCCCGCCCACCCGGCCGTGAGCACAGGCGCCGTCCAGAGCCTCACCCTCGTCCAGGCACTGGGGGACGCCGGAGTCCGGGCCCCGCTGTGGTTCCTCACCCGAGGCGCCGTCGCCGCGCACGGCACCGACCCCGCCCCCGCCCCCGAACAGGCCTTCGTCTGGGGCCTCGGCCACGTCGTCGCCCTGGAACACGCCGACCGCTGGGGCGGACTCCTCGACCTGCCCGCCGACACCGGCACCACGGTGCCCCTCGACGCCGCGATCAGCCGTCAGCTGCTGGCCACCCTCGCCGCGCACGGCACCGCCACCGCCGAGGAACACGTCGCGCTGCGCCCCGCCGGACGCCACGTCCGCAGGCTGCGCCGCACCGAACCCACCGCCGTACGACCCTGGACACCGCGCGGCACCGTACTGATCACCGGAGGCAGCGGCGCCCTCGCCGGGCACCTTGCCCGCCGCCTGGCCGAACGCGGCGCCGAGCACCTCGTACTGGTCTCCCGGCGCGGCCCCGCGGCCGACGGCGCCGCCGCACTCGCCGCCGAACTGGAGGCCACCGGCGCCCGCGTCACCTTCGCCGCGTGCGACGTCACCGACCGGGCCCGGCTGGCGGAACTCCTCGACCGGCTCGACCGCGACGACGCCCCGCTGCGCGCCGTCTTCCACACCGCCGGTGTCCTCGACGACCGGCTGCTCGACCGGCTGGACGCCGACGCCGTCGCCGCCGTCGCCGCGCCCAAACTGGCCGCGGCCGCACATCTGGACGACCTCACCCGCGACCGCGAACTCGACGCCTTCGTGCTGTACTCGTCGGTCGTCGGCGTGCTCGGCAACATCGGCCAGGCCAACTACGCGGCGGCGAACGCCGCCCTCGACACCCTCGCCGCCCGGCGCCGGGCCGAGGGCCTGCCCGCCGTCTCCCTCGCCTGGGGACCGTGGGCGGACGGCGGCATGACCCACGGCGCCGCCGAGACCCAGCTGCGCCGCATCGGCCTGGACCCGATGCCCGTCGAACAGGCCCTGGACGTCCTCGACGCCGTCCTCGGCGGCGGAGAGGGCCGCACCACGACGGTCGTCGCCGACATCGCATGGGACCGGGCCACCGCCGCCTACACCGAGGGCCGCGACCGCCCCTTCCTGCGGGAGATCCCCGAGTCCGCCCAGGCCGCCACCGCGACCGCGTCCGCGGAGCCGGGCACGCCCCTGCGCACCGCCCTGCTCGACCTGCCCGAGGACGCCCGCGAGGACCACGTACGCCGTCTGCTGGCCGTCGAGGCCGCCGCCGTGCTCGGCGCGAAGAACCCCGAAACACTCGACCCGGAGCGCGGATTCAAGGATCTCGGCTTCGACTCGATGATGTCCGTCGACTTCAGCCGCCGCGTCCAGCAGCGCACCGGCGTCACCACCCCCAAGACCCTCGTCTTCGACCACCCCAACCTGGCCGCGGCCGCCCGCTGGCTGCTCGCCGAACTGGCCCCCGGCCCGGGCGCCCCCGCCTCCGGCGGCCCGTCCGCCGCGCCCGCGGCCGTGGGCGGCGACCGGCGGGGCGGCGACGAACCGCTCGCCGTGGTCGGCGTCGGCCTGCGCATGCCCGGCGACGCCCACGACCTCGACAGCCTCTGGTCCGTCCTCGCCGACGGCCGCGACACGGTCACCACCGTCCCCGCCGACCGCTTCGACATCGACGCCTACTACGACCCCGACCCCGACGCCGAAGGCCGCATCTACACCCGCAGCGCCTCCTTCCTGGACGACGTCGCCCACTTCGACGCGGCCTTCTTCGGCATCAGCCCGCGCGAGGCCGAGCCGATGGACCCGCAGCACCGGCTGCTCCTCGAAGCCGCCTGGAACTCCCTGGAGAACGCCGGCATCCGCCCGCGCGACCTGCGGGACTCCCGCACCGGCGTCTTCGTGGGCGCGGGCGTCGGCGAGTACGGCACCTTCCGCAAGGCGGGCTCGGCGGACACATACACCCTCACCGGAACCCTGCCCAGCTTCAACGCGGGCCGCCTCGCCTACCACCTCGGACTGCAGGGACCGGCGCTGTCCGTCGACACGGCGTGCTCGTCGTCGCTGGTCGCACTGCACCTCGCCTGCGAGGCGCTGCGCAGCGGCCAGTGCGAGCTGGCGCTCGCCGGTGGTGTCCAGGTCCTCACCGACCCGGGCGCGTTCATCGCGCTCAGCAGGTCCCACGCGCTCGCCCCGGACGGCCGCAGCAAGACGTTCTCCGCCGAGGCGGACGGGTACGGCCGCGGCGAGGGCGTCGGCGTCATCGCCGTCATGCGCCTGTCCGACGCCGTCGCCCAGCAGCGCACCGTGCTCGGCGTGATCCGCGCGACCGCCGTCAACCACGACGGCGCCAGCAGCGGCATCACCGCCCCCAACGGGTCCTCGCAGCAGAAGGTCATCCGCGCCGCGCTCGACTCGGCCGGTCTCACCCCCTCCGACATCGACTACGTCGAATGCCATGGCACCGGCACCTCGCTGGGCGACCCGATCGAGGTCCAGGCCCTGGCCGCCGTCTACGGCGAGGGCCGGGAGCCGGGCAGGGCACTCGGCCTCGGCACCGCGAAGAGCGTCATCGGCCACCTGGAGTCCGCCGCGGGCATCGCGGGCGTCTGCAAGATGCTCGCCTCCTTCCGGAACGACGCGCTGCCCGCGACGCTGCACAGCACACCCCGCAACCCGAACATCGCCTGGGACGACCTGCCCGTGCGCGTCGTCGACCAGCTCGAACCGTGGGAGCGGGAGGAGTCGCGTCCGCGTCGTGCGGGTGTGTCGTCGTTCGGTCTGAGTGGGACGAACGCGCATGTGATCGTGGAGGAGCCGCCG
>NZ_JBFAWH010000104.1:0-3404 GCF_040680235.1 Streptomyces sp. NPDC052101
GCCGGCGGCAACGCCGCCGGCGCCGGCGGCGGCAATGGCGCGGGCGACCAGTCGGGTTCCGCCGCCCCGTCGGCCTCGGCGGGCGACCAGTCCGGTGCCGGTGACCAGTCCGGTGCGGGCGGCGCCCAGATCGGCGGCTCCGCCGACCCGTCCGCCTCGGCCGGCGACCAGTCCGGCACCGGATCCGGCGCGAACGCCCCGTCCGGCAGCGGCGGCGCTCCGTCGGGCAGCGGCAGCGATCAGTCCGGTACCGGCAGCGACCAGTCCGGCGCCGGCTCCGCGAACAACGGGTCGTCCCTGACCGGCACGCGCTGAGCGACGGCGCTCCGCCGGGAGGGCCGCGAAGGGGCGCTGCGACATCCCTGCCGGCCTCACCTGCGGTTCCGGCCGGCGGGGAACGGTCCGGCCCTCCGGCGGGAGGGCCGGACCGTATCGTCCGTGCGGCCGTGCCCCGTCAGGCGCGGTCGCACGCCCGCAGCAGCAGCACCGCCACGTCGTCCATCCGGTCCCGTGCCGCCGCGCTGTGCCGGACGACCTCGTCCGCGAGCATCTCCAGCGGCTGGTCGCCGACCTCCGACAGCAGCCCGCCGAGGCCGGCCAGCGCGTCCTCGATGTCCACACTCGGCGTCTCCACCAGACCGTCGGTGTAGAGCACAAGGACCGATCCGGGGGCGAGTGACACCTCGGTCGTCGGATACACCGCGCCCGCGTCGATCCCGAGCAGCGGGCCGCCCGCCAGATCCAGCACTCGCACCCGTCCGTCCGGCCGTCTCAGCAGCGGCGGCGGATGCCCCGCCCGCGCCATGACGGCCTGCCCGCGCGCCGGGTCCAGCCGTAGATACAGACAGCTGGCGAACAGCTCGGTGCCGAGGTCGATCAGCAGCCGGTTGGTACTGCTCATGACCTCGTGCGGCGCCTGCCCGACCGTGGTGTACGCCCGGACACCGGTGCGGATCTGCCCCATCAGGCCCGCCGCGGTCACGTTGTGCCCCTGGACGTCCCCGATCACCGCCGCCGTCAACGGCAGGGACGGCACCAGGTCGTAGAAGTCGCCGCCGATGTCCATGCCGTGGGTCGCCGGCACATAGCGGGCCGCCGCCTCGATGCCCGGCGGCGGTGCCAGCGTGTGCGGCAGCAGGGCCTGCTGGAGACCGTGCGCGAGCCGGTGCTTGGCGTCGTAGAGCTGGGCCCGCTCCAGCGCCTGGGCGATCAGCCCGCCCAGGGACGTCAGCACGGCCCGCTCGTCGGCCGGGAACACATGCGGCTCGGCGTAGGCCAGCACACAGGTGCCCACCGGCCGCCCGGACGCGATCAGCGGCAGATACGCCCAGGCCGAGAACCCGTCCGGGATGTCGTACCGGCCCGGATACAGCCGCTCCAGCTCGTCCTGGCTGGCGAAGAACGCCGGCACCCCGCTGCCCAGCACATGGGTGCCCGGGGTCCGTTCGCTCAGCGGCAGCCCGTGGAACCGCTCCACGGTGTGCGGATCGGCGTACCCGCGATGTCCCAGCACATGCAGCCGCCCGCCCTGCGCGCCGAGGATCACCATCGCCTGGCTGCCGACCGCCGCGGCCACCTCGTTCCAGACCAGATGCACCACGTCCTGCACCCCGACCGCCTCGGTCAGCGCGCCCGCGAGGCTCAGCACCTGCGAGATCGTCACCAGCCGGGCCGGGGGCTCGTCCGCCTGCCGCGCGCCGCGGGCGACGTCCGCCACCGCCCGCGCCCGGGTGATGCGCATGCTCAGCCCGGTCGTGCTCGGATACATCCGGAACGACAGCCACTCGCCCGGCGGGCGCAGCGCCACGAACGACGTCACCTGCTGGCTGAGCAGCGCTCCCCGGTAGCGGTCCTCGTACATCGGGTCGTTCAGCCAGGGCACCGACACCCACGGCGGTGTGCCGAGCAACTCCCCGGCGGGCCGGCCGAGCAGCTCGGCGGCGACCGCGTTGACGAACGCGATCCGGCCGTGCAGATCCAGCGACACCAGCCCGTACGGCAGCCGGGACACCATCCGCACCGCCTCCACCGAGCCCAGCGTGTCCGCCACACCCGCCAACGAGGTCGTCACCACGTCCACCTCGGGGGCGACCGGCCGGTCGTCCTCCGCTTCCCGCTCCAGCCTGAGCGCCAGCCGGTCGCAGGCCGCCCGCAGATGGTCGCGCTCCCCGTCGGACAGCACCTGCGGATGCGCGCCGGGCCAGGTCACGAACACCGCGCCGTACACCCGCTGTTCCGTCGCCACGGGCAGCGCCGCCAGCGCGAACGGGTACGGCAGCACCACCGCGATACGCGGATAGCGCCGCGCCATCTCCTCCTCGCCGCCCACCCACACCAGCCGCCGCTCGCGCACCGCGTCGGCGACCGGGATCGGCGCGCTCAGCCCGACCCGCTCCCACGGCGCCGCGAACGCCCGGGGCATCCCCGCGTGCACCATCATCTCCAGGACCGGCTCCTCGGACCTGAGCAGGTACACCGCGCCGGAGTGCGCGTGCACCTCCCGCATCATCGAGACCAGCGCGAGCGACAGCACGGGCAGGGCGGCGGCCGCCCCGTCGGCCGCCGGTGCCGGTCGCGGCCCGTCGGACACGGCGACCACCTCCTCGCACGGCCGCGTCGCGCATCCTGGGGACAAGATTCCCTCGCGCGAGCGCACCGCGCACGGCGAGCGGCCCGGCCCGGGCACACGGCCCCACCTGGCGGGTCGCCCGCGGATACCCCGTCCGCGGGGGATCCATGCCCGGCCAACGGAAGCGCGGGCAGCGTACGGGCGCCTCGCGTGCGCCCCCGCGCACCCTGATGGCCGGATCTCCGCGCCCGCAGACGGTATCCGCGCCCAAGAATGGGCACGCGTTTTCCGTGCCGGACCCAGGGTGCGGACGGGGCGGGCCGCGCGGGGCAGGAGGCGCGGGCCGCGACGGCACGGGCGGCGACGAGAACGGGCTTGGGACAACCATCCGAGGGGGCGGGCAGTGATCCGGGTGCTTCTGGTGCACGACGCGTGTCTGGTGAGATCGGTCCTGGCCGAGTGGCTGCGCGGGGAACCAGGACTGGACGTGGACGACACGCCGTGGCGGGATGCCGACGCCCGGGTGCGGTCGTTATGCCCCGATGTGTGCGCGGCGGACCTCGACTGTACCGACGGCCAAGGGGCGCCGCCGCTCGGCGATCTGTGCCCGCCCGGTACCGGGGGAAGCTCTCCGGCGCTCGTGGTGCTGGCCCAGGCGAACCGGCCGGGCCTGCTGAAGCAGGCCGCAGAGGCGGGCGCGCTCGGCTTCGTCGACAAGGCGGGCTCGCCGGACCGGCTGGTGCGCGCCATCCGGTCCGTTGCCAAGAGGGAACGTTTCGTCGATGCCTCGCAGGGGGTCGAGCGGCATCGGGCTGCTGCGCCCGGTGCAGTTCGC
>NZ_JBFAWH010000105.1:0-3377 GCF_040680235.1 Streptomyces sp. NPDC052101
TGCGTGCCGCCCGCCCCGACGACGCCGTGACCGGCGAGGAGAGCGGACGCTCCGGCGCCGCCGACGCCCACCGCCGCTGGCTCGTCGACCCGCTGTGCGGGACCCTCAACTACGCCGTGCGGAACATGCTCGTCGGTGTGAACGTCGCCCTGCGCGAGGGATCCGAGGTCACGGCCGCCGCGACCGCCGACCCGTTCAGCGGCGAGGTGTTCTGGACCGACGGCGACACGGCCCGCGTCCGCGGGGACGGCGCCGACGAGCCGCTGACCCCCTGGGCCGGGTCCGCGCTGGTGGACGTCAACCTCGACCCCTCCTTCCCCAACGCCCCCGGATTCCAGGCGGTCCGGCTCCTCGCCGACCCGGGCTTCGCCGAACGGTTCCGGCCCCGGGTGATCTCCAGCACCCTCGCGGTGGCCTGGGTCGCCGCCGGGCGCAGGGCCGCCTACGTCACCGACGGCGATCTGCGCGACAGCGTGCACTTCGCGGCCGGCATCGCCCTGTGCCGGGCGGCCGGCTGCACGGTCACCGGCCTGTACGGCGAGCCCGTGCTGAGCGGCGCGGGCGGACTCGTCGCGGCGGCCGACGCGGAGACCCACGCCGCGCTGCTGCGTCTCATCAAGGAGCAGGCGACATACGGCAGTTGAGGCCGTCTCGACGTACGCCGCGCCCATCTGATGTGATTCCGGCATGACGACGGCCCACGACCTCGCCACCCGCTTCGGCCCGGCCCTGGACACCCGCCCGGAGACGCGGCACGAGGCCGCACAGGACTTCGGGCACATCGTGCGAGCCGAGCCGCTCGGCGTCCTGCGCCCGCACTCCGCCGCAGAGATCGAGGACCTGCTCCGGTTCGCCGGACCCCGGGGCATCCCGGTGAGCGTACGCGGTGGCGGCCACTCGATGTACGGCCAGGGGCAGGCGGGCGGCGGGATCGTGCTGGACCTGCGCTCGCTGAACAGTGTCGGCCCGGTGACTGACGGTCAAGTGACCGTGCAGGCGGGCGCGTTGTGGCGGGACGTGCTGGCCGCCACCCTGCGGCACGGCCGCACCCCGCCGGTCCTCACCGACTACCTCGGCGCGGGCGTCGGCGGCGTCCTGTCGGCGGGCGGACTGGGCGGCGCCGGCCACCGGCACGGCCTGGTAGCGGACCAGGTCCTGGAGCTGGAGGTGGTGACCGGGGCCGGGCGGCACCGGGTCTGCTCGCCCGACCAGGACCCCGAGCTGTTCCACGCCGTGCTCGCCGGCCTCGGCCAGTGCGCCGTCATCGTGGCCGCCACCCTGCGCCTGGTGCCCGCACCCGACCGGGTCCGCCGCTACTGCCTGTACTACTCCGACCTCACCCGCTTCCTCGCCGACCAGCGGCGACTCGCGGAGGAACAGCGCTTCACCTACCTGGAGGGCCAGGCCCGGCCGGCGGACGAGCAGCGCCGGCAGTACATGATCGAGGCCGTGGCCCCGCACGCCGGCCCGTGCCCGCCGGACGACAGCACCCTGCTCGACGGACTCGCGCACGACCCCGCCGCCCTGGAGACGGAGGACCTCGGCTACGGCGAGTTCGCCCATCGCGTGGACACGGACGAGGAGGTCCTGCGGGCGACGGGGGAGTGGCTGCATCCCCACCCATGGCTCAACCTGCTGCTCCCACAGGACGGCGCCGAGTCCGTCGTCCGTGCCGTACTCGCCGACCCTGCCTTCGCCGACCTGTACGACACCGGCCTCGTCCTGCTGTACCCCCTGCTCGCCGACCGGCTGCGCGCACCCCTCTTCAGCCGCCCGTCCGGTCAAGTCCTGTATCTTCTCGCCCTGTTGCGCACGGCACCGCCGGGCGACCCCGAGACGGTCGTCGCGATGGTGGCCGCCAACCGCGCCGCCTACGAACGCGCCCGATCCCAGGGCGCCGTCGCCTACCCCGTCAACGCCCTGCCCATGACGGACGCCGACTGGCGCGACCACTACGGCAACCGCTGGCCGGCCCTCGCCGCCGCCAAACGGCGCCATGACCCCCATCTCGTCCTGGCGCGAGGACACGGCATGCGGTTCTGAAGGTTCTGACTCCCGAAGGCTTGCCGACGGCCTGTGCGTCGAGCACGTCGACAAGTACGACGTCCAAGGTGACATCGTTCCCCTGACCCACCCCACCCACCGGTCCCGCCCGACCTGCGGGGGCCGGGGGCAGCGCCTAAGGTGGCTGTGCTGGCGGTCCCCGGGTCCGGACGACGCGTCCGGCGGGCCTGCCGTCCCGGCAACTCGATGGAGACGGCCCGACTTCACCCCGACCGGCAATCCCCGGCGATTCCCGGTTCCGGACGCCCCGACCCGGGGACCTCGCCAGCAGAGACGGCGCACGAGACGGCGCAGGCGATCGCGGTCCTAGGAGAGATCGACGGCGTCCACCTGGAAACCGCGCGCGGCGAGGTGCAGGGCGCACAGTGGGCGCCGGAGGGGAGGCGGGTGTGTGCCCTCCCCTCCGGCGCCCACTGTGCCAGGACGAGGCCCTCCGGCAGCGAGCCGGGGGCACTTCTCGCCCGGTCTGTCAGGGTGTCCCCGGAGGGACCCGGTACCGGCTCAGTCCCGGGTCGCGGCCGGTGCCTCGTGACGGGACGGGGCCGAGTCCTGCCGGGCGTCCGGGCGGCGCCGCCGGCGCAGCAGCAGGCGTCTCGCCGGGCGCTCCACCGCCTCGTACAGAAGCCAGGACAGCCCGAGCGACACGGCGAACGCCGTCGTCGTGACGGCCACCCCCGCCAGCAGCCCGAAGTGCGGCTTCGTCCCGAGCAGCTCGGTGGCGGCCCGCAGCACCAGCAGATGGATCATGTAGAAGGCGAACGACAGCTCGCCGAGCCGCACCAGCCGCCGGCGCCGCCACAGCGAGGGCAGCCCCTGGACGTCCGCGACGGCCGCGGCCGGAATGAGCAGCGCGAACCCGACGATCGTGCACACGGTGGCCGAGTAGCCGGGCGTGACCTGCGGGACGAGGAAGTAGCCGATGATCGCCAGCGCCAGCGACGCTTCGAGGCCGGGCCCCCGCCACCGGCCGAGCAGCACCAGCCGCGCGGTGACCGCGCCGAGGACGAACTCGGGCAGCCGGGCCGCCGGGAACGAGTACAGCGCGTAGGTCCACCAGTGGTGGGCGTCCGCCCAGGCCAGCACCAGCACCGCCGCCACCGACAGGCCGGCCAGCGCGGCCGAACCACGCGCGCCGAGCCGGCGCAGCAGCAGGATCAGCAGCGGGAAGGAGGCATAGAAGAACGCCTCGCAGGCAAGAGACCAGCTGACCGGGTTCAGCTCTTGAGCAGAGCAGGCGGCGCCGTGGCCGTGCTTTCGACGGCCACCGCCCTGGTCCTGGGCGGCGGCACCGCATCCCCGGCACCGGCCGCGCC
>NZ_JBFAWH010000106.1:0-3200 GCF_040680235.1 Streptomyces sp. NPDC052101
CATGAACGCCTTCGACCTGGCCTTTGATGGCCGCCTCACCGCAGGCCAACTCTAGCCACATCAAGCCCAGTTACACCGCTCGCTTTACAGACCCGAACCTCCCACTTGGCCATTGATTGCTTCGGTTGGCCACTCTGCGCGTCGCAGTTGGCCGCACGTCCCCACGGCAGGTGAATGGGGTTGCGGCCGGACCGGTAAGGCGGCTGAGGTATCTCTATGGAAGGTGCCACCGAGCAGGAGCAACGGGCGAGGGCGCGAAGCGACCTTGCGATCACCGGGCAATCGGCTTCACGGCATGGGCCGGCAGTACTGGCGGCCCTGATGCTGGCCGCCTTCACCTTCAACACGGCGGAGAACCTGCCAGTCGGCCTCTTGGAGCTCATCTCCGAAAGCCTTCGTGTGCCGCTGTCAGCAGTCGGCCTCCTGGTCACCGGTTACGGAGTCGCAGTCGCAGTCGCGTCTGTGCCGCTCGCCCGCGTCACGCGGGCCGTGCCTCGACGTCATGTGCTCACGGGACTGCTGGCCGCTCTCGTCGTGTCCAGTCTGGTTGGGGCGCTGGCAACCTCCTACTGGCTGCTCCTCGTAGCGCGACTGCTCACCGCGCTCGCCCAGGCGCTGTTCTGGGCCGTGATGGGGCCGGTCGCGGTGGGCCTGTTCGCGCCCGCAGTCCGCGGGCGTGTAGTCGGGGCGCTGTCCGTCGCCGGCTCTCTCGCCCTCGTGCTCGGCGTTCCTGCCGGCACCTGGCTGGGCCAGCAGAGCGCCTGGCAGGTGCCCATCGCCATGCTGGCAGCTCTGGGGCTCCTCTCTCTGGTGACGATCGCCGCTCTGCTGCCGACCTCACCTCCGGACAAGGAGCCCGCCGCCTACGGATCCGACCCCGACGCCCGCCGGTTCGGGATCGTGCTGGTAGCCGGGGCCCTTTCCGCCACCGGGGCGTTCACGGGATACACCTACATCGTGAAGTTCCTGGGCGACGTAAGCGGGTTCTCATCGAGCGCCGTCAGCGCCCTGTTCGTGGCATTCGGTATCGCGTGTCTGGCCGGGGTGAGCATCACCGGGGCACTGCTGGACCGCTTTCCGCGCTCCGCGCTGACCACTGCCGTGGCCACGCAGGCGGTGGGCATGCTCGGGCTGTACGGGACCGGTACCCACCCTGCGGCGGCGGTGGTGTTCCTGGCGCTGATGGGCGGTGCGCTCGGACCGGTGTTCATGACCACCCAGAACGCGATGCTGCATTGCGCACCGGGCCGCACGGACATCGCACTCGCGGCGAACTCTGGTGCCTACAACGCCGGCATCGCGGCTGGCGCCGCGCTCGGGGGACTGATCCTGCCGCTGGCCGGCGTGCGAGGCGCGTTCCTCGCCGGAGGGCTGCTGACTGTCGGGTCATGCGCGGTGCTATTCGGCGAGAGGCTGCTGCGTCACGGACTGGGGTCAGCAGACAAGTGCCGCATCAGGCAACGTTTACCCTGGGCTGTCTGCGACGATGACTCCATGGACGAGGAAGTCATTCCCATTCTTCACGTCGAGAACGCTGCGGCGGCGGTCGCCTGGTACGAGCGACTTGGCTTCGCCAAGCAGTGGGAACACCGCTTCGAACCGGGACTTCCCGCGTTCGTCGAGGTCGCCCGGGGCGGGATGCGGTTGTTCTTGTCGGAGCACAAGGGCGACGCCCGACCCGACACGTTGGTCTACCTGCGCATGCGCGATGTCGAGGCCTTTGCCTCCGAGTTCGGTGTGCAGGTGAAGGACGCTCCGTGGGCGCGTGAGATTGAGCTGCGCGACCCTGACGGCAACCGGCTGCGGATCGGCACGCCGACGGAATGACACTCACCGGCAGCGCGCGGCAGGGAAGCTGTGCTGGTGGCTGAGCGAGTACACGTCCGCGAGATCGATGACGACGAGGGGAAGCGCCTGCTGCGGATCATCCGCAGAGGCAGCGGGTCGGTGGTGACCTGGCAGTGGGCCCACACGGTGCTGCCGGCCGCGCAGGGCATGTCCGTGGGAAAGATCGCCGAGGTGACGTGCACCAGCGACGACCGGGTCCGGGATGTGATCCAAAATTTCAACGTTGACGGCTTCGACTCGCTCTACCCGAAGTACAAGGGCGGCCGGCCTAAGACCTTCGCCCTCCCCGAACGCCGCGAGATCAAGAAGATCGCCAAGTCCAGGTCGGCCGAGCACGGCCTGCCGTTCTCGACCTGGAGCCTGGCCAAGCTGGCCGACCCCTCCCGCGACCCGGACTATGCCGCCAAGAAGGCCCGCGTCGAGCACCTCTACGCCATCGCCGACGGTGAGGTCATACCGGAGGACAGCGAACCCGAAGTCGTCTTATGCCTGGACGAGTTCGGCCCGCCCAACCTCCAGCCCCACCCCGGGCGGCAATGGGCCGAACGCGGCGGAAGCACAAGGACCCCGACCGCGAGCCCCGACCGCACCGGCGGGCGGTCTACACCCGCCCGGGCATTGTTGAAGGGCACGTCAACCGGATCAAGATGCTCAAACGGCAGATGTTCGGCCGGCCGGATTTCAACTCCTCCGCAAACGAGTGCTCCTCTGCAGGTGAACGACACGCCAGGAAGTCTGTCCCACAGACTCTTACTCCTCATCGATCCGGCGAGGAGCCACGCCGAGAACCAAGTTCTCCAATGCCTGCGGCATCGGTCCGAAGCTGGCAACGAACGTCTCAACGAGATAGATCACACCCACCTCATTGATGCCCAGGAAGAACCGGCCGTGATCCAGCTCACCGAGCGGGAAAAGACGATGCCCGATCGACTCACCCCACTGCACAAACCGGTCATCCTCGCCCCAGGCCAGCTCGGGATCCAACGCGAACGGTGTGCGTGCACAGCTGATCCCCGGTCCGCTGACGTTCACAGTCAAACCGCCGAACTCTTGCAGGAAGGCTTCCGCAGCATCATGCATGGCGAGGCCGACGGTGATGAACATGGATCTCCAGCGACCCGTGTCTACCTTCCGTCCAGGCGTCCATCCCGACGCCTCCAACACCTCGCGCACCTCTTGCGACCAGCAACTCATCCGGGGCCCAGTTCCTCGCCTAGGAGTGAGCAGCCATCATCCCAGCGACCGACGTACCTGAAACAGTGAGCTCTTTCAGCGTTGCCGCTCCAGCGTGAGGACGGCAGCGGCGATTGACGTCATTCGATTCGGGCTGCACCGGGATCGGCGGAAGATGC
>NZ_JBFAWH010000107.1:0-3116 GCF_040680235.1 Streptomyces sp. NPDC052101
CTTGAGCCCCGCTACATTGTCGGCGCGGAATCACTAGACCAGTGAGCTATTACGCACTCTTTCAAGGGTGGCTGCTTCTAAGCCAACCTCCTGGTTGTCTGTGCGACTCCACATCCTTTCCCACTTAGCGTACGCTTAGGGGCCTTAGTCGATGCTCTGGGCTGTTTCCCTCTCGACCATGGAGCTTATCCCCCACAGTCTCACTGCCGCGCTCTCACTTACCGGCATTCGGAGTTTGGCTAAGGTCAGTAACCCGGTAGGGCCCATCGCCTATCCAGTGCTCTACCTCCGGCAAGAAACACACGACGCTGCACCTAAATGCATTTCGGGGAGAACCAGCTATCACGGAGTTTGATTGGCCTTTCACCCCTAACCACAGGTCATCCCCCAGGTTTTCAACCCTGGTGGGTTCGGTCCTCCACGAAGTCTTACCTCCGCTTCAACCTGCCCATGGCTAGATCACTCCGCTTCGGGTCTTGAGCGTGCTACTGAATCGCCCTATTCGGACTCGCTTTCGCTACGGCTTCCCCACCCGGGTTAACCTCGCAACACACCGCAAACTCGCAGGCTCATTCTTCAAAAGGCACGCAGTCACGAGAACGTGCAAGCACGTTCCGACGCTCCCACGGCTTGTAGGCACACGGTTTCAGGTACTATTTCACTCCCCTCCCGGGGTACTTTTCACCATTCCCTCACGGTACTATCCGCTATCGGTCACCAGGGAATATTTAGGCTTAGCGGGTGGTCCCGCCAGATTCACACGGGATTTCTCGGGCCCCGTGCTACTTGGGTGTCTCTCAAACGAGCCGCTGACGTTTCGACTACGGGGGTCTTACCCTCTACGCCGGACCTTTCGCATGTCCTTCGCCTACATCAACGGTTTCTGACTCGTCCTACGGCCGGCAGACCGCAGAAGAGAGATCCCACAACCCCCACGACGCAACCCCTGCCGGGTCTCACACGTCGTAAGTTTGGCCTCATCCGGTTTCGCTCGCCACTACTCCCGGAATCACGGTTGTTTTCTCTTCCTGAGGGTACTGAGATGTTTCACTTCCCCTCGTTCCCTCCACACTGCCTATGTGTTCAGCAGCGGGTGACAGCCCATGACGACTGCCGGGTTTCCCCATTCGGAAACCCCCGGATCAAAGCCTGGTTGACGACTCCCCGGGGACTATCGCGGCCTCCCACGTCCTTCATCGGTTCCTGGTGCCAAGGCATCCACCGTGCGCCCTTAAAAACTTGGCCACAGATGCTCGCGTCCACTGTGCAGTTCTCAAACAACGACCAGCCACCCATCACCCCGAACCAGAAGATTCGAGTGCACTGGGGCCGGCGACTGAGGAAAGTTCGTTCCCTCAGACACCCAACAGCGTGCCCGACACGACCAGCCAACCAGATCAGCGTTCCACGCCCCGAAAGGGCAGTACTAGCGCCTGGTCCATCCTGGACCGTGCCGAATAATCAACGTTCCACCCATGAGCAACCAGCACCGGACATTCGCCGATGTACTGGCCTCTGACCAGGCAAGCCCGGTAAGAAGTGCTCCTTAGAAAGGAGGTGATCCAGCCGCACCTTCCGGTACGGCTACCTTGTTACGACTTCGTCCCAATCGCTAGTCCCACCTTCGACAGCTCCCTCCCACAAGGGGTTGGGCCACCGGCTTCGGGTGTTACCAACTTTCGTGACGTGACGGGCGGTGTGTACAAGGCCCGGGAACGTATTCACCGCAGCAATGCTGATCTGCGATTACTAGCGACTCCGACTTCATGGGGTCGAGTTGCAGACCCCAATCCGAACTGAGACCGGCTTTTTGAGATTCGCTCCACCTCACGGTATCGCAGCTCATTGTACCGGCCATTGTAGCACGTGTGCAGCCCAAGACATAAGGGGCATGATGACTTGACGTCGTCCCCACCTTCCTCCGAGTTGACCCCGGCGGTCTCCTGTGAGTCCCCATCACCCCGAAGGGCATGCTGGCAACACAGAACAAGGGTTGCGCTCGTTGCGGGACTTAACCCAACATCTCACGACACGAGCTGACGACAGCCATGCACCACCTGTACACCGACCACAAGGGGGACCCTGTCTCCAGGGTTTTCCGGTGTATGTCAAGCCTTGGTAAGGTTCTTCGCGTTGCGTCGAATTAAGCCACATGCTCCGCCGCTTGTGCGGGCCCCCGTCAATTCCTTTGAGTTTTAGCCTTGCGGCCGTACTCCCCAGGCGGGGAACTTAATGCGTTAGCTGCGGCACCGACGACGTGGAATGTCGCCAACACCTAGTTCCCACCGTTTACGGCGTGGACTACCAGGGTATCTAATCCTGTTCGCTCCCCACGCTTTCGCTCCTCAGCGTCAGTAATGGCCCAGAGATCCGCCTTCGCCACCGGTGTTCCTCCTGATATCTGCGCATTTCACCGCTACACCAGGAATTCCGATCTCCCCTACCACACTCTAGCTAGCCCGTATCGACTGCAGACCCGAGGTTAAGCCTCGGGCTTTCACAATCGACGTGACAAGCCGCCTACGAGCTCTTTACGCCCAATAATTCCGGACAACGCTTGCGCCCTACGTATTACCGCGGCTGCTGGCACGTAGTTAGCCGGCGCTTCTTCTGCAGGTACCGTCACTCTCGCTTCTTCCCTGCTGAAAGAGGTTTACAACCCGAAGGCCGTCATCCCTCACGCGGCGTCGCTGCATCAGGCTTTCGCCCATTGTGCAATATTCCCCACTGCTGCCTCCCGTAGGAGTCTGGGCCGTGTCTCAGTCCCAGTGTGGCCGGTCGCCCTCTCAGGCCGGCTACCCGTCGTCGCCTTGGTGAGCCATTACCTCACCAACAAGCTGATAGGCCGCGGGCTCATCCTTCACCGCCGGAGCTTTCCAACCTCCCAGATGCCCAGGAGGCTCGTATCCGGTATTAGACCCCGTTTCCAGGGCTTGTCCCAGAGTGAAGGGCAGATTGCCCACGTGTTACTCACCCGTTCGCCACTAATCCACCCCGAAGGGCTTCATCGTTCGACTTGCATGTGTTAAGCACGCCGCCAGCGTTCGTCCTGAGCCAGGATCAAACTCTCCGTGAATGTTTTCCCGTAATCGGGATGAACACCACGAGAGCGGTGC
>NZ_JBFAWH010000108.1:0-3102 GCF_040680235.1 Streptomyces sp. NPDC052101
CTGCAGATGAAGGACGAGCTCGTGCTCGCCAAGGGACACGTGGCCGCGAAGGGCAAGAAGGCCGGCATCGGCGCCGGCGTCGCGGTGGTGGGCCTGTTCTTCCTCGCGCTCATGGTGGTCGCCCTCGTGGTGACGTTGGTCGGCGCCTTCGCCGACCCGAGCTTCTGGTTCCCGGCGCTCATGGTGGCGCTCGCGTTTCTCGTGCTCGGCCTGATCTTCGCCGGCGTCGGCCTCGTGATGGTCAAGGGCGCCATGCCGCTCGTGCCGCAGGAGACCGTGCGCAACCTCGAGTACGACCTCGGCTACCTCAAGGAGGGCAACGCCTTCGACCCGGCCGAGTACGACCGCCTCAAGGCGGAGCGCGCCGAGGCCAAGCGTGTCGAGGCCGCCCGTGAGGCCGAGCGGAAGAAGGTGGAGAAGGAGGAGAACAAGAAGGCCCGCAAGAACGGCGCGTCCACGCGCACGAGCACGATCTGCGGATCCTCGGGGCTCGAGCCCTCACCGAAGAAGGCCTCGGTGGCCGGGTTCCAGAACTCCTTCTTGCGCGCGTCGTCGCGGACGAGCTGACCGTGGCCCGCGAGGGAGGCCCAGAAGTCCTTGTCCTGCACGGCGACGTTGACCGGGCGCTGCGGAGCGTCCGCGGCGACGTCGGAGGTGGCGCGCGTGAGGAACCAGAGCGTGCCGCCGTCCTCGGCCTGTTGCAGGCCCATCGGGCGGGTGACGAGCGTGCCGTCCCGCTCAGCGGTGGTCAGCATGCAGACGTTCACCTTCGCGAGCTTCTCGAGCAGACGGGCGCGGGGATCCTGGGTGCCCATGGCGTGACTCCTTCGTCGTCGGGTGCCGGCGCCCTGATGTGGCCACCGGCTCGTACCACCGACCCTAGGTGTAGGAGGGCATGACGTTGTTGACTCGGGTCGGTGCCAGTGAGGCCGGAGGAGCGTTCCCGCAGGAGGTATGAGGCCGATGGTAGTTGTAGTGGTTCACCCACACCTGCAGGGCCTCACGCCGAGCTTTCTCTGAGGTATACGGGCGGGCGTAGAGGACCTCGTCCACCATCAGCCGGTTGTACCGTTCGACCTTCCCGTTATGGCGCGGGGTGTAGGGCCGGATCCGGTGGTGCCGGCCCCCGAGCGAGACCACCTTGGCGGTGAAGTCCACGGCCCGGTAGTTGTTCCCGTTGTCCGTGACCACCCTGTCGACGGTGATGCCGTGGGCGGCGAAGAACGCCCGCGCCCGGCAGAAGAACCCGATCGTGGTCACCGCTTTCTCGTCCTCCAACGCCTCGGTGTACGCCAGGCGGGTGTGAGCCGCCCCCTTCATTCGGTCCGGACGTTCTGTGAGTCGTCGGTTTCCATTTGATGGGTGCACTGCCGAGCGTACTCGGCTGGGGTTAGGTAGCCGAGCGAGGAGTGCCGGCGGTGGTGGTTGTACTCGTCCTTCCAGTCGCCGATGATGACCTGTGCGTGCAGCAGCGAGTAGAAGCTGTTGATGTTGAGGCACTCGTCGCGGATCCGGCTGTTGAACGACTCGACGTACCCGTTGCGCCACGGCGAGCCCGGAGGGATGTAGGACAGGCCGGTGCGGGTGCCGGCCCAGTCGGCCATCGCCTCGCTGATGAACTCCGGCCCGTTGTCCGACCTGAGCACCGCCGGGGCGCCCCGGGCGGCGACGAGGTCCTCGAGGTGGGCGGTGAGTCGGTCGGCGGTAATCGAGCGCTCCACGAGGCCGCCGATGCACTCCCGGGTGTGTTCGTCGACGATCGAGCAGATCTTGATCGGTCGTCCGTGCTCGTCGGCGTCGAACTGGAAGTCCACCGCCCACACCACGTTCGGCGCGTCCGCCGTCGGCGCGTCGACGGTCGAGGACCCGACGCGCTTGCGTCGACGCCGCTGCGGGACCCGGAGCCCTTCGTCACGCCACAGGCGTTGGATCTTCTTGTGGTTCACCACCCACCCCTCGGCGCGGGCGTCGTGATACGCCCGCCGATACCCGTAGCGGGGATGGTCCTTCGCCCAGGCGCGCAGCCACTCCCTGAGCGCCCGATCCGGGTCCGCGACCGTGTCGCCCTTGAGCGGTCGCCGGTACGCGGAGCGGCTCAGCCCGACCAGACGGCACGCCATCCGTTCGCTCACCCGCAACTTGCGCTTGAGGTGATCGACGGCGGCGCGGCGCCTGTCCGGGCTTAGAAGTTTCCCTCAGCCAGCTCCTTGAGCGCGGCCTTCTCCAGCTCCGCTTCCGCGAGCAGACGCTTCAGGGTCGCGTTCTGCTTCTCCAGCTCCTTCAGGCGCTTTGCGTCGTCGGCCTTGAGGCCGCCGTACTGGTTCCGCCACCGGTAGTACGTCTGCTCGGACACCCCGAGCTCCCGGCACACCGCCGCGACGTCCTGACCATCGGCGAGCATCCTGTCGGCCTGCCCGAGCTTACGGACGACCTGCTCGGGGGTGTGACGCTTCCTGCTGTTCGTCATGATCTGACCAGTCTCCCTGCCCGCGACCGCGGGCAACAGGACGACTCTCATAACGACTGGACCTACGAAACGGGGTCAGCCCACGAGGACATCTTTGGTGCAGGGATAATCATGGAGATGAAGGCGATGCTGATCGTCCAAGGTGGTCCGAACCTCTGCAACGACATCGCGCACGGTCTCCTCGATGACAACTCGGCGTGGAGCTACTCGGCGCTCTACATGTGGTGGTTCTGTCTGAGGCTGGTGACGTGGCCGGTCATCGAGATGATTAGCCGCGCTCGGACCCAGTCAGCAGAGTCTGGCTGAGACCCGAAGGCGAAGGGCACTGGCGGCAACCTCGTTCCGTCGGGCGCGGGTGTCTCGTGACCCAGATGTCTCTAGGGGTCTGAATGCGGTGAAGTTCAGATCTAACGTACAACTATTGCACAATCGGACTTCTGTTTCGATAGACATGGCTAGCGGCTAAAGAAAGACTGATCCCATCGGTATACTTGGTGTTGTCTAGAATCTCTCCGGCCGCCATCCCGATAGATATTTATCCACGAGTTTAAAAACATTGTCATCACCCAGATTCTTGCGCACGTTACGCGCGACCTCTTCGACTGTGATTTCAGATTCGAATAGCTCGACGAGAG
>NZ_JBFAWH010000109.1:0-2606 GCF_040680235.1 Streptomyces sp. NPDC052101
GCGCAGGAGTTCGTGGATGCCTCGTTCGACCTGCTGGCGCCCGAGGGCCGGTTCATCGAGATGGGCAAGACCGACATCCGCGAGCCCGAGCAGGTAGCGGCACGCTGGCCGGGCGTGCTCTACAGGGCCTTCGACCTCGGCGAGGCCGGGCCCGACCGGGTCCGCGAGATGCTGGCGGATCTGATCCCGCTGTTCGAGCAGGGTGTGCTCGCGCCGCTGCCGGTGACGGCCTGGGAGACCCGCCAGGCGCCGGAGGCCTTCCGGTACTTCAGCCAGGCCCGCCACACGGGCAAGATCGTGCTCACCACGCCCCCCGGCACCCTGGACGGCACGGTACTGGTGACCGGCGGCACCGGCATGATCGGCCGCGCGGTGGCCCGTCATCTGGTGACCGACCACGGGGTGACCGACCTGGTGCTGGCGAGCCGTCGCGGTGAGCAGGCGTCGGGCGTGGCGGAACTGGTCACGGAACTGGCGGGGCTGGGCGCGTCGGTTCGTCCGGTGGCGTGTGACGTGGCCGACCGCGATGCGCTCGCGAAGCTGGTGGAAGACCTGCCGGACCTGCGGGGTGTGGTGCACGCCGCGGGTGTGCTGGACGACGGTGTCATCCCGGCTCTCACCCCGGAGCGCGTCCATGCGGTGATGCGTCCGAAGGTGGACGCGGCCTGGCATCTGCACGAGTTGACCAAGGACCGTGACCTGGCACTGTTCGCCCTGTTCTCCGCCTCGGCCAATGTGCTCGGCGGGCCGGGCCAGGCCAACTACGCGGCAGCCAACTCGTTCCTCGACGGACTGGCCCAGTTCCGTCGGCGGGCCGGACTGCCCGCACAGTCTCTCGCCTGGGGCCTGTGGGCCGAGCGCAGCGAGCTGACGGGCGACCTGACCCAGGCGGATGTGGACCGGATGGAGCGCGCCGGCGTACGGCCGCTGTTCACCGAGACCGGGCTGGCCCTCTTCGACACAGCGGTGGAACTCAACCGCATCGTGACCGTGCCCATCGGCCTCGACGCGACGAAGTTCTCCGGGACGGTGCCGCCCCTGCTGCGCGCACTGGTCCGCACCGCTGCCAAGCCGACCGCCACCAACGCCCGGGCAGCGGCCGTCTCCGGCGGTGGTCTGCGTGAACGCCTGGAGGGCATGGCGCCCAAGGAGTGCATGGAACTGCTCACCTCCATGGTGTGCGCGCAGGCAGCGGTCGTACTGGGACACGACGGCTCCGGCGACGTCGGCGCGGACCGCCCCTTCAAGTCGCTGGGCTTCGACTCGCTCACCTCCGTCGAGCTTCGGAACCGGCTCAACTCGGCGACAGGCCTGCGGCTTCCCGCCACGCTGGTGTTCGATCACCCGACACCCACCGCGCTCGCCACCTACCTGCGGCACGAGCTGGTCCCCGAGATCAACATGGCTGCCCTGGCGGCAACGGAGATCGCGAAGCTGGAGGGCGTCCTCGCCGAGGTGGCCCACGACGACCCCGCCCGTGTCAGCCTCGGCGCGCGCCTGCGCGCACTGCTCGACATGTGGAACGGCGGTGACGAGGCCGACGGTTCCGACCTGAACTCGGCGACCGATGACGAACTGTTCGACCTCGTCGACAACAAATCGTGGTCCAGCTGACGCCCTTCAGCTGAACAGGCCGGCGGCCTTCTCCGCCGATGACGCGACTTCACCCCGATGGAACCAGAAGAGGCTTTGATGTCGAACGAGGAAAAGCTCCGCGCATACCTCAAGCAGGCGATCGCCGATGCCCGCAGTGCTCATCTGCGGCTTCGCGCGGTCGAGGAGGCCGCCCGCGAGCCGATCGCGATCATCGGCATGAGCTGCCGGTTCCCGGGGGGAGTCGCCTCACCGGAGGATCTGTGGGACCTGGTCGCCGAAGGCCGCTCAGGCATGGGGGACTTCCCGGCGGACCGGGGCTGGGACCTGGACTCGCTCTACGACCCCGACGGGCAGCGCGCCCGCAGCTCCTATGTCCGCAGGGGCGGCTTCATGGGCGGTGTCGCGGACTTCGACGCCGGGTTCTTCGAGATCTCGCCGCGTGAGGCCGTGGCGATGGACCCGCAGCAGCGGGTCCTCCTCGAGGCGACCTGGGAAACGTTCGAACGGGCCGGAATCGACCCCGCCACCCTGCGTGGGGGAGACACGGGCGTGTTCATCGGTGGCGTGCTCTCCGGCTACGGCGCCAACGCCCACAGCGGTCACCAGGACGCCGAGGGCTACCTGCTGACCGGCAACGCGTCGAGCATCTTCTCCGGCCGTGTCTCGTACACCTACGGGTTCGAGGGACCGGCGGTCACGATCGACACCGGTTGCTCCTCCTCGCTCGTGGCGCTTCACCTGGCCATCCAGGCGCTGCGCACCAAGGAGAGCTCCCTCGCGCTGGTGGGCGGCGTCATGGTGATGTCCACACCGGCCGCGTTCACCGAGTTCAGCAAGCAGCGCGGGCTGGCCGCGGACGGGTACTGCAAGGCGTTCGCCGCCTCCGCCGACGGTACGGCCTGGAGCGAGGGCGTCGGTGTGTTGCTGGTGGAGCGGTTGTCGGATGCGCAGCGCCATGGGCACAGGGTCCTTGCGGTGGTGCGGGGTTCGGCGGTGAATCAGGATGGTGC
>NZ_JBFAWH010000110.1:0-2331 GCF_040680235.1 Streptomyces sp. NPDC052101
ACCGAAGCCCGCAGCACCAGCACATCACCCAACAACCCCGCACCATCGGCCGACTCCACCGGCATCACCGCCCACTCCACCTCGAACAGCGAGTCGACGCGGGGCTTCGCGGTGGTGCCCGTCCCGGCGTCCATCGCGACCGGACGCGACACGAGGCTGTCGATGGTCAGTACGGGCTGCCCCGTGCTGTCGGCCATCAGCACCGAAACCGTGTCGTCCCCGTTCGGGCGCACCCGCACCCGAGCGGCGGTCGCGCCGGTCGCATGGACGCGCACGCCCGTGAACGAGAACGGCAGGTGCGGCTCGACCTCGCCGCCCTGGCCGAACGCGGTCGCGACCTGGCTCTGCTGGGCTGCGTCGATCAGCGCGGGGTGCACACCGAAGCGCTCGGCGTCGGCCGCAGCCGACTCCGGCAGCTCGACCTCGGCGAACACCTCCTCGCCCCGCCGCCACACCGCACGCACACCCTGGAACACCGGCCCGTAGCCGTAACCCCACTCGGCCAACCGCTCGTAGAACCCGTCGACATCCACGGCCGTGGCGTCAGCGGGCGGCCACTGTCCCATCGCCCCCACAGCCGCATCGCCGGCACCCGCGGCGACCGTGCCCTCGGCGTGGCAGGTCCACTCGGCGTCCCAGCCGTCCCGCACCACACGCGAGAACACCCGCACCGCTCGCTGTCCCTGCTCGTCGGCCTCGCCCAGCGTCACCTGGACGTCCATGGCCGACTCCGCATCCGGCACCACCAACGGCGACTGCAGCACCAGTTCGCCGACGACGTCGCAGCCAACGAACTCGCCCGCACGCAGCACGAGTTCCACCAGCGCCGCACCGGGCACCAGCATCCGACCCGACACGACGTGATCAGCCAGCCACGGCTGTGCGGCCAGCGACAGCCGGCCCGTGAACACCAGCCCTCCGCCGTCGGCCAGGCTCACCCCGGCCGCCAGCAGCGGATGCCCGACCAACGACAGCCCCGCCCCACCGACGTCACCCACACCCGCCGACCCCGACAGCCAGAAACGCTCCCGCTGGAAGGCATACGTCGGCAGATCCACCCGTCCGCCCTCACCCACGACCGCGGTCCAGTCCACCTCCACGCCGCGCA
This sequence comes from Streptomyces sp. NPDC052101, assembly GCF_040680235.1. Lineage (NCBI taxonomy): Bacteria > Bacillati > Actinomycetota > Actinomycetes > Kitasatosporales > Streptomycetaceae > Streptomyces > Streptomyces sp. NPDC052101. Next base: position 1,109 of record NZ_JBFAWH010000110.1, read on the forward strand.
CCCACAGCTCGGCCAGCGACATCACGACCCGGCCCAGACCACCCTGGTCACGGCGGAGCGTGCCCACCGACACCAGATCCGTGCCAGCCGCCTCGGCCACCTCACCCAGCGCACCGGCGAGCACCGGGTGGGCACTGACCTCGACGAAGACGCCGCTGCCCTGCTCCATCAGCGCGGTGACGGTCTGCGCGAACCGCACCGGCTCACGCAGGTTGCGGTACCAGTACTCCGCGTCCAGCTCCGTACCGTCGACGCGCTCGCCGGTGACCGTCGAGTACATCGGCACATCACCCGACCGGGGGCTGAGGAATGCACCGGCTTCCAGCAACTGGTCGCGCACCTGCTCGAGGTGCTGGGTGTGCGAGGCGTAGTTGATCGGGACGGTCCGTGTGCGCAGACCGCTCTGCTCGCACTCCGCCCTGACCTCGTCCAGCGCGTCGAGATCACCGGCGACCACCGTGGCGCTCGGACCGTTCAGGGCAGCGACCCACACGCCCTCCCGCCCGGCTATCAGCTGCCCGGCGTGGGCCGACGACGTCGCGAGCCACAGCATGCCGCCGCGGCCCGCGAGTTCCTTCGCGATCACCTGACTGCGCAGCGCCACCAGACGCGCACCATCCTGCAACGACAACGCACCCGACACACACGCCGCCGCAATCTCACCCTGCGAATGACCGATCACCGCGGAAGGCTCGACGCCCAGCGAACGCCACAGCGCCGCCAGCGACACCATCACCGCCCACAACGCCGGCTGCACCACATCGTCCCGCTCCAGAGCAGCACCGTCGGAGGTGTCCCGCAGAACCGCCGACAGGTCCCACTCGACGTACGGAGCCAGCGCGGCGGCACACTGCTCGATCGTCTCCGCGAACACCGGCGAGCACTCCAGCAGTTCGGCCGCCATACCGAGCCACTGCGAGCCCTGACCAGGGAACACGAACACCGCGCCCGACGGCTCACCCGCGACCGTGCCGGACACCACCTGCGCGGCCGACTCACCCCCCGCGACCGCCTCCAGACCAGCCAGCAACTCCTCCCGGCCCCCCGCAACAACCACCGCACGGTGCTCAAGAGACGCCCGCGACATCACCAGCGAACGGGCGACGGAGACCTCATCCACCTCACCGACCGCGGCGAACTCCCGCAACCGGGCCGCCTGACCCCGCAGACCCGCCTCCGAACGCCCCGACACCACCCACGGCACCACACCACCACACGCACCC
>NZ_JBFAWH010000111.1:0-2267 GCF_040680235.1 Streptomyces sp. NPDC052101
CGGCTGCCGGGCTCCCCCTGGACCGAACTCGTGACGCTGGCGTTCCTCGCCTCCGTCCTGGTCCTCATGTACGCCGACGGCGGCGCCGGACGCACCGGGTCCGCTGCGCTTCCCCGCCTGATGGTCCTTCCGGCTGCGCCTCCAGGACCGTTGGGCCCGCTGGCGCGGGCCAAGCTGGCTACGGGAGAGGTGCCGTGGGCTGACGCCCGGAGCGGACGGGCCGAGGCTGGGTGGGCGCGAGATGACGACCGGGGTTCAAGACTGCAAGTGACTGTCTGTCAGGCATGGCGCAGTATCGGGCACGGAGGCCGCCTCTCTAGTATGCTTCAAAATGAAGCCGGGATCCAAACTTGTCTCAGCATCCCCCACCGGATGACACCCGTGACGCCCACCAGAACGTCACGATCGCGTCGCCAACGACAGCAGGGCCCGCAAAGGAGCGGAACGTGCCGAAGACTCTCCGTCCCCATCAGCGCGAGGCCGTCGACGCGGTGCTGCGCGCGCTCGAATTGCCGGCGCGGTCGACTGTGCCCGAGCGGGGGCTGCGGACGCAGGTGGTCATGGCGACCGGCTCGGGCAAGACCCTGGTGGCCGTGCGCAGCGCGGAGGAACTGGGGGCGGGCCGGGTGCTGGTGCTGGTGCCCTCGCTGGACCTGCTCACGCAGACCCAGGCCGAGTGGCATGAGGGAGGCCGCAAGGGGCTGATGATCGGGGTGTCGTCCCTGCGCGGGGATCAGGCAGTCTTCCCGAACACCACGGCGGTGAAGGAGCTGGTCGACTGGGTGCGGCCGTTCGACAAGGTGACTGCGTTCGCCACGTACGCCTCGCTCGGCCTCGGCACGCTGGAACGGGCGCACGCGGCCGGCCTTCCGGGCTGGGACCTGGTCGTCGTGGACGAGGCACACCGGACCTCGGGGCGGATCGGCAAGCCCTGGGCGGTCGTCCACGACAACACCCGCATCCCCGCCCTGCGCCGGCTGTACATGACGGCCACACCCCGGCTGTGGCAACTGAACGACGACACCGAGCCGGGGGCACCCGGTGAGCTGGTTGCCTCGATGGAGGATGATGCGGACGGGCCGTTCGGGGCGCGCTGCTACACCCTGACGTTGTCCGAGGCGATCAACTGGGGTGTCTGTGCGCCGTATCAGGTGGTGTGCGTGGACATCACGGACACCCAGCTCCAGGCTGCTCGGTTGCTGGGCGTGGACGGGCGGTCGGACGAGGTGCGCGGTGCGCGGCTCGCGGCTCTTCAGACGGCGCTGGTGAAGGCGGCGGCCGAGGAGGACTTCCGTAGGACGCTGGTCTTCCACCACCTGGTCAAGGAAGCCGAGGCCTTCGCGGCCGGCCTGCCCGGCGTCGCCACCCGGCTGCACGCGGACGACCCCCAGCTGTACCCGGGCGCGGTCTGGGCCGACTGGCTTTGCGGCGATCACCCACCGGCCCACCGGCGCCGCGTGCTGGACGAGTTCGGCGGCGGCACGGACGCGGCCAGGCGCTTCCTGGGCTCGGCGAAGGTCCTGGGCGAGGGCGTCGACACCAAGAACTGCGACAGCGTCTACTTCGCCGACGTCCGCGGCTCCATGCCCGACCTCGTCCAAGCCGTCGGCCGCGCCCTGCGCATCCAGCCCGGGGAAGGCAAGACCGCCTCGCTCGTGGTGCCGATCCTGCTCGGGCCCGGCGAGACGGCCGACAACATGCTCACCAGCAAGGCGTACGGCGGCCTGGCGAAGCTGCTGGAAGCGCTCAGGGCGCACGACACCCGCATCGTGGAGGCATTGGCCGTGCCACAGGCACCCAGCCGCTCCAAGGGCGTCCAGAGCCGCGCAGGAGGCCAGGACGAAGAGAGCGCCGAGGGCGAAGACGGCGTCCCTATCTCGGTGCCGGCGCGGGCGCTGCTGAAGTTCAGCACCCCGCGCGACCCGGCCGCCCTCGCCGCGTTCATCAACCTCCGGGTCCTCAACCCCGAAAAGGAACACTGGCGGCGCGGCGTGGAAGCCGCCGTCATCTACACTCGGCTCCACGGCGACCTGAAGATCCCGTTCACGTACCGCGTGCCCGACAGCCGGGAGCAGGAAGCCGATGGCCAGGGCGAAGAGCAGAGCGAGGGTGTGCGCGAGAGGTGGCCGGCCTCGCTCGCAGACTTCCCGCTCGGACAGTGGATCGCCGACACCCGCCATCGCAACGCCCGCGGCCGCCTGAACGCCGAACGCGTCCAGCAGTTGGAGACGCTCGGCATGGTCTGGTCACACCGTGACGTCGCGTGG
>NZ_JBFAWH010000112.1:0-2229 GCF_040680235.1 Streptomyces sp. NPDC052101
AGGCTCATGCCGCGGATCGACGGCACGGACCACTTCTGCACCTGCGGGCCCTCGGGGATCTCGAACGGGTCCGCGCCGTCGAAGAGCACCACGATCTCGGCGGCCCGGAGCACGTCCGGGTCCAGACCCTTGGTGTACGTGTGGTGCAGCGGGATGCCGATCTCGTTCATCGCCTCGAACGCGGTGGAGATGACCTCGCCGGCGGGTTCCGTGCCGGCCGAACGGGCCCTGACCGCGCCGTGGGTGCGGTTCTCGAGCAGGGCCGCGGCCATCTGCGAGCGGCCGGCGTTGCCGTGGCAGACGAACAGCACACGCGGGTGGCGCGACTCGATGCTGCCCTGGTTGATCGCCCTGGCGCGCAGGCGCGAGGCGGCATGCTGCACCGCGGTGGTCGGCAGCATCTCCGGATGGCGGCTCGTCGCGGCGAGCTCGGCGTAGGAGTCGAACAGGATCTGACGCACCGTCGCCTCGTCGGCCACGCCGGGGAAGCGCGCCATCAGCGGCCCGACCTCGCGCTCGAGCACGTGCGCGGCCATCCCGTGCGGCACGGGGTCCACCGCGGCGGGGATGTCCGGCGCGGCCGTCGTGTCCAGCGGCATGTCGTCCACCGCCGGTGCGTGATCGGCGTGGGGGTCCGGGGGGATGGGGGTCATGGTGCGAGTCCTCCGGGGAAGGCGGTCGGCTGAACGCGAGGTGAACGGGTGCCCCCACCCTGCGACGTCGGGTGTGCCGGCGCAAGCCTTGACGGGATCCCTCCGCGCCCGACGACGCTGCTCGCCGCCGTCGTCGGGGCGGTGGCCGACGCCCGGGCCCGGAGCGGGGGTCCGCCGAGGTGGGAGAGAATGGGGGCCATGTCTGTCCGCTCCCTGCTCCCGGACCTCGGCGCCCCCGCGACCGGGACCCCCGAGGCCGCCGTCCCCCCGTTCGCTCGGGCCGTGCTGTGGGCGCACGGGGACGACGCGTGGCGGGGCGAGGGCGGCTGGACCGTGCTCCTGGACGGCACCGACCGGCTCCGCCGGCTCTCCGCGCTGTGGCAGGCCGCCGTCGCCGGGCGACCGGACCCGACGGCCTCGCTGCGGGGCTGGATCTCCTCGACCTTCGCCGACGACTCGCCCGAGCCCGCGGTCCTGCGCATCCCCGCGGATCTGCGCCGCGCCACGCCGTCCGGCGTGCGGGACGTGGCCCAGCACGTGGACGCGGACGCGCTCGCAGCCGCCGTCGCCGCGGACCGCGGAGCCCGTCTGCTGGCCGACGGTGCGGTGCCCCTGCCCACCGACGTCGCCGACCGTGCCTGGGACGACGCCGGCTACGCGGTCGGCGTGCGCGAGCTGCTGACGCGGATGGCCGACTCGGGCGGGGAGCTGGCGAAGGTCGTGATCAGCCGCACGATGACCGTCCCCGCGGACGACGCCGACCTGTGGCGGGCGATCGGGGCCCTGCGCCGCGAGTACCCGCAGACCTGGGTGTTCGCCGTCGGCGGACTGCTGGGCGCCACGCCCGAGGTCCTCGCCACGCGGCACGCGGGGCTCGTGGGCTCACGGGTGCTGGCGGGGTCCATGCCGCGCGGCGCGGACGAGGAGGAGGACGCCGCGCTGCGGGAGCGGCTGGCCTCTGATCCGCGGTTGGCGGAGGAGCATCGCTGGGCCGCGCGGTCGGTGCTGGACGCGCTGGCGCCCGTCGTCGACCTCGCCGATGACGACCCCGCGCCCACCGTCCTGACCCTGCCGAACGTGCACCACCTGGCCACGTCCGTGCGCGGCCGGCTGCGGGATGGGCGGGGGACCGTGCTGGACGTGGTGGCCGCGCTGCATCCGACGGCGGCCGTCGGCGGGACCCCCACGCCGGACGCGGTGCGGGTGATCGCGGAGGTCGAGCCCGTGGACCGCGGCCGCTACGCCGGGCCGGTCGGGTGGCTGGATCAGGACGGCGACGGCGAGATCGCCCTGGCACTGCGCTGCGGCCAGCAGGTGCCCGGCGGGGTGCGGCTGCAGGCCGGGGGCGGGATGGTCCCGGGAGCGGTGCCCGAGGAGGAGGTCACGGAGATCCGGGCCAAGTTCCTGCCGATGCGCCGAGCGCTGGGCGTCGCCGAGGACTGAGGCCTCCCGTGCCGCGCCGTGCCGGCCCCGCCACCCGCGCTTTCGTTCGGGAAATGCCGGCGTGTCGCGGTGCTTTCGTTCGGGAAACGGCGCCGCACGCCGGATTCGCGTGGGCGGCGATGGAACGGCGCCC
>NZ_JBFAWH010000113.1:0-2177 GCF_040680235.1 Streptomyces sp. NPDC052101
GGGACTTGTACGGAAACAAAGTGCTGCTTCTTCTCTGCGAGTCTCGTTGGGCTGGTATGGCGCTTCCGGGAGACGTTCACGGTCAACTCGCTGTGAGGTTCGAGGTGTTGTTGCCGCACCTGAACGAGCGGCAGCGGCGGCTGATGCTGGCGAACGAGGCGAGGCTCTTGGGACACGGAGGCGTACGGGCGGTCGCGCGGATAGCCGGGGTCAGCGAGTCCACCGTCCGCAAGGGCGTCTTCGAGCTGGAGGCGGGCGGAGAGCCACTGGATGAAGGGCGTGTCCGGCGTCCTGGTGGTGGCCGTCGGCGTGCCGTCGAGCGGGATCCCGAGCTGCTGCCCGCGCTGTTGCGGCTTGTGGAGCCGGACGAGCGGGGAGATCCGATGTCGCCGTTGCGCTGGACGACGAAGTCGCTGCGCAACCTGGCCGCGGAGCTCACCCGGCAGGGCCACGCGGTCTCACCGGTCACCGTCGGCAGACTGCTGCGCGAGACGGGCTTCAGCCTCCAGGCCGCCTCCAAGAGGCTTGAAGGGAAACAGCATCCCGATCGCGATGCCCAGTTCCGCTACATCAACGAGCAGGTCAAAGGGCATCAGGGCGATGGTGAGCCGGTCATCAGTGTCGATACGAAAAAGAAGGAGGTGCTCGGCCAGCTGCACAATCCGGGCCACCAGTGGCGGCCCAAAGGTGACCCGGTCAAGGTCGAGGACCACAGCTTCTTCTTCGCGCCGAACAGCGAAACCGCCATCCCCTACGGCATCTACGACTTGACCGCCGACACCGGCTGGGTCAACGTCGGTGTCGATCACGACACGTCGGCCTTCGCCGTCGCCTCGATCCGCCGCTGGTGGCAGGCACGTGGCCGACTCGACTACCCCCGTGCGACCCGGCTGCTGGTCACGGCGGACGCGGGCGGCTCCAACGGCTACCGCTACCGCGTCTGGAGGTCCGAACTCGCCGGGCTGGCCGCCGAGACGGGCCTGAACATCACGGTCTGTCACTTTCCGCCGGGCACCTCGAAATGGAACAAGGTCGAACACAGGCTTTTCTCGCACATCACGATGAACTGGCGTGGCAGGCCCCTGACCAGTCACGAAGTCGTCGTCCAGTCCATCGCAGCAACGCGCACCCGCACCGGACTACGCGTCGAGGCCGCGCTCGATCGCCGGCCTTACCCTCTGGGCCTCACAGTCAGTAAAGACCAACTGGAGCAGCTGCCCATCAAACATCACCCCGAACGCAGTGCCTGGAACTACACCATCAGCCCGCACAGCCACTCCACCCAAGCGGCCTCCGTCGCGGCCGCCCTGAGCACTGCCCGTCAAGAAGCCCTCGCGATCCTGGCAGATCCGCGCTTCACCGGGATGTCCCACGCGGAGCTGTCCACCCTGGTTGAACGGATCGCCCCGGACCTGGGAGCCCTGCGCGAGGAACGGCTGCACCGGCAGCGCGGACGTGCTCGCCGCCAGGAGGCCGGGAACCACGCCCGACCGGCACTCACCTCAGCCGACAAGGTCCTACTGGCCGTTGTCTACCTCCGTCACGTGACCTCCCAGAACGTGATGGCGGACATGCTCGGCATGAATCAGCACACCATCGGGCCAGCCATCAAGGACGTCCGCCGGGCCCTGGCGACACACGGAGTAGCCATCGCACCCACCACACTGTGCTTCTCCAACAGCCAGGACCTCATCACCTTCGTGCGACATGGCACCCTGCCCCCGGGCCGATTCCGCCCTTCGGAAACGCTGTCGGATCCCGCATTGACCGGCATGAGCCGGGCCGACCTCGCCGCACTCATCGAGCGACTGTCGGTACAGCATGCGGCCCTGGTCGAGAAGCGCCGCCACCAGCAGCGTGGCGGTCCCCGTCAGCCGGGCACCCGAGGCGGAGTCTTCCGTCAGAAGATCACCGACGCCGAACGGATCCTGGCCGCCGTGCTCTACACACGCAAGGCCGGCACCCGCCCTGCCCTGGCCGAAGCCTTCGGTATCAGCCTCAGAACCCTCAACAGTGCCCTCTTTGAAGTCCAATCCCTCCTCCAGGACGAGCGCATCGAGCTGCCGCCGGCCGCGACACGCTTCACGACCGCAGCAGACCTGCTCGCTGCCGGCCGGGCGCTTGAGGAACCACCCAGCGACACCGACACGCCGATGAGTTGATTCTTTACGGCTCCG
>NZ_JBFAWH010000114.1:0-2161 GCF_040680235.1 Streptomyces sp. NPDC052101
GCCGGTGGCTCGGGTGGAGGAGCTGATCGCGGGTCGCGCGGGTGTGTGGGTGGCTGTGGTGAACGGTCCGGGTGCCACGGTGGTCGCCGGTGACATCGACGCGCTGGCCGGTGTGGTCGCGGATGCCGAGGTGGCGGGGGTTCGTACGCGGACGATTCCGGTGGACTACGCCTCGCACACCCCGCACGTCGAGCAGGTCCGTGACCGGCTTCTCGAGCTGGCTGCTGTGATCGTTCCGCGGTCGGGTGATGTGCCGATGTACTCGACGGTGACTGGTGTCGAGGTCGATGGTGCGGGGTTGGACGCGGAGTACTGGTATCGCAATCTGCGTGAGCCGGTGCGGTTCGCGCAGACCGTCACCGCGCTGGCGGGGCAGGGCAGTGGTGTCTTCGTCGAGGTCAGTCCGCATCCGGTGCTGGCTGGTGCGGTGGGTGAGGTGGCCGAGGCGGCTGGTGCGGATCTGGTGTCGGTGGGCACGCTCCGCCGTGACCAGGGTGGTCTGGGTCGGGTCGTGATGTCGTTGGCGGAGCTGTGGGTGCGTGGGGTGGAGGTGGACTGGACCGCGGTCGTGGGTGGGGGCGGGCGGGTTGATCTGCCGACGTATGCGTTCCAGCGGGAGCGTTTCTGGTTGTCGGGGTCGGCGGGTGTGGGTGACGTCGGTGGGGCGGGGCTGTCGTTGGTCGGGCATCCGCTGCTGGCGGCCGGGGTGAGCCTGGCCGATGGTGGGGGGTTGGTGTTCACGGGCCGGTTGTCGCTGGCCGCACAGCCGTGGCTGGCTGACCACACGGTGTCGGGTCGGGTACTGGTGCCGGGTGCGGGGCTGCTTGAACTGGTGCTGAGGGCGGGCGAGTTCGTGGAGTGTGACGTGGTCGGCGAGTTGGTGCTGCGGTCGCCGTTGGTGATCACGGACGCCGAGTCGGCCGTGGATGTGCAGGTGGCCGTCGGCGACGCCGATGAGCGGGGGCAGCGGCCGGTGCGGGTGTTCTCGCGGATGGCGCCGGACGGGTGGGACGCCGAGTGGACCTGCCACGCCGAAGGAACGGTGGTTCCGGGCACCGGGATCGTCCCGGTGCCCGAGAGGCCGGAACAGTGGCCGCCGGCCGGCGCCGCCGCTGTGGACGTCGCCGAAATCCATGAGCCGATGGTGCGTGCGGTGTGGCGGCGGGGCGAGGAGGTGTTCGCCGAGGTCGAGCTGCCGGAGTCGGCCGCGGCCGACGCCGAGCGCTTCGGTGTGCACCCCGCACTGATCGACGCAGCCCTGCGGGGGCCGCTCGTGGGCTCGTTCGAGGACGATGACACGGAGCCGCGTCTGCCGTTCTCGTTCACGGGTGTGCGGGTCCACGCGACGGGCGCCACGGCGGCTCGCGTCAAGGTGACCCGGGCCGGCGACGACGCCATCTCCCTCGTGATGGCCGACAGCACGGGGCAGCCCGTACTGACCGTCGACGGCCTTGAGTGCCGTTCGGCCGCGCCGGACGCCGGTAGCGCTGCCACTGTGAACAGGGACTCGCTGTTCGAGGTGGAGTGGGCGGTGATGCCGGTGGAGTCGGCCGATGGTGCGGGGTTGTTGGGTGATGTGCTGGTGCTGCGGGCTTCGGTGGGTGAGGGTGATGTCCCTGTTGCGGTGCGTGCTGTGGTGGGTGAGGTGCTGGGCGGGATCCAGCGGTGGCTTGCCGGTGGTGAGGTGTCGGCTGAGCGTCTGGTGGTGGTGACGCGGGGTGGGGCGTCCGTGGTGCCGGGTGATGTGGTGGATGTGGTGCAGGCGTCGGTGCGTGGTCTGGTGCGGTCGGCGTGCTCGGAGAATCCGGGTCGGATCGTGCAGGTGGACCTGGATGGCAGTGACGCGTCGGAGGGGGCGCTGGACGCGGTGGTGGCTGCCGGGTTCGCCGCGGGTGAGCCCGAGGTGGCCGTACGGGCCGGTACGGCATCGGTACCGCGACTCCGCCGGGTCACCGAGCAGTCCCAGCCCCTTGGTGCTGTGGATGGCACGGTGTTGGTGACGGGTGGTACGGGGACGATCGGTCGGGCGGTGGCGCGTCATCTGGTGACCGAGTACGGGGTGTCAAATCTGGTGTTGGTGAGTCGGCGTGGTGTGGAGGCGCCGGGTGCGGTTGAGTTGGTTGCCGAGTTGGGTGAGTTGGGTGCGTCTGCGCGTGTGGTG
>NZ_JBFAWH010000115.1:0-1882 GCF_040680235.1 Streptomyces sp. NPDC052101
TCGAGGCCAACGCCTACCGCGACTACCTCGAACTGCACGGCCTGTCCGTCCAGTTGGCCGAGGCACTCGCCGAGTACTGGCACGCGCGCGTCCGCTCCGAACTCGGCATCGCGGGGCATGACCCGGCCGGTCTGGACGGGATGCTGCGCACCGAGTACCAGGGCTGCCGCTACTCGCTCGGCTATCCGGCCTGCCCGAATCTGGAGGACCGCGCCAAGATCGCGCACCTGCTCCGGCCCGAGCGGATCGGCGTCCACCTGTCCGAGGAGTTCCAGCTGCACCCCGAGCAGTCCACGGACGCCATCGTCGTCCCTCACCCGGAGGCGAGCTATTTCAACGCCGGAGGACGCGCATGACGACCTTCTCCTTCGAGTTCTTCCCGCCGAAGACCGTCGCGGGGCAGCGGGCCCTGTGGGAGGCCGTACGCCGGGTGGAACCGCTGCGGCCGGACTTCGTGTCCGTCACCTACGGCGCCGGAGGCTCGTCACGGGACAGCACCATCGAGGTCACCCGGCGCATCGCGATGGAGACCACCCTGCGCCCGGTCGCCCATCTCACCGCCGTAGGCCACTCGGTGGCCGAGCTGCGGCACATCATCGGCACCTACGCCGACGCCGGCATCCATGACGTCCTCGCGCTGCGCGGGGATCCCCCGGGGGACCCCAAGGGACCGTGGGTGCCGCATCCGGACGGTTACACCCACGCCTACCAGCTGGTGGAACTGGTCCGGTCACTGGGCGACTTCAGGATCGGGGTGGCGGCCTTCCCGGAGCGGCATCCGCGCTCGCGCGACTGGGAGTCCGACATCCGGCACTTCGTGGCCAAGTGCCGAGCCGGAGCCGACTACGCCATCACGCAGATGTTCTTCGACGTGGAGGACTACCTGCGACTGCGGGACCGGGTGGCGGCAGCGGGCTGTGACATCCCGATCATCCCGGAGATCATGCCGGCCACCGACGTACGGCAGATCCGCCGGTTCGCCGAACTGAGCGACGCCACCTTCCCCGAGGACCTGGCCCACCGGCTGGAGGCCGCCCGCGACGACCCGGCCGAGGGCCACCGCATCGGCGTGGACCATGCCACCCGCATGGCGGAGCGCCTGCTCGCCGAGGGCGCTCCCGGGCTGCACTACATCACCCTCAACAAGTCCACCGCCGCGCTCGACATCCACCGTGACGTCATGAGTTCAAGGAGCCTGTATGTCTGCTGAGTTCGCTGATTTCAAGGTCGCCGACCTGTCCCTGGCCGAGTTCGGCCGCAAGGAGATCACTCTCGCCGAGCACGAGATGCCGGGCCTGATGGCGATCCGCAAGGAGTACGCCGAGGCCCAGCCGCTGGCCGGCGCCCGTGTCACCGGTTCCCTGCACATGACGGTGCAGACCGCCGTGCTCATCGAGACCCTGGTCGCCCTCGGCGCCGAGGTCCGCTGGGCCTCCTGCAACATCTTCTCCACCCAGGACCACGCGGCCGCCGCCATCGCCGCCGCAGGCATCCCGGTCTTCGCCTGGAAGGGCGAGACGCTGGAGGAGTACTGGTGGTGCACGGAGCAGGCGCTGACCTGGCCGGACAGCCCCACCGGCGGCCCGAACATGATCCTGGACGACGGCGGCGACGCCACCCTCCTCGTCCACAAGGGCGTCGAGTACCAGAAGACCGGCGAACTCCCGCCCGCCGACAACGAGGAACTGGCCGTCGTACAGGACCTGTTGAGGGAGAGCCGCATCGACTGGACCGCGCTGGCCTCCGAGATCCGCGGTGTCACCGAGGAGACCACGACGGGTGTCCACCGTCTGTACGAGATGCAGCGTGATGGTGTCCTTCTGTTCCCGGCGATCAATGTGAACGACGCGGTGACGAAGTCGAAGTTCGACAACAAGTACGG
>NZ_JBFAWH010000116.1:0-1882 GCF_040680235.1 Streptomyces sp. NPDC052101
TGCGGCATACGGCGGCGACCATGGACACGCTGGTGTCGCTGGGCGTGGTGGCGTCCTTCGGCCCCGGCCGGCGGTGGACGGCCGCCGTGACGGCCGCGCTGGTGGTCTGCACGGCGGTGAGTTCGCTGCGCACGTTCCCGTACTACCTGCCGTACTCCAACGAGGCCTTCGGCGGCCCCGCGCACACCCATCGGCTGCTGCACGACTCCAATGTGGACTGGGGGCAGGACCTGGGCCGGCTCGCCGTCCGGCTCCGGCAGCGGTACCCGGGCGAGCGGGTGTGGCTGGTGTACAAGGGCAGCGGTGTGCCGTCGTACTACGGCATCCGCGCCGCCGATCCGCGCACGGTACCGCCGGAGCGGGTGCACGGGCTGCTGGCGGTGTCGGACTCCGCGCTCGCCAAGGCGCGCGGACGGCTCGCCGAGTTGGTCGGCAGCAGTCGGCCGGCCGGTGAAGTGGGCCATTCGATCAGTCTCTTCCGGCGCTGAAACCTCCTGCTCAACCCCCTGTTCATGACGGTGGGTGAGCTATGTTGAGTGTTTGTGGCAGACAAAGGAGGCGAGCCGGTGTCCTCGCCGCAGCAGGCACGCGCACAGGCATCAGCGATCACATCGGGCAGGGCGGTGCCCGCAGCCGAGGCCGCGCCGACCTCCCAACTCCGTGAACTCTTCGACGGTCCGCGTCTGTCACCGGGGCAGCGGCGCATCGCCCAGTACCTGATCGAGCACATCACCGAGGCCGCGTTCCTGTCCATCACGGAGCTGGCCGACCGGGTCGGGGTCAGCCAGCCGTCCGTCACCCGCTTCGCCGCCGCCGTCGGCTTCAGCGGCTACCCCGCGCTGCGCGAGAAACTCCAGTCGATCGCGCTGAGCACGCTGGCCGGCGGGGCGGGCGAGGAGAACCGGGCCAACGAACTGCAGGCGGCCGTCGACGCCGAGATCGAGAACCTGGAGAACCTGCGGCGCGACTTCGCCAACCCCGACGAGATCATCCGGATCGGCCGCGAGCTGTCCCGCTCCACCCCGCTGACCGTGCTGGGCCTGCGCATCTCGGTGTCGCTGGCCGAGTACTTCGGCTACGCCGCCCGCCGTATCCACCCCGATGTACGGCTGGTCACCCTGGGCGGCAGCGTGGCCTACGACGCGCTGCTGCAGTGCCGTGAGGCGGGCGGCACCTGGGTGCTGGCCTTCGCCATGCCCCGGCACTCCCAGGAGACGCTCCAGGCCGTACGGGTGGCGCGCGGAGCCGGGCTGAAGGTCGCCCTGGTGACCGACCTGGCGCTCGGGCCGCTGGCCGACGAGGCCGACATCACCTTCGCCACCGGCACCGGCTCCCGGCTGGTGTTCGACTCCTACGCCGCGCCGGGCATGATGGCCGCCGCGCTGCTGCAGGCCATGACCGACGCCGATCCGGAGCGCACGCAGGCCCGGCTGGAGAAGTACGAGCAGCTCTCCGACCAGCATCAGTTCTTCCTGAAGGACTGAATCCGGCCGAGCGGTTCGCGCGCGGTGCGCCGGGTCAGGTGAAGATCTTGCGGTCACGCATGCCGTGGACGGGGATCATCCACGACAAATCACGCATGAATGTTTTCATACGTCTTGCAAACGGGACGGCATATATAAATACTGCTCACGGATCGCGCCCTGCCCACTCCGGGCACGTTCCGCACCCGCGGACTCACCGCTCGCACACCGCCCCGAGAAAGCCGACGGACCGCCCATGCGTACGCAAGTCTCCGCGCAGCGCCGGTTCCCGATGCCCGGGGCTCCCGCACGGACACTCCGAGCCGCCGTCCCCTACCCACGTCGGCGCCCGGGGCGTGCCGGGGGCCGTGCAGCTTCGCGTACCGGTCGCGGCCGGCGATGCCGTTGTAGAGCCAGCC
>NZ_JBFAWH010000117.1:0-1857 GCF_040680235.1 Streptomyces sp. NPDC052101
GCGGCGGCCGTGACCTCGGATCCCTCGCGCAGGGCGACGTTCACACCGACGAGCAAGTTCCGCACGGCGTAGTTGAGGGTCCCGCACAGCGGCACAACTGCTCTGGTTCTGCTTGAGACTCTTCAGGCGGCTCCAGGCCATCGGTACGGCGCCGGCCGTCGACCTTTCGCTCTACGAAGACGCCCTCTTTAAGTCCTCCTCACCGCCCCATCCTGTCGAATCTCTTCAAGATGAATGACCCACGCGGGGCGGTTCCAAATATTCAGAAGCGACCCGACGCAACGAGGCGTATAGAGTCTGCCGACTCACCCCGAACGTGCGCGCCACCTCCGCCTTCGGGATCCCTATCTCGATCATCACCCGCGCCTTCTCCACGTCGGCGTCCGAGAGCTTCGGGGCCTGCACGTACTTGCCGCGGGTCTTGGCCAGGGCGATGCCCTCGGCCTGACGCTCCTTGATCCGCCGGCGCTCGAACTCAGCGAACGCCGCCAGGATGCCCAGCATCAGCCCGTCCACCGGAGAGGTGCCGGACTTGTCCACGGTGATCCGCTCGGACACGAACTGCACCGCACACCCCTTGCCGGTGAGCTCGTCCACGATCGCGTACAGGTCCCGCGTGTCCCGGCCGAGCCGATCCATCGAGGCGACTTTCACCAGGCCCCCTCCCGCACGTACCCCATCAGCCCAGCCAGCACGGCGCGCGTGGCCCGCGAGCTTTCAGAAATCTTGTCTTTGAAGATGCGGTCACACTCCCCCACCGCCTCAAGCTGACGATCCAGGTTCTGCTCGGCCGAGTTGCCCCGCACGCGGGCCACAGTCTGTCCAACCGCGTCTAAGGCCCTCCGACGGTTGTGTCCAACAGCCCGGTTTGGGACCGTCTCTGATGTAGCGGCCTCGTGGGCGGGCGGGGCGTGTAAAGGGGTATACCAGCAGTCGCACATCAAGGTGGACCGCTCAGCCGTCTCCTCGTACCTCCTCCCGAGGCTGGGCCCCTTTCAGCTCACCCGCCGCGGCCGGGGGCTCGCCGTGGAGCCGGGCCACGACGTCGTCGACCGCTGGGGAATCGACCGCCGACGCACTCGTCAGCGAGCGCCCGACTCTGGACGTGGACCAGGCCCTGCCCAAGACGATCGAGCGCCTAGAGTGATCCACATCACTCTCGTTGCGGCCTCTCACCCCGAACAGGAGCCTCATGTCCGCCACGTCCACACGTCCGCCCACACCCCGGCCCCCGGGCCGTGCCGCCCGCGAGGGCACGTTCTTCAGCCGCGCCATGCGCCCGCTGAACACGACGATGGAGCGGTTCATCCCGTCCTCGCTCGTGTTCACCATCGGGCACACGTTCGCGGTGGCGGCCCTGTGCCTGCTGCTCACTCCGGCCGGGCCGGCCGACGTCGTCGTGGGCTGGGGTGACGGCCTGTCCGGACTGCTGGCGTTCATCACGCAGATGGCGCTCGTGCTCATGCTCGGCCACATCCTGGCGAACACCGGTCCGGTGCGCCGCCTGCTCGCCCGGCTCGCCAGCATTCCCCGCACGCCCCTGGCCGCCTACATCTTCGTGTTCGTGGTGGCGGCGGCGGCCTCCCTCATCACGTGGGGCCTGGGCCTGGTGGTCGGTGCGCTGCTGGCCAAGGAGGTCGCGGCGCAGGCCCGTGAGCGCGGGCTGGTCCTGCACTTCCCGATGCTGGTGGCCGCCGGGTTCTCCGGGTTCGTGGTGTGGCACATGGGGTACTCGGGCTCCGGCCCGCTGACGGCCGCCACCCCCGGTTCATTCCTCACGGAGAGCCTGGGCGGCCGGACGGTCCCGGTCTCGGAGACCACCTTCTCCTGGTGGAACATCACCGCCGCCGTGGTGAC
>NZ_JBFAWH010000118.1:0-1853 GCF_040680235.1 Streptomyces sp. NPDC052101
CTGGGCCGGGACACCAGCAAGGGCGCCGACGGTGACGACCCGCGCTACTTCGGTGTCGGCACCCTCCGTACCGGTCTGAAGCCGGCATGGTGAAGCACAGCACGGCCACCACGACCAGCGGCCGGTGCGCATCGCGGACGTGCTCGGCGAGCAGGCCGAACACCAGCATGCCGACGCCCTCGAGCAGGAGGATGTTGGCGTACCGCGACCGGAGGCCGTTGACCCGGCCCCAGTTGAACACCAGCGCGCAGACGACCGCGCCCAGGATGAACATGGCCAGCGCGAGCAGGCCCGTGCCGACCAGACCCGGGGCGTGGAGGACCGCCGCGTCCGCCATGGACGCCACGATCCCCGTCATGTGGGACGTGTACGTGGCCACGGCGACGAAGCCCACGGAGTTGAGGATCCCCGCGATCGCGGTCAGCACCAGCGCCAGGTGGGTGTTGCGGCGCACGGTACGCTCGGGGGCGCACAGGTTGAGCACCCCGCCACCCTACGACCGGACGCCGCCGTCGGCGCCGACGCGGGAGGCGCCGTCGTCGACGCCTCCCGTCACCGTGCCCGGGCTCAGTAGCTGGAGTAGCCGTCCTCCGACAGGGTGTGCTTCTCGTCGCCGGTGATGGCGGGGTTGAACACCGAGATCAGGTGCATGTCCTCGGTGCCGCCGCGCAGGTCGTGCGGCTCGTGGTCCGGCAGGACGTAGATGACACCCGGCGTGATCTCGTGGACGGTGCCGTCCGGCTCCACCACGGAGCCGTTGCCCGCGATGCAGTAACAGGCCTCCTGGTGGTTGCGGTACTGGAGCTTCGAGGACGATCCGGCGCGCACGATCGTGTGGGCGACGGCGAAGCCCATCTCGTCCTTCGCGGTGATGAGGCGTTCGGAGGTGCCTCCGCCCCACTCGACCTTCTCGACGTCGTTCCGGCTGCGGGTGTACATGGGTGGATCGCTCCCTCGGTCGGCTCCGGGGCGGAGGAACACGCCCGCCCGTCCTCGCCACAGTAGGCACGG
Source organism: Streptomyces sp. NPDC052101 (assembly GCF_040680235.1). Taxonomy (NCBI): domain Bacteria; kingdom Bacillati; phylum Actinomycetota; class Actinomycetes; order Kitasatosporales; family Streptomycetaceae; genus Streptomyces; species Streptomyces sp. NPDC052101. The sequence goes on from NZ_JBFAWH010000118.1 coordinate 1,012, forward strand.
GCGCGTGGGGCGACTCAACCCCTCCCGGGCGCCCGTTTCATCAACGAAAGACCTCGACACGCCCCGTCTCGACCCCTCCCGGTCGCACTGTGACACGGCCTACACGTGTGGGATACTGACGGCACGCCGCATGCCCCGCGCGGGAGAGCGTCGGCGCGCGTCCTGCCCCGGCCGGCCGCGTGAGCAGGCCGCCGAAGGAGCAAACCCTCCCCGGGAATCTCTCAGGCATCCGTACCGCGTGGGGTCAGGCGCTCTGGAAAGCGTCTCACTCCGCCGCGCCCGCGTCCGGACCGAGACCACCGACGGTGCAAGCCGCCCACCCGGGCGTCGGAAACTCTCAGGTCCATGACAGAGCGGGGAGGAGCAGACCCACGCCGTGACCACGGCAGGATCCCCCGGAGGTACCCCGTGACCAGCCCCCAGACCACCGAGAGCACGACCGCGCTGCCCCACGAGCGCGTCGAGCCCAAGGACACCGCCTCGGCCCCCTTCGTGGCCCGCCACATCGGCCCGCGCCCCGCGGACGTCGAGCACATGCTGCAGACCCTGGGCTACGACTCGCTCGAGGCCCTCGTGGACACCGCCGTCCCCGCCGGCATCCGCCAGCCGAAGCCCCTCGAGCTGCCCGCCCCGCTGACCGAGTCCGCGGTCCTGGAGCAGCTGCGCGAGATCGCCGGCCGCAACGTCATGAAGACCCAGATGATCGGGCAGGGCTTCTCGGACACCGTCACCCCGGGCGTCATCCTCCGCAAGGTGCTGGAGAACCCGGCCTGGTACACGGCCTACAGGAAACTCGCGGCAAACTCCGGATGAACCACCGCCGTTTTCAGCCGATTTCACCG
>NZ_JBFAWH010000119.1:0-1781 GCF_040680235.1 Streptomyces sp. NPDC052101
GTGCTGGACCGGCATCTGCACCACCTGCCACCAACCCCTTCCCAGCAGGACACACACAACACCAAGATCAAGACAGACCTAACGGAGTCCTACTAGGTGTGCTGTTCGGGAACGTTGGTGACGGGCGACACGCCTTGAGTGGTGCTTGAACGGGGTGAGGGCCTCTGGGTTCGGTGTGGATTGCGACATCCACAACCGGCGTCCAGGAGGCCCTCGTTGTCCCACCGTAATGCCCCGCTGCCCTCGACCGGCAGGCCGCGTCTGGCCCGGTGTGTCGTTGACGACGGCTGGCCCTTGCGCAGGGCCGCGGAACGCTTTCAGGTCGCTCACACCACCGCCGCCCGCTGGGCGAGCTGCTACCGCTGTCACGGCGCCCAGGGCATGCACGACCGCTCCAGCCGCCCCACCACTCACCTCTGCAGACGCCCGCCGATGTCGAAGCCGAGGTCGTCAGGATGCGGCGCGAGCACCGCATGGGACCGCTGCGACTGGCCGCCCGTAGCCGGATCGCTGCCTCCACCGCCCACCGGATCCTCAAGCGCCACGGCATGCCGGCCCTGTCCGCCCTGGACCGGGCCACCGGCGAGCCCATGCGCCGTTACGAGCGCGCCCAGCCCGGCGAACTGGTCCATATCGACGTCAAGAAGGAGAAATCCCTCTCCGCCAGAGGCTTCGTGTGCTTGTCTATCCGCCCGGGCTGGACGTGTCCAGCTCTGCCCTTCGCTTCCTCGCCGCCCACCTGAGAGAACGCCGGCAGGCTCTCGGCACCCGATGGCGGCGCCTCAGCGCGGGTCGGCAGGCTCTGCTCACCCTCGCCCATCCCCGCAACGGCCACCCCTACGCCCAGCTCGGGGCCGGGTTCGGTGTCGGCACCACCACCGCCTACCGTTACATCACCGAGGCCGTCGGCCTCCTGGCTGAGCTGGCTCCGACACTTGCCGAGGCAGTCCGCGCGGCCTCGATGAAGGCGTTCGTATTGCTTAACGGCACGCTGCTGCCCATCCACCGACCCTTCTGCTCTGGCAAGCACAAGAAACAGGGAATGAACGTGCAGGTCATCGCCGATCCCTTCGGTCGCCTGCTGTGGGCGTCTGCGGGTCTTCACGATCCCGCAGCGCCCCGTCCGGCGACGCCTGCACGGCGTCGAGCGCTTCGTCATCACCCGTGGCGGCGAGTACTTGTTCCTGCCGAGTCTCAGCGCGCTGCGCTGGCTGGCCGACCCTGGTGCCTGAGGTAGCCGTTGAAAGTCGGGGGCGCGCACCTGCCAGCTCCGCGCAGGGCGCGCCATGTACGGGCCCCACATCACCGCCGGGGCGTAGCAAGGCCGGACAGGAACCGCAGACCGCGCACTGACCCAACTGGCCCGCAATGGTGCGCTGGATGGACTGCGCGGCGTCGAACTCGGCCAGTGCCTCGGCTTCGGTCAGTCGGCGGCTGACCCCGCGCTGGGAGGATGGGGCCTCGTTGACATCTTGCGCGACCGACTCGCCCCCTTGGACGTTCCAGTCCTTGGCGGGCTTCCCATTGGACACGGTGCGCACCCTCCAACTATCCCGCTCGGTACTGAGGCCACGATCGACACGGCCACGCGCACACTGACCGTCCAGCCCGCCGCCGCATAACGCCGCGGGCATCTGGAGTCCATGGCATGACAGTTGTTTCTATCTCCGGGAGCACCGCGTTCTCAGGGTCTGTACGCTCACCGGTGTAATTGATGATCATGGAAGAGACATCAAGTGACTGACACCGTGACCGAGTCCGTGACCGTCGATGACCAGGCG
>NZ_JBFAWH010000120.1:0-1745 GCF_040680235.1 Streptomyces sp. NPDC052101
ACCGCGGTCGCCTGCGGCGTCCGCTCCGCCTGCGCCTCGAACAGCTCCGGCAGGGTGCGCTCGGGGACATCCACACCGGTGTCGTTCCACTCGGTCAGTAGCTTTTCCTGCTCTGAGCTGCTGAGCACCCGAAGGCTTTCGAGCGGTGCATCCGGTGCGGTCTCGAGGCGTGCCACAAGGTCGCTTATGGCAGTAGCCATATAGGCCGATACGGCGGAAGGCTGGATAGGAGACACAGCCTGAACCGTGAGTCCGATCTCGTCGCCAGTGTCATCTACTGACACCACCAGCGGGTAGTTTGTGCGCTCTTTCGCGCACAGCAGTTCTACACCCTCGATGCCGATCTGGTCCCTCTGCTCGTACAGACCGGGACTGTGCCGATAGTTCAGTAGTGACGTGAACAGAGGAACCTGCCCCTCTATGCCACTCGCCCCTTGGGCCAGGGACAGGGGTGCGTGCTCGTGCCTCAGCAGTTCAGCGAGCTGGGCGTGCATGGCCTGCGCAGCTTCAGCCACACTGACTGGGCCGACGGCGGAGCGGACCGGCAGGGTGTTGATGAACAGTCCCGGCACACGGTCACCACCCAACCCGGCTTGCATACGACCCAACAGGACGGTGCCGAAGACCACATCGTCCCGGCTGGACAGGGAAGCGAGTACTCGCGTCCACGCCACATGCAACAGCGCTGCCAGGCTCACCCCTAGCCGGCGTGCCTCCCTGCGTAGACGTTGTACAACCTGGGGATCCAATCGGCACTCGTCACTATGGGCAGAAGAACCATCTTCTCGAATCTGCAATTCGCCATATGGTGCGGTTGGTTCATTCACATCGGCCAAAAGCCGAGTGAAGTAAGCTTTATGGTCTTCACGCGGCACTCCCAAGCGGGCCTGAGCGACGAAGTTCCGGTACGGGAGAGGTTCCGGCAGTTCGACGCCGCGTCCGCTCATGAGGCAGCGGATCTCCCGCAGCATAATGTCCAGTGATGAGTGGTCCCGGGTCAGGTGATGCATGCGCAGAAGTGCGAGCCAGCGACCTGTTCCGGCTTCAGGAGCGACCTGAACTTTCGCCATGGGCGCCTCGCGTATGTCCAATGACGAATTGTCGAGGGCGGTCAACTGCCCAATCAGGTTCGGCCCATCGATCGGGGTGCGGCTCTCTATCACTGGAACCCTTGCGTGCCGTACGACAACCTGGACGGGTTCCCTCAACCCCTCCCACACAACGGCCGTACGGAAGACGTCATGACGATCCACCAACACTTGGAAGGCATCGACGAACTTGTCAAGCAAGTCGCGGCTCTCGAAGCGGAGCACCGCAGGGACCTCGTAGACATCAGGGCCGTCTTTTTCCTTCATCAGATGATGGAAGAAAATGCCCTCCTGAAGGGGTGCCAAGCTGTAAATGTCAGCTATGTTTCGCGGGCCATCAGTGATGTAAGTCGCTATGCTTTTGATTTCGTCCTGTGTGAGGTCCGCCAGCGGAACCATGTCGGGGGTGATTTCGTCACTCCCCGGCGGGATCCCGTTTGCCGGCACGTTGACCTCACGCGAACGTGCGGCTCTCGCAAGAGCCGCCACTGTCGGAGCCGCGAAGAGCGTCTGTACATCGATACCTATGCCGTGCTCCCGCATACGCTCGATCAGCGACACCGCGAGCAGGGAGTGTCCGCCGAGGGTGAAGAAGGAGTCGTCGATGCCGACGTGGTCGAGGTTGAGGATGTCGGCGAACAGGCCGGCGAGAACCTT
>NZ_JBFAWH010000121.1:0-1716 GCF_040680235.1 Streptomyces sp. NPDC052101
GGGCTGGCCGCCTCGGCGGGGGCAGCGGCGGCGGCGACGACGGTCGGCACCGCCCACGCGAGGCTGCTGGCGACTCGGCGGCGGGAGGGGACGGACTGGGACGGCTGGGGCGCTGCCGACGTGGACTCTGACATGGGATGCTCCGAAACGTGAGAGGGGTGTGACACAGGATGTGTGTCCTCCTTCCAAGGTACGTCGTCGTCGACCGAGGGCAAGCCCCGGCCACCCCACGGCCCCCTAGGGCGTGTCTGAGAATAGATGCACGAGTCAGCTGAGACCCTGGGGACATGTCCCGGTTCCAGATGCTCTCTGACACCCAATGGGAGTTGATCGCCCCGATGCTCCCGACCCGGACCGGCCGCGCCGGCAGGCCGTTCGCCGACGCCCGCACCATGGTGGAGGCGATCATCTACCGATACAGGTGCGGAATCGCTTGGAGGGATCTGCCCGAGGTCTACGGGCCCTGGCAGACCGTGTGGACCTGGCATCGGCGCTTGGCCGAAGAGGGCACATGGGACACGGTGCTGGCCACGCTGACCGCCGCCGCTGACGCCGAAGGCCTGATCGATTGGTCGGTCTCGGTGGACTCCACGATCGCCCGCGCCCACCAGCACGCGACGAACATCACCCGCCACACAGGGGGATGGATCGAACTACAAGAATCCGCGTGAGGAGCCGGCCGATCACGGCATCGGGCGCTCCCGTGGCGGGCTGAGCACGAAGATCCATCAGCTCGTGGACGGGACCGGGCTGCCGCTGGTCAGCCTGATCACCCCCGGCCAGGCAGGGGACTCCCCGATGCTGCTTCCTCTTCTGGCGCAGCTGCGCGTGACCCGGCCAGTAGGGCGGCCCCGGACCCGCCCCGAGGCCGTGCTGGGCGATAAGGCGTACTCCTCCCGGGCGATCCGCACCCACCTACGTGCCCGTGGGATCAAAGCGGTCATCCCCGAACCGGCCGACCAGCAGGGCCACCGCAGACGGCGCGGTGCCCGCGGCGGGCGCCCCGTCAGCCTCGACGCGGACGCCTACAAGGGCCGCAACGTCATCGAGCGTCAGTACGCGCACCTGAAGCAGTGGCGGGGTCTGGCGACCCGGTATGACAAGTACGCGATCGTCTACCGGTCCGCTGTGGTGCTGAATGCTGTGATCGCATGGTCCAAACGATTGTCAGACATGCCCTAGGTGTTGTGGGTCATGAGGTTCTTGCCACGGGGTACGGGCTGAGATGAGACGAGTGGGCCTCTCCCGCAGGATGGAAGTTCCTACACCACCGACCTGCCCGAGAAGACCCACTCATGACTCACGCTAACGCACCCCTGACCCCGACCGGCCGTCTCAGGATGGTCCACCGCCACCTGCACGACGGGATCCCGCAGGCCCACGTGGCCGCCGAGTTCCGGGTGAGCCGGCCCACGGTGGCCACTTGGGTCGCCCGCTACCGCGCCCAGGGAGAAGCCGGCCTTCAGGACCTGCCCAGCCGGCCGCACCGTTCACCTGCCCAGCTCGACCCGGTCCTGGTCGCCCAGATCCACGCCCTGCGGCGGGAGCGCAAGTGGTCCGCACGGCGCATCCATCACCACCTCGTCTCCGAGGGCCACCGGGTGTGTCTTCGTACCGTGGGACGGTGGCTGCACCGACTCGGGATCTCCCGCTTACGGGACCTGACCCCGGCCGGGGAAGACCGGCGAGCTTGTCGGTCTCGCGGGAGGCCGTGCC
>NZ_JBFAWH010000122.1:0-1687 GCF_040680235.1 Streptomyces sp. NPDC052101
TCGGGGCGCCGGGTGCGGGGGAGCCTCGCCTCGACCAGCAGGTACGACTCCGTGACGAGGTCCCGGACGAGCTGCTCGTCGAGGTCCGGGTGCGTGGCCAGGCTGAGCCAGTGCCGCTTGTCCGTGTGATAGCCGGGCGTGATCGCCGCGGGCAGGGCCGCGCGCAGCTGGGCGCCGTCCTCCGGGCGGGCCTTGACGTTCACGAGGCGGCGCCCGTCGTGGTCGATGAACACCACGAACAGCTTCCCCTGCACCTTCACGACCTCGGTGTCCGGGCCGAAGGGGTGCGACGCGGCGCTGCCCGGCAGCTCGAGGGCGCGGTCGCGGGCGATGCGCAGCAGCGTGGGCTCGTCCATGCCCGCCACGTTAGCCGCGCCCGCCCCGCCCCCGCACTTTCGAACGTGATATCGGGGGAATGGGCGCTTTCGAACGTGAGATAGGGCCTATCTCACGTTCGAAAGCGCTCGCCCCGGGGGCTCAGCGGTAGTCGAAGAAGCCCTTGCCGGACTTCCGGCCGAGCTCGCCGCGGGCCACCATGTCTCGCATGAGCTGCGGCGGGGCGAAGCGCTCACCCAGCTGGGACTCGAGGTACTCCGCGATGCCCAGGCGCACGTCCAGGCCCACGATGTCGGTCAGGGCCAGCGGGCCGACCGGGAACTTGTAGCCGAGCACCATGGCGGCGTCGATGTCCTCGGGGGAGGCCACGCCCTCCTCGACCATGCGGATGGCCTCGAGCGCGATCGCCACGCCCAGGCGCGACGAGGCGAAGCCCGGGGCGTTCTTGACGACGACGGGGGTCTTGCCGAGCCCGCGGACCCACTCGGTGGACAGGGCCTGGAGCTCCGCACCGGTCTGCTCGCCGATCACGACCTCCACGAGCTTCGAGGCGGGCACCGGGTTGAAGTAGTGCAGGCCGCAGAAGCGTTCGGGGCGCTGCAGGTGCGTGGCGATCTCGTCGATGGAGAGGGAGGAGGTGTTGCTGGCCAGCCAGGCGTCCTCGCGCAGGTGGGCCTCGACGTCGGTGAGCGCCTCGATCTTCACCTGCATGTCCTCGAACACGGCCTCGACCACGAGGTCGCAGCGGGCGAAGTCGGCGCGGTCCACGGTGACGGTCAGGCGCTGCGCCCACTCGTCCAGGTCGCCGTCGATCTTGCCGCGGTCCAGGGAGGCGGCCAGGTCGGCCTCGATGCGCTCCCTGGCGGCCTCGGCCGACCGCGGGTCGCGCTCGACGACGACCACCTCGGACGAGCCGGAGACGAGGAACGCGTGGGCGATGCCGCCACCCATCCGGCCGCCGCCGAGGACGCCGACGACGGCGGGCACGGAGGACGGCGCGGCATCAGGGGTGTGCTGCTGATCGGTCATGTCAGTCCTCACTTCTTCTTGCGGTCGAGGAACGCCTGCATGCGCTCGAACTTGGCCTCGGACTCGAACAGGATGGCCTGCGCGATCTCGTCCACGTGGGGGTGGGCCTCGCGGGGGAGGTGGAAGACGCGCTTGGACAGCCGCACCGCCAGCGGGTCCTGCTGCGCGATGCGGTCGGCGAGGGCGTCGGCGGCGTCGAGGAGGGCCTCCGGCTCGTGCAGCTCGGTGACGAGCTTGAGCTCGAGGGCCTCCTGCGCGTCCAGGATCCGTCCGGCGATCAGGTCGTTCTCTCCCGGAAGCCGATCACCGGGACCGTACTCGC
>NZ_JBFAWH010000123.1:0-1670 GCF_040680235.1 Streptomyces sp. NPDC052101
ACCGGGAGCTGTCCTTGCCGATCACGTGCAGGTCCGCCGGCCAGTAGCGCGCGAACGCCTCCGGGTCCTCCGCCGGCCAGCCCGCGCCGGAGAGGTAGTTCGTCAACGCGTCGACCCAGACGTAGGTGACGTGGTCGGCGCGCCGGTCGGCGTCGGCGGCGTCGGGGTCCGCGGGCGCCGGCAGGTCGATGCCCCACTGGAAGGAGGTCCGGGAGATGGACAGGTCCTCGAGCCCGGCCTCCACGAAGCGGATGACCTCGTTGAAGCGGTACCGGGGGGCGGCGAAGTCCGGGTGCTCGCGGTAGTGGTCCAGCAGCGGCTGCTGGTACTTGGACAGGCGGAAGAAATAGGACTCCTCCTCCGTCCACGTCACCTCGGTGCCGGTCTCGACGGCGCGGCGCACCCCGTCCTGACCCACCTCGGTCTCGTCCTCGCCGAAGTAGCGTTCGTCCCGCACGGAGTACCAGCCGGCGTAGGAGCCGAGGTAGATGTCCCCGTTGGCCTCCATCCGCCGCCAGATCTCGCGGACGGCCTCGGCGTGGTCCGTGTCCGTGGTGCGGATGAAGCGGTCGTAGGAGATGTCCAGGACGTCGTCGTCCATCTCCTTGAAGACGGCGGCGTTGCGCGTGGCCAGCTCGAGGGCGCTCACGCCCTGCTGCTGCGCCGTCTGCTCCATCTTCTGGCCGTGCTCGTCCGTGCCGGTCAGGAAGCGCACATCCCGCCCGTCGAGCCGCTGGAAGCGGGCCATCGCGTCCGAGGCGATGTACTCGTAGGCGTGGCCGATGTGCGGCTCGCCGTTCGGGTAGGAGATGGCCGTGGTCAGGTAGTACGGGGCGCGGGCGTCAGTCACAGTCGTCGAGTCTAGCCGCGGGGCCGGGGCCCGCGCCGAGGACGACGTCGTCCGCGCCGACGTCCGGGACGCCGTCGGCGGTCACCTGCAGATGGCCCGGCGCAGGCCGCAGGTGCAGGTGGGCCCACGGGGCCACCACGAGCACGGACGCCCCGATCATCTCGGTCAGCTCCTCCGCGTGCGTCGCGACGTGGTAGGCCAGGGTGCTGCGCCCGATCCCGAAGACGAGCGGCACCGCCTCGAGGACGATCGCGCCGACGAAGAACACCGCGCCGCCCGCCACCGTCAGCGCTCGGGTCCGGCGGGGCAGGGCGACGGTGCACAGCGCGAGCAGCCCGAGGACGATGATCGCGGCCGGCGCGCCGAGGATGAGCCACTGGAACGCGGGCAGCGGGTTCTCCCCCGCGAACGGCAGGACCTCCCACAGCTGGCCGGCCTGCTCGTGGAGCTGCGTCGATTCGTCCAGGCTCATGGCCGCCAGCAGGGCCGCGGGGGTCAGCCACGCGAGCAGGCTCGGCCGCCGGTCCGCCCCCAGGGCGCGGCGCACGAGACCCACCGTGGTGAAGCCCGCGGCCCCCAGCAGGAGCAGGCCCGAGCTCCACCACGCGGTGAGGTTGGCCTCGTGGTTCACGTCGAAGACCTCGCGCCACCACGGCACCTGCCGCGGGCCCAGCCCGAACACGAAGGGGAGGGCGAACGACCAGGCGGCGAGCAGGACACTGACGCCGGCGAGCAGTTCAGTGGCCTTGCCGGGCGGTGCGGGAGCCTTCGGTGGAGCCGCGGGCTCGGGAACGGCCGGAGCCGCGGCGGCCACCGCGAG
>NZ_JBFAWH010000124.1:0-1653 GCF_040680235.1 Streptomyces sp. NPDC052101
GGACGAGTTTATGGAACAGGTCGGGGTGGAGATTTCCCCCATTACGATCCCGTATGAGACATACACCTTTGAGTACGTCAGCGCGGGTGGCAATAGCAGCGAACGAACCAATGTGGTCTTGAACTCCCAAGCCCTCGACGCCCTCATCGATACGATGTCGGCTCGTATCAAGTTTCGGAAGTCGGCCGCGGGTCAGCGGGCCCTCATGACGTCCAAGCTCCGCCATCACATTAAGGATCGAGATAACTTCACTTGTCAGAACTGCGGGGTTAGTACTTATGCCGAGCCCCACCTTCTGCTTGAGGTGGACCACATCATCCCGGTCTCTCGAGGTGGCCTGACGACAGGAGAAAACTTGCAAGCGCTGTGCTGGAAGTGCAATCGGTCGAAGTCCAATAAAATCTAAGGGCTCGATGGGCCGTCAACGGGAACCCGCCACTAATGGACGTCTGGCCCTCGAAGCCATCTGATACCGCCAGACCTGCACGTCAGAACCATCACCCGCCACACAGGGGGCGGATCGAACTACAAGAATCTGCGGGGTGGCCCTGCCGATCACGGGATCGTGCCCTCGCATGGCGGGTTGGGCACGAAGAACCATCAGCTCGTCGACGGTGCAGGCATGTCGTTCGCCAGCCCGATCACACCCCAGCCAGGCAAGGAATTGGCCCATCACGGCTCCCCTGCTGAGCAGCCGCGCGCACACCGGCCGGTGGGTCGGCCCCGGACCCGCCCGAACATGGTGCTGGGCGACAAGGCCTACTCCTGCTGGACGATCCGTTCCGATCTGCGGGCCCGCGGCATCACAGCAGTGACCCCGAGCCGTCGAACCAGCAGGGTCACTGCGGACGCCGCGATCCAGGCCGCGAGCGGTCTATTGGCCTCGACGGGGCCGTGTACAAAGGCCGTAACGTCCTAGAGCCTCAGTCCGCGCGCCTGAAGCAGTAACGGGACTAACGACCAGGCATGACAAGTACGTGATCGACTACCGGATCGCGGTGGCCCTGAGCGCTGCACTCGCATGGTCCAAACCATTGTCGGACACGCCCTAGCGCCACAGGGTGCCGCGTCTCCGGGGCGTAGTGCGTCGGGATCATCCGAAGTCGGCTCGCGCTGTCCAGGGCTACACAGTGGCCCCGGCGGCGGACATGTTGCGAGCCGCTGGGAGCGGATGACGGAGCTCGGCGTAGTGTTTCCGTCGGCGACGGGGACCGTGCGGGACCCATCCAACTTCCGGAAGCAGTGGCGCACGGCCATGCGAACCATCGGCTTCGGGTGGTCCATCCGGACACGATGCGGAGGGCGGCCCCGACACGAAACGCAGACATCCGGGGGCTTGTGGCGTCGTCGGCGTCCCTGGGGCGCGCCTCGGAAGCCGTGACGGCAGCGCACTATCAGGCGAAAGCTCCGGAGGCGGCGGACATGAAGGCCGTCCTGGCCGACTTCTTCCGAGATGTGGAGGGGTGACGTCGGATCGAAAATGCTGGGTTTTCGCTGGATAGGCCAGGTCCGCGCGGGCATGACAATGGCCCCTGACTGGGCGTCATGCCTGGTCAGGGGCCGCTCTCCGGTGGGCCCTGCGGGGATCGAACCCGCGACCGGCGGGACGGGACTTGCGTCCGACTACCCTGCGACCATGTCGATCAACAACGG
>NZ_JBFAWH010000125.1:0-1651 GCF_040680235.1 Streptomyces sp. NPDC052101
ACCTCCGCGTCGCGGAGGGCCTGGGCCACGTCCACGGGCTCGGCCTCCGACTCCTCGATGGTCTCGGCGTAGTACTTGCCGAGGCCGTCCAGGGTGGGGCCGCGCTGGACGGTGACGTCCGCGTGGGGCACGTCCGCGATCTTGATGGTGTTGTTCTCGGAGGCGGTGATGGCCTCGGACAGGTCCAGGCCGACCTTCTTCGCGTCCACGTCGAACGCGGCCACGAACTCGAGGTCGGACACGTGGTAGTCGCCGAACTGCACGTGCATCAGGCCTGGGACCGTGTCCGTGGCCTTCGCCTCGCGGTAGTACTCCACACCCTGGATGAGGGATGTTGCGCAGTTGCCCACGCCGGCGATGGCGACGCGGATGGGATTGGTGGCCACGGTCTGGTTCTCTCCTCGACTGTCCGGAACGGGTGCGGGCACGCGGCGCGCGCAGGGGGGCCCACACCGTTCGGCGGGGCGCTCACCCGGGGATCAACCCCGCCAGTCTACGACCGACGACGGCGGCCCCGCCCGTCCGGTGTCCGGGGGGCTTCCTAGGATGGGGGGCATGAGACCGGCCCCCGCGCATGCCGCGACCCCCAGCGAGCCGCCCACTCACGCCGCGGACGGCGCCCCGAGCGACGCCGTGACCGCCCCGGGCGCCCCCGCCGGGCGTTCCGCTGACAGCGCACCGTCCGGGGCCCTGCCCGCCCCCGGTGAGCGCGGCGGCCGCTTCCAGCTCGCCGGCGGCCTCGCGGCGAACGGCCCGGGGCGGGGGACCGGCTCCTGGGCCGGGCCCGTGGCACTGACGGGGCTGCTGGTGGCTCTGGCCGCCGTCGTGACCGTGCTGCAGAAGTCGCCGTGCCTGCTGCACGGCTGGGGCGCTCCGGACGTCTACTACGCGGGCTGCTACTCGGACTGGGCCGCGCTCTACGGCGGGCGGGGGTTCGCGGCGGACCCGTGGGCGCCGTTCCGGGCGGGCTCCACGTTCGAGTACCCCGTGCTGATGTCCGTCGTGGGCTCGGTGGCGGCCTGGATCACGCAGGCGCTGCCGTTCTCGCCGGAGCAGGGCACGGTGGTGTTCTGGCTCGTGAACCTCGGATTCGTGGTGGTGCTGTGGGCCGTCGTCGCGGTGCTGACCGTTCGGATGGCGGGGCGCCGGTGGACGGACGGGCTCATGGTGGCCGTGGCCCCGGGGATCGTGCTGGCCGGCACCATCAACTGGGACCTGTGGGCCGTGGCCCTGCTGGCGTGCGGCATGTACGCGTGGTCGCGCGACCGGTCCCTGACGGCGGGGGTGCTGTTCGGCCTCGGCGCGGCCATGAAGCTGTATCCGCTGCTGATCCTGGGGCCGCTGCTGATCCTGGCGGTGCGCTCGCGGCGGTGGCGGCCGTTCCTGCTCGCGGCCGGGGGCACGGTGGCGGCGTGGGCGGCGGTCAACGTGCCGCTCATGGCCGTGAACTTCCAGGCGTGGTCCGTGTTCTTCACCTTCTCCGGCGAGCGCGGTCCGGGCCTGTCCAGCGTGTGGCACGCGTGGGACGTGACCGCCGCGCAGGCCGGGTGGGCGTTCGTGCCGGAGGACTCCCTGACCCTGCTGGCCTACGGGACCTTCGCGGTGTGCTGCCTCGGGATCTTCGTGCTCGGCGTGCGGGTGCGGCACACCA
>NZ_JBFAWH010000126.1:0-1588 GCF_040680235.1 Streptomyces sp. NPDC052101
TGACGGTTCGGCCGGGGGCGGGGGTGAGGTAGGCGGTGATCTGCTTGTCGGCGGGAGTGTCCTCCCGCACGATCGCCGCGGCCTGCCCGACCTGCGCATGTGCGACAAGGACTGCCTCAATGCCTCTCATGGACGAGCCCAGGCGAGATGTCACTAGCCGGTGCTCGGAACGGTCGAAAAGGTCGAGTTCGCTGATGCCGATTGTGGTGGTGTTGTTGGTGACTTGCTCCAGTACTCGGGCGAACCGTCGGGTCAGCGTTACGGCTGCTTCCCGGTCGAAGAGGTCGGGCATGTAGTCGAACCGCAGATGCAGTCGGTGCGCCTGCAACGTGGCCACAATGGTCATTGGATAGTGGGTGGCATCATGTGCCTGCGCCCCAATGATCGCCACCTCTCCCAGTGACTCGCTCAGCCGGCCCGCGTCAAGGGGATAGTTCTCGAAAACCGTCAGCGTGTCGAAGAGCTCGCCCACCCCCGCCAGCTCATGGATCTCAGTCAGCCCCACATATTGATGTGGCATCAGACGAGCCTGCCCGTCCTGAAGCTGCCGGAAAAAGCCCTCCAGCGTCTGCGACGGATCGACCCGCACACGTACCGGCACCGTATTGATGAACAGGCCGACCATGCTCTCCATGCCGGCGACCTCCGGCGGACGCCCGGAGACAGTCGCTCCGAACACCACATCATCCCGCCCGGTCAAAGACCCCAGAAGAACAGCCCACACTCCCTGTACCAACGTGTTCATCGTCAGCCCACGGGAACGCGCCCACCCCTCCAGCCGGAGCGTGGCCTCCTCCTCGACCTCAACCTCGATCCGCTCAGGACTGGTCAGCTCACGGCCACGACCCACCGGCGCCAGCCGGCACGGCTCCTCCAGACCGGCCAGAGCCTGCCGCCACGCCTCAGCCGCCTGCGCCCGGTCCTGCCCCGCAAGCCACGACAAATACTCCTTATAAGGCGTCACCCGCGGAAGCGCCGAGACATCCCCGCCATTGCCATACAGAACAAACAGCTCCTGCACCAGCAATGGCATCGACCAACCATCCAGCACAATGTGATGATTGCTGACCACAAAGCTGTACCGGTCATCAGCGAGTCTCACCAGCAGGAAACGGATCAACGGCGGACGCGCCAGATCGAAACGCCTCTCCCGCTCCTCACGCAGCAACCCCGACAGCGCTGCATCCCGCTCCCCCGCCGGCAAACCCCCCAGATCCACATCACGCCAATCCAGCTCCACCTCCCTGAAAACAGCCTGAACAGCAGACCCCGACTTCACCGAACGGAAACCAGCCCGCAAATTCGCGTGCCGCTCCAACAACACCCCACACGCGCGCTTCAACCCCTCGGCAGACACCACACCACTCAGCTCCAAAGCAACCTGAGCTGTGTAGACATCCACCCCCTCACGCTCATACAGAGCATGGAAAAACATCCCCTCCTGCAACGGAGACAACGGCCAAACATCTCCGATGTGACTCGCTGAAGTGTGCTCGAGTTCGTCGATGTCGTTTTGGGTGAGGTTGAGGAGGGTGAGGTCTGAGGGGGTGAGGCCGCCGGTGTGGGGTTGGGTGGTGAGGGTTTTGAG
>NZ_JBFAWH010000127.1:0-1502 GCF_040680235.1 Streptomyces sp. NPDC052101
CTGGTGCTCGGTGCTGATCGCGGTGCAGAGGAACACGTCGCGGTGGAAGACGCGGATCTCGGTGACGTCGCGTGGGTCGTACCGGACACTCACGGTGCTACCGACGAACGGCGCGAGAGTGGCCGCGGTGTAGCGGAGGCCCTCGAAGTGGATGCCATCGCGCTGCACGACCCGCGTCGTGGGGACGGTGAGCAGGAACCCGTCGAGCTGTTCAAGGGACTCCGGGAGCCGTGGCAGCCACCCGTCTGCAATCCACGCGTGCAGTGGGCTCGTCCGGAGCTCGCGGTGGGTGCGGGCGTTGTAGCTGCGGATGAACGTGCTGATGGCACTGTCGACGCCGCCGAGATCCAGCGCCGGCGTCGGCGCCGAGGATCCGGCTGCGAAATGGCCGGGGAGCGTTGGGAGCAGTTCGGTGTTGATCGTGCCGAAGAACCGCTCGATCTTCCCGCGCCCCTGGGGCCGGGCGACCTGCGAGTGGATGATGCGGAGGTGCAGCACAGCGGCGGTGTCGCCGAGACGATGGCTGGTGAAGTCGGACCCGTGGTCCGTGTAGAGCACGTCCGGGATCCCGCAGACGGGCCAGTCCGGTTCCGGCTTGTGCCAGATCGCTTGGCGCAGCGCGAGCGCGGTGTTCGCCGCTGACGGGGCACCGAGGAACACCATGTACCCGCAGATCGCGCGGGAGTAGTCGTCGAGGATCACCGTCAACCACGGCCGTGCGGGCTTGCCGTTGGGCCCGACGATGAGCAGGTCAAGCATCGTGTGGTCCGCCTGCCAGATCGCGTTCGGGCGGTCCGCGCGACGTCGGAGCAGCAGCTCGTGTTTGTCACGGTATGACGCTGGCCCCTCGAGTGCGAGCGTCACCATTCCGGGATCGAGCCCGTTCACGATCGACCGCACGGCGGAGTACGACGGCGACGGCAGTCCCCGTTCAGCGCAGTGGACGCCAACCTGACGGTGAATGGTGGCGATCGACGGCCGCGGCTTGGTGAGCGCAAGCCCTTCGACCAGGCGGACGAGTTCCGGTGCTGTGCGTCGGACGCCATGGTCGGCGCGAGCGTCGTCGGCGAGGGCGGCGTATCCGCCTGTCCGGTAGCGGGCGAGCCAGCGTTGCAGGGTGCGCTCGGTGACGCCCGTGCTGCGGGCCAGAGTGGCAAGCGGGATTGCGTCCTCGACGTGCAGTCGAAGGATTCGCCACCGCTCGCTCGCGTCCATGACCGGCTACATCGTCGGTGAGGGCTTTGCGCGTCGGCGGGCGACGGGTTCGGCGTGCTTCGCGAGCGTCCGGTAGATGGTGGTGCGGCTGACGCCGAGGACATCGCCGATCTGCGCGACGGTCATGTCCTGCTGTTCGTAGAGCCGGCGTGCGGTGCGCACCTGGTCCGCGGAGAGCCGAGATGGTCGGCCGCCGGTTCTGCCGCGGGCTCGGGCTCCTCTGGCGCCGACCGGGACGCGCAGCTGCCCCCTGGCGTCGATGTCGGCGGTGCGGATCAGGATGGGGG
>NZ_JBFAWH010000128.1:0-1459 GCF_040680235.1 Streptomyces sp. NPDC052101
CCTGATTCCTCTGTTGTCACCGCCTGTGCCGCCGCACCCTCCTGCAGGCGGACGGTGCGACGGTCCCCGGGGCGACGGTCCGAGCGGATGCGCGCCTGTCAGTGGTCACCTGCGGCCAATACCCGCCCTCGCGTTGGGGATACCACGCGACACTACGCGCGCCGTGGAGGCTGGGCAACCGCGTTTCCCACAGGCCTTGTGGACAACGTGTGGATTCGGCGGCGTGTCGTGTGGATCGCCTGGGGACCACGCTGGGGACAACCGCGCGACCACTCCCAGAATCCGGCTCTGACCTGGGACGATGCGATCTCCAGGGCTGTGGAGGAAGTTTCTCCACCCCCCTCTCGGCCCCGTCGATCCAACTTGACAGCACCCTCGTTTGCGCCCTCATCACACCGCCTGGTACAGGCCTATCCACACCGTCGTCCACACCCTCCACATCTGTGGACAACTCCTGTGGACAAGGTGCCCGGATCTGGGGACGGCGAAGTTGACAGCCTCTGCCCGCGGCCCCGGGTCCTCCCCGCGCCCACCTCTCCCGGCCGCCCCGGACCGCCCGGCACCGATGACTCACGCACGTCAGTGACCCGCCCCAGAGTCATTGGACGGAACGCGAGCACGGTGCTTGGGTGGAACCCCGTCGTCGTGTCGTCCGCCACAGTGAGGAGTCCGCCGTGCCCCCGGCCACCACCGCCCCCTCCCCGGCCTCGCTCCCCCTCGACGGCGTCCTCGTCGCCGACTTCTCCCGCGTCCTCGCCGGCCCGCTCGCCACCATGACGCTGGCGGACCTCGGGGCGCGCGTCATCAAGGTGGAGCACCCCGAGCGCGGCGACGACACCCGCGGCTGGGCCCCGCCCCGCTCGGCGACGAGCGCCACCTACTTCGAGTCCGTGAACCGCAACAAGGAGTCGGTCGGCTGGGACCTGAAGGACCCCGAGGACCAGCGGCGGGCCGCCGCCCTGGCCGCCCGGGCCGACGTCGTGGTCCACAACCTCAAGCCCGGCACCATGGAGCGCCTCGGCCTGGGTTACGACGACGTCGCGCGGGAGAACCCGTCCGTGGTCTACGCCGCCGTCTCCGGCTTCGGCGACCGCGAGGGCCGGGATCTGCCCGGCTACGACTTCATCGTCCAGGCCGCGGGCGGGCTCATGAGCATCACCGGCGAACCGGACGCCCCGATGAAGGCGGGCGTCGCCCTCGTGGACGTGCTCACGGCCAAGGACCTCACCGCCGGCGTGCTCGCCGCGCTGCTGCGCCGCGAACGCACCGGGGAAGGCGCCCACCTGCGGCTGAACCTGCTCTCCTCGCTGCAGGGGGCGCTCGCCAACCAGGGCCAGGCATGGCTCGGCGCCGGCGTCGTCCCGCGGCGGATGGGCAACGACCACCCCTCGATCGCCCCCTACCAGCTGCTGGCGTGCCGGGACGCGCCGCTCGCCGTCGCCATCGGCAACGACGCGCA
>NZ_JBFAWH010000129.1:0-1438 GCF_040680235.1 Streptomyces sp. NPDC052101
CGAGAGCAGCCCCGTGCCGTCCGCGCGGCCGACGCCGATCCACACCAGACCCCACGCGAGCGCGAACGCCGGAGCCGGGCGGCCGCCGTTGTACACGGCCGTGAACGCGCCGATCAGCACGGCCACCACGAGCATCACCTTCGCCCAGAGGGACGACTGCCCCGGATCGCCGACGACGCCGGTCGAGGCCAGCCACGCGGCCAGGTTCGCCACGGCGGCGATCGAGACCCAGCCCAGATGCAGGCCCTGCACCCCGTCCAGGAGGATCCGCTCCCCCCAGCTGTGCGCGCGGACGGATTCGAGGAGCACCAGGATCCACGCCAGGCACGTCAGCAGCAGCGCGATCACCACGACGCTCAGCCCCAGCAGCCCGGCCTGCACCGTCCAGATCCACGCGGCGTTGAGCAGCACCGAGACCAGGATCCACGGTCGCAGGCGGTCGTGACGGGCGGACTGGGCCGAGGCGAGGAACTGCCACACGGCGTACGCCAGCAGCCCCGCGTAGATCACGGACCAGATGCCGAACGCGGGGGTCGCCGGGGAGACCCAGGTGGCGTCCGGGCCGAGCCAGCCGCCCGCGGCCTCGGCCACGGGGGTCAGGCCGCCGACGACGCCGGAGCCCAGGAACGCGGCCACGACCGCGAGGATCACGACCACGAGCATGGCCACCCGGCCGCCCGTCGAGGACAGCCCCGTCCCCGAGCTGGGGACGCGCGCCGCGGCGTCGGGGCCGAAGGGGCTGCGGGACGGGCCGAGGTCGGTGGCGGTGCTCATGGGTGCTCCCGTGGGGTGATCGTCGGGGGTGTGCCCCGGGCGGGGCGGGTCTCAGGGTCAGCGTAGCCGCCGGGCCCATCGCGGGCACGGGCCACCGCGGCCTAGGGTGGGGGCATGCGCACTTCCTCCCCGATAGGACTCCTGCTGGACGTGGACGCCCCCGTGGCCTCCACCGAGACCCGGACCGTGCCGGAGGGGATCATCGACGTGCTCGTCCGCCTCGCGAGGCGCGGGGTGCCGGTCGGCTTCAACACGGGCCGCTCCACGGACTTCCTCCTGCACAACCTGATCGCCCCGCTGCGCGACGCGGGCCTCCCGGACGACGCTCCCTTCCACGCGATCTGCGAGAAGGGCGCCGTGTGGTTCCCGTTCTCCGCGGTGCCCCCCGGGGACCTGCCCGACGTCACCGTGGACGGCACCGCCCCGGACTGGCTCCGCACCGACCCGGACATGGCCATCGACGCGGACACCCGTGACGCGATCTGGGCCCTCAACGATGAGCGCGCCGGGGACCTGCAGTTCACCGACCGCACCAAGCTGGCCATGGTCTCCCTCGAGAAGACGGTCGGCGCCGACCAGACGGAGTACGAGCGGGTGCGCGACGACGTCGCCGCGGGCGTCGAGGATCTGCTCGCCGAGCGCGGACTCGCCGAGGAGGTGCGCG
>NZ_JBFAWH010000130.1:0-1384 GCF_040680235.1 Streptomyces sp. NPDC052101
GGGTCTGTACGCTCACCGGTGTAATTGATGATCATGGAAGAGACATCAAGTGACTGACACCGTGACCGAGTCCGTGACCGTCGATGACCAGGCGGAACCGTCGCTGGATGCCGCGACGGTCGAGCAGAGGCTCATCGACCAGCTCGTCGCGCAGGCCCGGAGCAAGGGTCTGCAGCTGACCGGCGAGGGCGGGCTGCTGCAGCAGCTGACCAAGACGGTGCTGGAGTCCGCCCTGGAGGGCGAGATCACCGACCATCTCGGCTACGACAAGCACGACCCGGCGGGCAAGGACGGCGGCAACTCCCGCAACGGCACCCGCTCCAAGACCGTGCTGACCGACATCGGGCCGGTCGAGATCGACGTGCCGCGGGACCGGGACGGCTCCTTCGAGCCAGCCATCGTCAAGAAGCGGCAGCGCCGTCTGACCGGCGTCGACGAGATGGTCCTGTCGCTGTCCGCGAAGGGTCTCACGCACGGCGAGATCTCCTCGCACCTGGCCGAGGTCTACGGCGCGAACGTGTCCAAGACGACCATCAGCACGATCACCGACAAGGTGATGGACGGCATGGCCGAATGGGCCAACCGGCCGCTGGACCGCGTCTATCCGGTCGTCTTCATCGACGCGATCAACGTCAAGATTCGCGATGGCCAAGTAGCGAACAGGCCGATCTACGTGGCTCTGGCGGTCACCGCCGAGGGGCACCGCGACATCCTCGGACTGTGGGCCGGCGACGGCGGCGAGGGCGCGAAGCACTGGATGCGGGTGTTGTCCGAGCTCAAGAACAGGGGCGTCGATGATGTCCTGATGCTGGTCTGCGACGGGCTGAAGGGCCTGCCCGACGCGGTCGGTGAGGTCTGGCCGCGAACTGTGGTGCAAACATGTGTAGTTCACCTCCTGCGGGCCTCGTTCCGTTATGCGGCCCGCCAGGACTGGGACAAGATCGCGAAGGCGCTCAAGCCCGTCTACACCGCGCCGACCGAGGACGCGGCCACGACCAGGTTCCTGGAGTTCGCCGAGACCTGGGGCAAGAAGTACCCGGCGATCGTCCGCCTATGGGAGTCGAGCTGGGCGGAGTTCACGCCGTTCCTCCAGTTCGATGCGGAAATACGCCGGATTGTGTGCACGACCAACAGTATCGAGAGTGTCAACGCACGCATCCGCAAGGCCGTCCGTGCCCGCGGACACTTCCCGACGGAGCAGGCCGCCCTCAAGTGCGTCTATTTGGCCGTCATGAGCCTCGACCCGACCGGCGCCGGCCGGAAGCGTTGGACCATGCGATGGAAGGGCGCCATGAACGCCTTCGACCTGGCCTTTGATGGCCGCCTCACCGCAGGCCAACTCTAGCCACATCAAGCCCAGTTACACCGCTCGCTTTACAGACCC
>NZ_JBFAWH010000131.1:0-1372 GCF_040680235.1 Streptomyces sp. NPDC052101
AAAGCAACCTGAGCTGTGTAGACATCCACCCCCTCACGCTCATACAGAGCATGGAAAAACATCCCCTCCTGCAACGGAGACAACGGCCAAACATCAACCAAGTTCTTGCGCGCAGACGACATCTTCAACCTTCCTGAATAGTTTATATCACCTCGAAACGACATCACTTACAATGAGGTGCGCGCCCCCACACCCGTCACGGGGAGAAGGCGAGAAAAGGCATCCTGGAGAACAGCGCCAGCATGCTCAGAAACATAGAAATGACCGCCAGGGAAATCCCGCATGGTGAAACTGGACCGGGTAACTGATTCCCATGAACCGACCGCTCCAGGACTCAGGTCGGGGTCTTGGTCGCCGTAATAAGCCATAACTGGGACACTGAGACGCTCATCCATGGTTGGAACGTACGCACGCAGGAGTTCGTAGTCCGCCCGGACGGGCGGCAGAAAGAGCTCCCTCAATTCCTCACTCTGGAAGGCCCGCGGATCAGTGCCGCCAAACCCGCAAATCTCTTCCATCAGCTCCGCGTCCGACATCGCACGAACGTCACGGGTGCATTGATCCTGAGGGCCAGCCCGCCCGGAAA
The DNA here is from genome assembly GCF_040680235.1 of Streptomyces sp. NPDC052101. Lineage (NCBI taxonomy): Bacteria > Bacillati > Actinomycetota > Actinomycetes > Kitasatosporales > Streptomycetaceae > Streptomyces > Streptomyces sp. NPDC052101. The sequence goes on from NZ_JBFAWH010000131.1 coordinate 587, forward strand.
CAATCAGTCCTCGTAGATCCACGTCTCTGTCCTCTAGCGTCAAGGCGAGTTCGTGCGCAACGGACGCTCCCATGCTGTGTCCGAGCAGGATCAATTCAGACCCCTTGAACGCCTCACAAGCATGCGCAAGGTCCTCAACCAGCTCCCCCATGCTCGTGGCGGAGCTGTCCAAGATGCGCTCCTCGCGCCCTGGGTAGCGTGCCGCAACCAGTTCAACCCCGTCAGGAACGAAGCGGGACCATGGGTGAAAGAAATTGGCAGAACCTCCCGCGTGCGGAAAACACAAGAGTCGAAGCGAAGAATTGCCTACAGGCTTCAGCACGCGAAACCACTCACTACCGTCAATCAACGTAGCCATCCATCCTTCAATCAAGGGTTCAGTCTCTGGAGCTTCACCGAGCACCAGTCCTTGACGTTTTCGACCATGACGCCAGGACGCTAGCGGACAAGCCAAGGTTGCAATATCTGCATTGTCAGCATTCTTCGGCAGCGACGAAGAATGCTGACAACGTAGGCAGGTTTTGATCAAGGACGCCGCATGGGCCTCAGCGCCGGCCTCGTACTCTTCCGCTGGGGCAGTTGCCTGGCGAGTGCGGCGACGGTGGGGTGTTCGAAGAGGGTGCGGATGGGCAGTTCGCAGCCCAGGGTGGTGCGGATGCGGGCGGCGAGGCGGGTGGCGAGCAGGGAGTGTCCGCCGAGGGTGAAGAAGGAGTCGTCGATGCCGACGTGGTCGAGGTTGAGGATGTCGGCGAACAGGCCGGCGAGGACCTTCTCCGTCTCCGTGGT
>NZ_JBFAWH010000132.1:0-1372 GCF_040680235.1 Streptomyces sp. NPDC052101
GTTGGGGAACACGGAGGTGCCGCGGTGCAGGGTGAGCACCTGCAGGTCCTTCGCGAGCAGCCCGGAGTCCTCGATGGACTGGCCCACCCAGCCGGAGCCGGCGTGCACGGTGATCTCACCGACCCCGTACCCGGTGGACACGGCCAGGCGCTGGCGCACGTCGATGTCGGGGAAGCCGGCCTGGTCCGCGACGTAGTCGATGATCGCGCCGGCCACGTCCAGGTCCGTGGCGGCCTCGATGCCCTGCAGCCCCGGGGAGGAGTTCACCTCCATGACCAGCGGGCCGTGCTCGCCCTCGAGCATGTCCACGCCCGCCACGCGCAGGCCCATGATGTGGGCCGCCCGCACGGCGGTCTCCGCGTACTCGGGCGAGAGCTCGACGCGCTCCACGGTGCCGCCGCGGTGCACGTTGGAGCGGAACTCGTCCCCCTGGGCCCGGCGGCGCATCGCGGCCACCACGCGGTCCCCCACCACGAGCGCGCGGATGTCCTTGCCCTTGGACTCCTCCACGAACCGCTGGATGAGCACCTGCTGGTTGGTGCCGTGCAGCGTCTCGATGATCGCCTCGGCCACCTTCTTGGTCGGCGCCAGGATCACGCCGATGCCCTGGGTGCCCTCGAGCAGCTTGATCACCACGGGTGCCCCGCCCACCGTGTCGATCGCCGTGGAGACCTCGCCGCGGTTGCGCACGAACACGGTGGCGGGCATGTCGATCTCGTGGCGGGAGAGGATCTGTGTGGCCCGCAGCTTGTCCCGCGAGTTCATGATCCCGGCGGCCGTGTTGGGCGTGTAGACGTCCATCTGCTCGAACTGGCGCACCACGGCGGTGCCGAAGTAGGTCACCGAGTTGCCGATGCGCGGCAGCACGGCGTCGTAGCCGGAGAGGGGGCGGCCGCGGAACATCAGATCGGGCTCGTCCGAGCTGAGGTCGATGCCGAAGCGCAGGGTGTCCAGGACCTTCACCTCGTGGCCGCGCTCGAGCGCCGCGGTCTTCAGGCGCTGCGTCGAGTAGGCGCGCAGGGAACGGGAGAGGATGGCGAGCTTCATGACCGCTTTCCTGGGAGGATGAGGGGCGTGTCTGAATCTAAGCACACGGCCCCGGCCCCCCACGGCGTGCCCCCCACCGACGACGGCGCCGCTCGCCCGGGGCTGGTGGGCTGGCGCGAATGGGTCGGCCTGCCCGCCGCCCACACCCCCTGGATCAAGGCCAAGATCGACACCGGCGCCCGCACCTCGGCGCTCCACGCCTTCGGCATCGAGCGGTTCACCCGCGACGGCGCCGCGTGGGTCCGGTTCGAGGTGCACCCGTGGCAGACCTCGGCCGCGGACGCGCGGACGGCCGAGCTGCCGGTGGCCGACCTGCGCACGGTCC
>NZ_JBFAWH010000133.1:0-1344 GCF_040680235.1 Streptomyces sp. NPDC052101
GATGGCGTCGTCGCCGGCCCGGGTCACCTTGACGCGAGCCGCCGTGGCGCCCGTCGCGTGGACCCGCACACCCGTGAACGAGAACGGCAGACGCGTCTGCACGTCGCTGTCGTCGAGCGAGGTCACGAGTGAACTCTGCAGGGCTGCGTCGACCAGTGCGGGGTGCACACCGAAGCGCTCGGCGTCGGCCGCGGCCGACTCCGGCAGCTCGACCTCGGCGAACACCTCATCGCCCCGACGCCACACCACACGCACACCCTGGAACACCGGCCCGTAGCCGTAACCCCACTCGGCCAACCGCTCGTAGAAGTCCGTGACATCCACGGCCGTGGCGCCGGCCGGCGGCCACTGCCCCAACGACTCATCAGCCACATCGCCGGCATCCGCGGCGACCGTGCCCTCGGCGTGGCAGGTCCACTGTGCGTCCTGCCCGTCGCCCACCGCGCGGGAGAACACCCGCACCGGCCGCTGCCCCCGCTCATCGGCGTCGCCGACGGCCACCTGCACATCCACGGCCGACTCGGCGTCCGTGATCACCAACGGCGACTGCAGCACCAACTCCCCGACCACGTCACACTCCACGAACTCACCCGCCCGCAGCACCAGTTCAAGCAGCCCTGCACCCGGCACCAGTACCCGACCCGACACCATGTGGTCAGCCAGCCACGGCTGTGCACCGAGCGACAACCGGCCCGTGAACACCAACCCCCCACCATCGGCCAGGCTCACCCCGGCCGCCAGCAGCGGATGCCCGACCAACGACAGCCCCGCCCCACCGACGTCACCCACACCCGCCGACCCCGACAACCAGAAACGCTCCCGCTGGAACGCATACGTCGGCAGATCAACCCGCCCGCCCTCACCCACGACCGCGGTCCAGTCCACCTCCACGCCGCGCACCCACAGTTCGGCCAGCGAGATCACGAACCGACCCAGACCACCCTGGTCACGCCGGAGCGTGCCCACCGACACCAGATCCGCACCAGCCGCCTCGGCCACCTCACCCACCGCACCCGTCAGCACCGGATGCGCGCTCGCCTCGACGAAGACGCTCGCACCGTTCTGCGCCAGCGCGGTGACGGTCTGCGCGAACCGCACCGGCTCACGCAGATTGCGGTACCAGTACTCCGCGTCCAGCTCCGTACCGTCGACGCGCTCGCCGGTGACCGTCGAGTACATCGGCACATCACCCGACCGCGGAACGATCACAGCAGCCAGTTCGAGAAGCCGGTCACGGACCTGCTCGACGTGCGGGGTGTGCGAGGCGTAGTCCACGGGGATGGTCCGCGCGCGGATCCCCGCGGCCTCGACGTCCGCGACCACCTCGGCCAGGGCGTCGGTGTC
>NZ_JBFAWH010000134.1:0-1318 GCF_040680235.1 Streptomyces sp. NPDC052101
CTGACCCTCATCGCCCCCGCGGCCGCCGGCGGCGGCTGGGACTCGGTCCAGCGTGAGATGCAGCAGACGATGCGCGTCAACGGGCTCGTGAACAACGTCCAGGTGGTCAACATCCCCGGCGCCGGCGGCAACATCGCCCTCGGTCAGCTGACCACGATCGAGGACGCGAACAACCTCATGGTGGGCGGCACCGGCCAGATCGCCGCCCACGCGGCCCGTGGCACCGGCCCCGAGCTCTCCCAGGTCACCGCGGTCAGCCGCGTCGTCGAGGAGTACAGCCTCGTGGTGGTCCCGGCGGACTCGCCGTACCAGAGCATGGACGACCTGGTGACCGCCTGGCGCGCCGATCCCGCCCACGTGGCGTGGACCGGCGGCGGCTCCTTCGACCAGCTCGTCATGGCGGACATCGCCCGCACGGCCGACGTGCCGGTCGCGGACACCACCTACATCCCGTCCGACGGCGGCGGTGAGGCCATCCAGGCCCTGCTCAACGGCACCGCCCAGGCCTCCGCCGGCGGCTTCGCGGACATCTACCCGCAGGTCGAGGCTGGCCGACTGCGCGCCCTCGGCGTGGTGGCGGCCGAGCCGCTGGCCGGCGTCGAGGAGATCCCGACCCTGCGCTCCCAGGGCTACGACGTCACGCTCACCAACTGGCGCGCCCTGTTCGTGCCCCCGGGCGTCTCCGCGGAGGAGCGCACCGAGCTCGAGGCCCTCATCGCCGAGGCGGTCGACACCCCCGAGTGGAAGGAAGCGGTGCAGCGCAACTACTGGAACCCCGTGCCCCTCTCCGGCGCCGAACTCGAGGAGTTCATCGCCGCCGAGAAGGAGCGCATCGGCACGCTGACGGAGGAGATCAAGTGAGCCACGCATCCACCGTCCCACCCGCCGCCGACGCCCCCTCCCGCTGGGGGCGCGCCGCCGGGCTCTCCGCGCTCGTCATGCCGGCCGTGCTGGCCGCGTTCAGCCTCTACCTGCTGCTGGGATCCCTGGCCATGGACACCGAGGGCGCCGACTTCCCCGGCCCGGACTTCTTCCCGCTGATCCTCGCGGTCGCGGGCCTCGTGATCGCCGCCGCGCTCGCAGTGGAGGTCGTGCGCGTGCGCCAGGCCCCCGAGGGTCAGGCCGACGCGGACGGCGAGGTCGGCCAGGCGGCCGGCCCGCTGACCCTGTTCCACTCGGACTTCGGTGCGCTGGCCTGGTGCTTCCTCGGCTTCCTCGCGTTCGCCGTCCTGCTGCCCTGGCTGGGGTGGATCCTCGCCGGGGCGCTGCTGTTCTGGTGCGTCACCCGCGCGTTCGGCGCCCCGCACCCCGTGTTCGA
>NZ_JBFAWH010000135.1:0-1313 GCF_040680235.1 Streptomyces sp. NPDC052101
GCACCATCCTGATTCACCGCCGAACCCCGCACCACCGCAAGGACCCTGTGCCCATGGCGCTGCGCATCCGACAACCGCTCCACCAGCAACACACCCGCGCCTTCGGAGACGCCCATGCCGTCTGCCGTATCGGCGAACGCCTTGCACCGCCCGTCCCGTGCCAGTCCTCGCTGGCGGGTGAACTCGGTGAAGGTCGACGGCGTCGCCATGACGGTGACTCCGCCGGCGAGGGCGAAGTCGCACTCACCGCGCTGCAGGGCACTCACGGCCATGTCCAGGGCGACCAGCGAGGAGGAGCACGCCGTGTCCACCGTCACTGCCGGGCCCTCGAAGCCGAACGAGTACGCCACCCGGCCGGTCGCCACGCTTCCCGCGTTGCCGTTGCTGAGGAATCCGGCCACGTCCTCGGGCACCGTCCGCAGGCGTGCCGCGTAGTCGTGGTACATCAGGCCGGAGAAGACACCGGTCCTGCTGCCGCGCATGCTCTTCGCGTCGATACCCGCGCGCTCGAACACCTCCCAGGACAGCTCCAGCAGCACCCGGTGCTGGGGGTCCATCGCGACGGCCTCGCGGGGGGCCACGCCGAAGAACGCGGCGTCGAAGTCGGCGGCGCCGTCCAGGAAGCCGCCCTTGTCGACCATGGAGCTGCCGACTCGCTCAGCGGCGGGGTCGAACAGCGTGTCGAGGTCCCAGCCCCGGTCCGCGGGGAAGTCGCCCAGGGTCTCGCGGCCCGCTTCGAGCAGCTTCCACAGCTCCTCCGGCGAGGCGACTCCTCCCGGGAACCGGCAGCTCATGCCGATGATCGCGATCGGCTCGTCCGTCGAGGTGGCACCTGCCACCTCGACGGGTGCATCGATCGAGCCGGTCAAAACCGAGTGAAGGTGGGAGCCCAGCACGTCCGGATTCGGGTAGTCGAACACCAGGGTCGCGGGCAGCCTGACACCGGTGACCTCGTCGAGGCGATTGCGCAGTTCGACCGCGGTCAGTGAGTCGAAGCCGAGGTCCTTGAAGGCCCGGTCCTCGGCGACTGCCTCGGCGCCGGTGTGGCCGAGCACGGCGGCGGCCTGCGCCCGTACCAGGTCGACCACCATGGCGGCACGCTTGTCGACCGGCGTGGTCTCAAAATGCTCACGCCAGTCCTTGCCGTTCGCACCGGTACTCGTCGTGCGGCGGTTGGGGGTGCGGACCAGGGCGCGGAAGAGGGCGGGCACGGGAGCGCTGCCGTCGGAGCGGCGCGGCAGGTCCAGACGGATGGGCAGGCTGTGCGCCAGACCGACGGCGAGGGCATGGTCGAAGAGCGCCAGACCCTGCGC
>NZ_JBFAWH010000136.1:0-1305 GCF_040680235.1 Streptomyces sp. NPDC052101
CCTTGGCGCCCGCGTAGGTCGCGGCCTGACCGCCGATGACGTCGACGTGCGCGGCCGCCTTCTCCTTCTTCAGGCGCGCGATCATGTCCAGCACGCCGTGCGTGTGACCGTTCGCGGTGTCCACCACGAGGGCGTCCACACCCGCCTCGACGAGCGCCATGGCGCGCTCCCAGCCGTCGCCGAAGAAGCCGACGGCGCCGCCGACGCGCAGGCGGCCCTCGTCGTCCTTCGCGGCGTCCGGGTACTGCTCCGCCTTGTCGAAGTCCTTGATGGTGATCAGGCCGGTCAGGCGGCCCGCATCGTCCACGAGCGGCAGCTTCTCCACGCGGTTCTGGGAGAACAGGCGGATGGTCTCGGCGCGCGAGACACCCTCCTGCGCGGTGACCAGCGGCATGCGGGTCATGGCGGTGTCCACCGTGCGGGTGGCCCACTCCTCGCGCGGGATGAAGCGGGTGTCGCGGTTGGTGATGATGCCCAGCAGCGTCATGTCCTCGGCCACCACCGGCAGGCCCGAGACGCGGTACTGGGCGCACAGCTCGTCCAGGTCCGCGAGCGTGGCGTCGGGGCCGATGGTCACGGGGTCCTTGATCATCCCCGACTCGGAGCGCTTCACGGTGTCCACGTGGCGGACCTGGTCCTCGATGGACAGGTTGCGGTGGATGATGCCCATGCCGCCCTGACGGGCCATGGCGATGGCCAGGGGAGCCTCGGTCACGGTGTCCATCGCCGCGGAGACGATGGGGATGTTCAAGCGGATGTTGCGGGTCAGCCGGGTGCCCGTGTCCGCGTCCGCGGGGATCACGTCGGTGGCGTTGGGCAGCAGCAGGACGTCGTCATAGGTGAGGCCGAAGAAGCCGAAGGGATCCGAGGAGGAGTGGACGGGCTCGGGGCTGGGACCGGTGCTGGTGTTGGTCACGAAGGCGCCTTTCGGGACGGGTGTTTCCGCGATTCTATGCCCGGGGGTCAAACCGGCGACCCGGGTGCGGGCCACGTCACAGGGCCCTCGCGCTGGGCCACGCGGGGGCGAGACGGACGTCACCACGACGTCACATGGCGCAATCCGGTTCGGCGTCGTGATATTGGTCCGCCTAATCTCCCCGGATGAGCACCGCACAGTCCTCCCCCGCACCGGCGCCCCGACGCCGGCTTCCCGCCTGGACGTCGAACTTCGGCTGGCAGATCGCCGCCGCCCTCGTCCTCGGCGACCTCTACTTCCCCGCTGACAACCCCACCGCCGGCGTCCTCGCCGCCTTCGCCACCTTCGCCGTCGGCTTCCTGGCCCGTCCCATCGGCGGCATCGTCGCC
>NZ_JBFAWH010000137.1:0-1303 GCF_040680235.1 Streptomyces sp. NPDC052101
CGCTACGCCGAGGGGGAGACGGCCGAGACCATCGACCCGGCCCGCGCCGGACGCCTCCACATCCTCGAGGTCCAGCGCCTGATGCGCACCTCCCCCAAGGCGATCATCGCCGTCGTGAACGGCTGGGCGGCCGGCGGCGGCCACTCGCTCCACGTGGTCGCGGACCTCACCCTCGCCTCCCGCGAGCACGGGAAGTTCAAGCAGACGGACGCCACCGTGGGCTCCTTCGACGCCGGCTACGGCTCGGCCCTGCTCGCCCGGCAGGTGGGCCAGAAGCGCGCCCGCGAGATCTTCTTCACCGCGCGCGAGTACTCGGCCGAGGAGATGGTGGCCATGGGCGCGGTGAACGAGGCCGTGGACCACGAGCGCCTCGAGGAGGTCGCCCTCGAGTACGCCGCGGACATCAACCGTCAGTCCCCGCAGGCCCTGCGCATGCTCAAGTTCGCGTTCAACCTTCCCGACGACGGCATGGCCGGCCAGCAGGTCTTCGCCGGCGAGGCCACGCGCATGGCCTACATGACGGACGAGGCCGTGGAGGGCCGGGACGCGTTCCTGCAGAAGCGCGACCCGGACTGGTCCGCCTTCCCGTACCACTTCTGACCGACCACCACGGCAGGACGGAGACCCGCCCATGCTCGCACTGCTCAACGACCAGCCCATCCTCGTCCTCATGGCCACCGTCGCCCTGGGCGCCGCCGTCGGCACCATCCCCCTGGGCAAGATCCGCCTCGGCGCCTCCGGAGCCCTGTTCGTGGGCCTGCTCGTCGGGGCGGTGCTGCCCGACGTCGGCGACCGGCTGGCCCTGTTCCAGAGCTTCGGCCTGGCCCTGTTCGCCTACCTGATCGGGCTCGGCGCCGGCAAGGTGTTCTTCCGGGACCTGCGCCGCAACCTGCCCCTGATGCTGGCCGCCGTCGTCGTGGTGATCCTCACCGCCTTCACGGTGCACCCGCTGGCCGCGCTGCTCAACCTGGACCTGCCGACGGCGATCGGCGTGTGGACGGGTTCGCTCACCGCGACGCCGGCGATGGCGCTGGCGAACCAGCTCACCGGCGGGCAGGCCCCGGCCGTGGGCTACGGGCTGTCCTACCTGGTGGGCGTGGTCGGCACCATCATCGCGATCACCGTGCTCGCCGCCCGCCCGTGGAGCAGTTCCCCGCGCGATCCGGCGCCGGTGACCGACGGCAAGCTGCGCTTCACCGCCGCGGCCGCCACCTCCGCCCTCGCCGTGCGGGAGATCCCGGGGATCGCCGAGGGGCTGGTGCGCGTGGTGGCGCTGCGCCACGGCGGCGTGGCCCGGATCGCC
>NZ_JBFAWH010000138.1:0-1297 GCF_040680235.1 Streptomyces sp. NPDC052101
GCAACGCCTGGTCGCTGTGGGCGCTCAGCTACTACCCGCACCCCTACCGCTACCTACCCGAGGCTTCCCGTGGCGGTCTGACGACGAAGTCTCATCTGGTCTGTGACGGCAAGGGGAGGGTGCTGGCGTTCGTGGTGAGCGGCGGCCAGGTCGCGGACACCTCGATGTTGGCCACCATGATGGAGCAGATCAGCGTTCCCGGGGCCCGTGGCCGGCCCAGGGCACGGCCTGACCGCCTGAACGTGGACAAGGGCTGCCCCTCGAAGGCGAACCGGGCCATCGACTTCGGGGAAGACCAGCGCTAGTGCTACCAGGGACGCAACGTCGTGGAGCGGTGCTTCAACCGGCTCAAGCAGTGGCGAGGGATCGCGATGCGCTCGGACAAGTACGCCCGGAACTATCACGCCGGGCTCAGTCTCGCAGCGACACGGCACTGGCTCGCCACCATCCTTTAGCAACACACCCTAGGCGGCACCGCCCGCCCGGGGGCCTGTCCCGGAGAGGCCCGGGCCCTCAGCTGCCCACTCGCTGCCCGACCATTCGAGCAAGGTGGGCTGCCGCGTGGGCCGGCGTCGCCGCGCCGCGCCAGCTGTCCTGGAACATTGCCAACACCTCGCGGAATGGCATGCCGATACGTGCGGCCCGTTTGGTCAGCTCCCACCGATGTGATCGCGCAAGTTCTCGGGCCTCCTCCGATGTGCCGTGCTCTGCATTGCGCAAGGCCGCGAACATGGACCGGACAAAACGGGGACTGTCATGCGCGAACCCCACTGCGCCCAGAGAGGTTGCCAGCCGCCTGACGGCAACGAGGGGCTCCTCCGTGTAGGTGAAGCGATATCGCGCCGCCAGACGGGTGAGGAGCTCAAAGTCCTCGTAGAAGAGATCCTCGGCGTAGCCGCCCTCCCGGCGGAGCGCACCTGTGCGCATGAAGAACGACGCCGCTGGGATCCAGTTGGAATCGACAAGGCATGCGAGGGTGTCTTCGCTGCGTTGCGGTTCGTCCGGCCATGGAAACTCGACGCGCGAGGACGGGTGGAGCACCGAGGAGTTCTCGTCGATGACCACGGCGTCGCTGTAGGCAAGGACGACATCATCTGGAGCGGTCCGCAGGAGCTTCTCGTGGACCGCGATGCGATCTTTGCGCATGGTGTCGTCACCTGCGATGTAGGTGACGAATTCGGTGTCCACTTTGTCCAGCAGTCGGTTGAGGGTCGGATTCAGCCCCATGTTGGTGGAATTCGGATGGAACTCGAACGACGACGGCGCGTCTGCGAGCCACTGTCGGATGACCTCGGCG
>NZ_JBFAWH010000139.1:0-1291 GCF_040680235.1 Streptomyces sp. NPDC052101
CGCGGTTGCTCAGTGCGTCGAAGTCCTCGTGGGTGTTGGCGCCGCCGGGTGGGAGGAGGCAGTCGAGGGCGCCGAGCTGGGCGAGGCGTTCGAGGTTGCGGGCGGTGGGGCGGGCGCGGTCGCGGACGTCGGCGAGGGAGCGGTAGGGGCGGCCGGCGTCGAGGCGGTCGGTCTCGGCTTCGCTGAGTCCGGAGAGGCTGGTGAGGGGCAGGCGGATGCCCCAGCGGCCGGGGGCGCCGTCGTCGATCTCGGGGTGGGCGGGGACCCATTCGACGTGGACGTGGCGGGAGGAGGCGTTGACGTCCACGGGGAGGACTGGGATGCCCATGCGGCGGGCCTCGGCGACCATGAGGCGGGCGGGGTACATGCCGGGGTCGTGTTCGAGGATGGCGGCCATGAAGGCGGCGGGGTGGTGGGTCTTGAGCCAGGCGGAGTGGTAGGTGGGGACGGCGAAGGCGGCGCCGTGGGCCTTGCAGAAGCCGAAGGAGCCGAAGGCGGAGAGGGTGGCCCAGACCTCGTCGATGACGTCGAGGGAGTAGCCGCGGGCGAGGGCGCCGGTGCGGAAGGCCTCTTCGACGAGGTGTTCCTGCGGGCCGCCGAGGAGGCGGCGGTGCTCGTCGGCGCGGGCCAGTCCGCAGCCGGTCATGACGTCCATGGTGCGCAGGACCTGTTCGTGGAAGACGGTGACCCCGTGGGGCACCGGGTGGACGAGCGGGACGGAGGGGGTCGGCACCCGGCCATTCAACCACCGGCGCCGCACGGTGACAGTGCGCCCCGGAAGGACTATGTTTCCCTCCCGTGACATTTACCTCGTCGCCGCGGGTCGGCCCGCGCCGGCCCCGCATCCGTCCGACCCAGCTCGTGGTCGGGTCCTTCCTCGTCGCCATCGTGACGGGCACCGGCGCACTGCTGCTGCCCGCCTCGTATCAGGGCCGCGCGCCCACCCCGCTGGAGGCCGCGTTCACGGCGACCAGCGCCACCACGGTGACGGGCCTCGGCGTCGTGGACACCCAGACGTTCTGGACACCCCTGGGTCGGCTCGTGATCCTCACGCTCATCAAGCTCGGGGGCCTGGGCGTCATGACGTTCACGTCGCTGCTGGGGCTGGTGATCCTCCGGCGGCTCGGCCTCACCCAGCGCCTCGACGCCGCGGCCTCCACCCGGGCCGAGGGGATCGGGGACCTGCCCCGGGTGCTGCGGGCCCTGATCCTGTACTCCACGGCCGTCGAGGCCTCGGTGGCGCTGCTGCTGAGCCTGCGCTTCTGGCTGGGCGCGGGAATGTCCCCGGGCC
>NZ_JBFAWH010000140.1:0-1270 GCF_040680235.1 Streptomyces sp. NPDC052101
CGCCGTCGATCTCTCCTAGGACCGCGATCGCCTGCGCCGTCTCGTGCGCCGTCTCTGCTGGCGAGGTCCCCGGGTCGGGGCGTCCGGAACCGGGACTCGCCGGGGATTGCCGGTCGGGGTGTTCCGCGTGAAGTCCCTCGCCGGGCTCGAGGAACGGCTGGCCGAGGAGTACGCGCGACTGTGGAAGGCTGAGGCGGGCGCGCTGAACGACGCCGTCCTCACGCTCCAGGAGAAGGGAACGGACTGACATGCAGAGGATCCACGATCCGCAGGAGCGGGGCTTCGCCTCGGACAACTACTCCGGCGTCCACCCGGAGGTGCTCGCGGCGATCGCCGAGGCCAACGGGGGCCACCAGGTCGCCTACGGCGAGGACGTGTACACGGCGCGTCTTCAGGAGGTCGTGGCCCAGCACTTCGGCAAGGACGCCACCGCGTGGCCGATGTTCAACGGGACCGGGGCGAACGTCGTCGGGCTCCAGGCCATGCTGCCCCGCTGGGGCGCGGTGATCTGCGCGGACACCGCGCACATCCACGTGGACGAGGGCGGCGCGCCCGAGAAGTCCGCCGGCATCAAGCTGCTGCCCGTGGCCACCGACGACGGCAAGCTCACCCCCGAGCTGATCGCCGCCGAGGCGTGGGGCTGGGGCGACGAGCACCGTGCCCAGCCCCTGGTCGTCTACCTCACCCAGTCCACCGAGCTCGGCACGGTCTACACCCCGGAGGAGGTCAAGGCCATCACGGACTACGCCCACGAGCACGGGATGCGCGTCTACCTGGACGGCGCCCGCATCGCCAACGCCGCGGCCTCCCTGGGCCTGCCGCTGCGCGCCTTCACCACCGACGTCGGCGTGGACGTGCTCTCCCTCGGCGGCACCAAGAACGGGGCGCTGCTGGCCGAGGCCGTCGTCGTGCTCGACCCGGACGCCGCGGACGGCCTCGTGTACCTGCGCAAGAACCAGATGCAGCTGGCCTCGAAGATGCGCTTCGTCTCGGCGCAGCTGCTCGCGCTGTTCGACGGCGACCTGTACCTGCGCTCCGCCCGCCACGCCAACGCCATGGCCGCCCGGCTGCGCGCCGGCATCGAGGCGGGGGTCGCCGACGGCTCGCTGGCCGGCGTCGAGTTCACGCAGGCCACGGACGCCAACGCCGTGTTCGCCGTCCTGCCCGAGGGCGTGGCCGACCGGCTGCGCACCCGCTTCCGGTTCTACGACTGGGACGCGGCGCGCCGCGAGGTGCGCTGGGTGTGCGGCTTCGACACGACCGAGGAGGA
>NZ_JBFAWH010000141.1:0-1264 GCF_040680235.1 Streptomyces sp. NPDC052101
GGTGAGGATCTTCACCAGGGCCACCAAGATGGACATGCGCCGAGTCCGCACCATCGAGGCCCACGCCCGATCCGTCATCAGCTCGCCCTGCACGTCCGTCGAGGGCCGGGTGCCCGGGTCCAACGGGTTCAGGCGCGTGTCCAGGCCAGGGCCGACCTGGATCACCGATCCACCCAGGCCCTTGACCACACGGGTCCACTCGCCCTTCTTGTCCGAGGCCACCGAGAGCTTGCGCCCGGCCAGCACCTGCACACCGCCAGCGACTTGGCCAGTGACGACTTCCCGGTGCCCACCTGACCGAACAGCATCATCGACATGCCCGAGATGATCCCGGCCTCATAGAGTGCCCACGGGTCGAAGCAGAACGCGCCGCCGCCGTGCATGTCCTTGCCGATCATCAGCCCGCGCGCACCCAGACCGGGGCCGGCCACGAACGGGTACGCCGTCGAGGCCGTATGCGTCGTCGTGCGGACCGGCCGCGGGGCCAGCGTGCGCATCCCCCGCAGCTGCCGTGCCCCGCGCGGTCCGGCCTTGCCCCACTGCGGCTGAGGGAACCGCACCTCCTTAGCCTGCGCAGCCATCGCCTTCCGCAGCGCCCGCTGGCCTCGCTCCAGCTCCCGGGCCGCACGCTTGGCCTCTCGGGCTTCGTCCTTGCCCGGTTCGATGATCTGGAACAGATCGACCTTCGGTTCTTCACGCATCAGAGCTTCATCCTTCCGAACGGCAGGGCACCGGCCACGAACGCCGCGTCCTGCTCCATCCACACCGGGCGCAGCTCGCACCCGGCCGTGATCCCGGAGGCCACGACCTCCGCAGCCGCGGACTCCAGCTCGGACCGCGAGGACCCGGTCACCGTGACCAGCACGACGACATCCACGCCCGTGTGCCGACGCCGCAGCTCGGCCTCCTCGCGCTCCACGTCCTCCAGGGACTGGTCATGTTCCAACGACCCGATGCGCCCGAGCTTGCTCATCAGCCGCGAGTTCGTGTGCCAGTCCGTCTTGCGCCGCTGCACGGACCGCACCGCGGCCCCACGCTCCACCGGAGCCAGGAACACCGAGACCGTGTGCCGGAAGTCCCCGGCGAACACCAGCTCGTCCAGGAACCCCAGCCGGGCCAGGTTCTGCGGCAGCTCGGAGACCTTGTAGGTGCGGTGGTAGTTCCCGTCCGTGACCATGTGGCCCGCATGGACCGGACCGCCTCGGGCACGGTCCGGCTCCCGGTCGGTGAGGCGGGTGGCTTCGGTGTGCACCCGGCGCTGCTC
>NZ_JBFAWH010000142.1:0-1251 GCF_040680235.1 Streptomyces sp. NPDC052101
GCGCGAAGGTCATCCCAGCTGAACTCGACCCCCGGATAGACGGCAGTGAACACGTCCCTCATCCGGCGCACTACCGGGGACTCCCCGGGAAGCCCAGCGAGAAGTTCCGCGCGAAGCGACGCGGCCACCGTCGTCACGAAGTCGTTGGTTAACGCGTGGACGTTCTCCTGGACGTCATTGAACCGCGTGATGTTGATCATCATCGAGGCAGGCTTCGGCTTTCCGTCCCGGATTCGCCTCATGGCGGTGCCCATGAAGAACGCCAGCACTGCGTTCTCCAGCGTCTCCGGGAGACGGTCCAAACGAGCGGTGCGTTTGTGGTTGTATGGAAGCGTCTGAAGGACGTCCGCAACGTCCGTCTGGAGCCTGTGGGGCCACTCCCGCCTGGCGGCCGGCGAGTGATAGTGCTCGACACCTAAGTAGTTGCTCGGGCTCGGCAATGCTCGAATATAGTCCTTTGGAAATAGGTCGTCCTCTACAGATGAGTCGATGAGGATGTTCGCGAACGGGGTTGCGGTGATGGCCATATAACTGCTGCGTGTGCTGACCGCCAGCAGATCGCGGATCGCCTGATTGACGGCCACAACCTTCTGTTCAGTGCCGGTGTTCACCGATGCCCAGTCAGCCTCGTCGTCGATCACAAGGAGGGGTGCAACCAGACGTCCGTGCATGGCCTGGTGCCGTAAAAATGCAGTGAGGTTGTTCAACGTGCCGGCGTGCTTTTTGACGACACCGACCACAGGAGCTCCTCCGACGGTGACCCCCTGTGTCGACTTGTTCGACTTGCTGAAGTCACCGAGGACGGACGTGAGGCGTGCGGGCGTTGCGATGTCAGATGGGATCCGCCCTACTCCGATGGCAGCTGAAGCAAGGCTGCTCTTGGACGTCGCGATCTCGACGGCTGAGTAGTTCGTGTCGAACCCGAGAAGGTCCGAGTCCACTCGCTCCTGGGTCTGTCGACGCAGATCATTGGTGTGCCCACCGATGACAATGATGATCTTGTAGCCGACGTCGAGCGCTTTGTTGAGGACTCCGATGTAGTTCGCAGTCTTGCCGGACTGCACCTCTCCGATGGCCAGGCCGCGCCGAGCCCACTCGCCGGCGACCGCCGGGTCACCAGCGAGGTCGATCAGATGGCTGGTCTCATGGTCCAGGCCGGCGACGACATCGCCCGACCAGCCCTTGCTCTCCACCAAGTACTGCGCGTACCGGTCCCAGCGAGGAACGCCGTGCGATTCTCGCCATTCCCCG
>NZ_JBFAWH010000143.1:0-1236 GCF_040680235.1 Streptomyces sp. NPDC052101
ACTACTGCTGGATTCCGCTTTCGGTGGGTATAGCTGCTGGTAGCGGGGCGGTTGCGGGTACTCGGGGGCGGGTGCTGGGTCATGGTGCTGAGGGCACGGCCGGACCGTGACGAGGGCGAGCAAGCGGTGGTCCACCGCCTGGCGTCGGCCAGAAAGGCGCCGAAGGATGTGGTGGAGCGGTGCCGGATGATGGAGCTGAGCTGGGACGGGTGGCTGGTCCCGCAGATCGCCGACGAGCTGAGGTGTAGCCAGAAAACGGTGCGCCGCTGGCTGCACCGCTTCAACCGCTTGGGGCTGGAGGGGCTGGAGGATCTGGGCGGGCAGGGCCGCAAGCGAAGGATCACCGAAGCCGAACGCTCGAGGATCGTCGGCCTGGTCAAACAGACCCCGCCCGGCCGACTCGAGGTACAGCCGTCGAACGAGATGGGGGCCGCGGACGAGTCAGGGCCCTCGGAGTGGACCTTGGACACGCTGGTCGCCGCGGCCCGGGACCTGGGCATCGAGGTCAGCCGCTCCCAGGTGCGCCGGATTCTGCTCGCGGAAGGGGTCCGCTGGCGACGCACGCGATCCTGGACGCGCTCGAAGGATCCGGACTTCGAGGGAAAAGGACGCGGATCGTCGAGCTGTACACCAGCCCGCCCGCCGGCGCGACGGTGGTCTGCGCCGACGAACTCGGCCCGGTGATCCCCCGCGCTTTCCCACCGGCATCGGGCTGGTCGCCGGACGGGCACCGCATCAAGAACGAGATCGACTACTCCCGCGGGCCGGAGAAGACCTGGGTCTACGGCGCCTTACGCGTCCGTGACGGTCACGCGATCACGATGACCGCCACTTCCCGCAACAGCGCCTTCTACCAGAGGTTTCTCCAGCTGGTCGAGGAAGCCAACCCAGCCGGGGACATCTACGTGATCACGGACAACCTGTCCTCGCACAACAGCGTGTCCACCCGCACATGGCTCGAGGACCACCCACGCATCAAGCACGTCTTCATCCCGGTCGGCGCCTGCTGGCTCAACCTCCAAGAAGGCTGGTGGCGCATCTTCCGCAAGACCGCCCTGGCCGGACGCTCCTTCGGCGACCCAGGCCACATCACCCACGCCACCCACGTCGCCACCGACCAGCTCAACTCCCGCGCCCGACCCTGGATCTGGGGCAGACCCGCACCACCCACCAGACACTTACGCCGCCGCTATGTGTACTTCCTTTGAGGAATCCAGCACTACCGGTAGTTCGTTA
>NZ_JBFAWH010000144.1:0-1232 GCF_040680235.1 Streptomyces sp. NPDC052101
CGATGAGCAAACAGCGGGACGGCACGACGTTCTGTGCCGCCCCGCTGGGGTATAGCTTTACGAGGCGACACTGTAAGTTCAGCTCATACTGTATAGTTCAGTGAATGCTGACTATCGCCTCTCGTGTTGATGTGATGAACCGGTTGGGCCGAGCGATGGCCGACCCCACCCGGTCGCGGATCCTGATGACCTTGCTGGAACGGCCGGCGTACCCGGCCGAACTAGCGCGAGACTTGGGGCTGACCCGGTCGAACGTGTCGAACCACCTGGCGTGCTTGCGGGACTGCGGGATCGCGGTCGCCGTGGCCGAGGGCCGCCAGACCCGATACGAGATCGCCGATGCACACCTGGCGCGGGCGCTGACTGCTCTGGTCGAGGTCACCCTCGCGGTGGATGAGAGTGCTCCGTGCATCGATCCCGCCTGCTCGCTTCCCGGATGCGACGCAGCTGGGGAGGGCGCATGAGCCTCACCTCGGTCTTGCAGGCGATGGGCCTGTTCGCAGCGACCAACATCGACGACATCATCGTGCTCTCCCTCTTCTTCGCGCGAGGGGCAGGCCAGCGCGGCACTACCGCCCGCATTCTGGCCGGCCAGTACCTCGGATTCGCCGGCATCCTCGGTGCCGCGGTCCTGGTGACCATCGGCGCCGGAGCATTCCTGCCCCCGGCAGCCATCCCGTACTTCGGCCTCATCCCTCTGGGCCTCGGCCTCTGGGCCGCATGGCAGGCCTGGCGCGGAGACGATGACGACGATGACGACGAGGCCAAGGTTGCCGGCAAGAAGGTCGGCGTGTGGACAGTCGCAGGCGTCACCCTTGCCAACGGCGGCGACAACATCGGCGTCTACACCCCTGTCTTCCTCAGCGTGGAACCTCTCGCAGTAGTCGCCTACTGCATCGTCTTCCTCGCGCTCGTCGCGGTCCTGGTGGCCCTGGCAAAGTTCGTCGCCACCCGCCCCCCGATCGCCGAAGTGCTCGAACGCTGGGAGAACATCCTCTTCCCCATCGTTCTCATCGGCCTCGGCATCGTGATCCTCGTCAGCGGCGGAGCCTTCGGACTCTGACGTAGCGGCAGCGATCCAAACGGCCCCGACCGGGCGCACCCCTCTCGGTTCAGACCGCGACACCTACCTGCAGCCAGTCCTGCGTGATCGCGGCAACAAGACCGCCACGGTGGCCGCTGAGCCAGCCGGTGTAGTCCCGCAGGTCGGGGCGGCGTTTCCCGCCGGGGAG
>NZ_JBFAWH010000145.1:0-1229 GCF_040680235.1 Streptomyces sp. NPDC052101
GTCCGCGCCGCGGGCCTGGACCCGGCCGCCCTGCGCGTGCGCACCTGGGTCAACGGCGAGATCGTCCAGGACGACACCACCGAGGGCCTCGTCTTCCCGTTCGGCCAGCTCGTGGCCGACCTCTCGCAGCTCATGACGCTCGAGGAGGGCGACGTCATCCTCACCGGCACCCCCGCCGGATCCTCCGTGGCCCAGCCGGGCGACGTCGTCGAGGTGGAGGTGGACGCCCCCAGCGCCCCCGGCGCACCGACCACCGGCCGCCTGGTGACGACGGTCGTCGACTCGGAGCACTCCCTGGCCCCGTTCGGCGCGCAGCCGCAGGTGGACGACGTGCAGCGCGAGGAGGCCTGGGGCTCCCGCGAGGCCGCCGGTCTGGCCCCGCAGGCCGCGGCGCCGTCGTCGTCCGCGGTGGACGAGAACGGCCACTGGGTCGCGAGCGCCCCGCAGCCGGACCGCTCCCTGCTGACCCCGGAGCTGCGCGCCAAGATCGACGCCATCGCGGTGGCCACCCTCACCGCCCAGCTGCAGAAGCGCGGCGTCCAGAACGCGACCATCGACGGCCCGCGCCCGATCCACCGGGGCCGGCGCGTCCTCGGCTACGCGAAGACCCTGCGCTACATCCCCAAGCGCGAGGACCTGGCCAAGGAGTTCGGCGGCGGCTTCAACGCCCAGAAGCGGGCCATCGATTCGGTGCAGCCGGACGACGTGGTGGTCATGGAGGCCCGTGGCGAGCACGGCACCGGCACCCTCGGGGACGTCCTGGCCCTGCGCGCCCAGGTGAACGGCGCGAACGCCGTGATCACGGACGGCGGCATCCGCGACTCCGCCGCCGTCGCCGAGGTCGGCCTCCAGGTGTACGCCGGCGCCACGCACCCGGCGGTGCTGGGCCGCCGTCACATCCCGTGGGAGGTCGGCGGCACCATCGCCTGCGGCGGCACCACCGTGCAGCCCGGCGACATCATCGTCGGCGACGACGACGGTGTGGTGGTCATCCCGCCGTCCCTGCTCCAGGAGGTTGTGGACGACGCCTACGAGCAGGAGCTCCAGGACGCCTGGGCGTACGAGCAGGTCAAGGCCGGCTACCCGGTGGACGGGATGTTCCCCCCGAACGCCGAGTGGAAGGCCAAGTTCGCCGAGTACCGCAAGACCCTGCCGGACGCCCCGGCCCCGGAGGGCGACGCCTGAGCATGCGCCGCACGGACATCGGAACGGTCGGCCTCGCAGGCGCC
>NZ_JBFAWH010000146.1:0-1211 GCF_040680235.1 Streptomyces sp. NPDC052101
GGGAGAACAGCGCCCAGAACACGCCCCATTCACGCGCCGTCAGGGCAAAGGTGAGCACACCGTTGAGCACGACGCCCACGAAGGCGACCCCCACCAGCTGGGAGAGCGAGCCGGGCAGGACCACGAGGCTCGCCGCGGCCAACAGCACCCAGATGAGTGCGGAGGCGCGCACGCTGAGGGCGAGGGCCAGCACCGGGAGATAGACGCCGCCGGCGACCGCGGCGTGGAGGAGGTCGGTCTCGCCTTCGTAGAAGGTCCGATCGGCGAGGGTGAAGGCGACGGCCAGGACCGCCACGGCCACTCTCACGAGCGCTCCGCCGGGCACGACGGGGTGGAGGAGCCAGTCGACGACGCGCGGACCGGCACCGACGCGTGCGGTCTCCGCCGTTCGTCTGCTGTCCGCCACACCCGGAGTCTAACGGCGGTGCCGCAGGCGACCCCGCGTCAGCACGGGAGCAGCTGGCAGAAGAAGTCACGCACGAACAGCGACTCGACCTCCTGCCCCTTGGACGTGCCTGCCCCGGGGACGACCAGGGGGTTCGACGGCGCGGCGGTGGCGGCCCCGGCGGGCTGCACCAGGAGGGAGGAGGCGACGGCGGCGGCGGCGAGGAGGGCGGAGAGATTCTTCATGGGAGGCGTCCTCTCGGAGGGCGGGAGGCCGGCTGCCTCCTGCTGACGTCTCCATCCTCGGAGCCCAATGCCCGCCGGGCGTTAGACAGAAGTACGAACTCGCGACGAACGTTAGGGCAGACCGGCCGCAGGGAAGCCCACCTGGTCGAGGAGGGACTTCAGGGGCGGCTCCTGCCCCTCACCGGCCGAGACACGGCGCCACTGCGGGTCGGCGTACATCAGCTGGACGTCGTCCGGGACGTCGGACCCGTCCACCTCGACCCGCACGAACACGTCCTCGCCGACCTGGCGGGACTCCATGGTGATGTGCGAGTCCCGGCCGACCTGCATGACGCCCTTCGACTCGGCGTCACCGCCGTCGAGCCGACCGGCGATGTCCCAGCGGACCGACTGCGGGCCCTGACGGCCCGTGGTGTAGGCGGTCTCGAGTCGGACGGTCTCGGCCTCGTCCAACGGCGTCACCCTACCGGCGGCGCAGGGCGAAGGACGCGCCGTGGTGGTTCTGCGGCAGGTGGTCGCCGCGGCCGAAGAGCTTGTGGCGCAGCGTGCCGCCGCGGTTCGTCGACGTGGAGGCGCCGATG
>NZ_JBFAWH010000147.1:0-1174 GCF_040680235.1 Streptomyces sp. NPDC052101
TGGGTGCCCTCCTCCACGGTCACCGTGGACACGGCCAGTGCGCTGGACTCGAGCGAGTTGCTCGCGGTGGCGGCGGCCACGGTGGAGTCCACCTTGCCCAGGCCCAGGACCTGCGGGGTCAGCTCACCGGTCACGCCGGGGGTGATCTCCACGTCGGCGGAGCCGGTGGCGCCGGAGCCCTCGACGGCGGAGGTGACGGTCGCGGACTTCGCCTTCACGGTGACCGGGGAGGTCACCTCCGGGACGGCCTTGCCCTTGGCGGTGGTCCAGGACATGGAGCCGTGGGTCCAGGTGTTCACGGCGGCGTCGGTGCGGGTGACGGTCAGCTCGACGTCGGCGGACTGGCCGGCCTTCAGGTCCAGCACGGCCGGGGAGGCGGTCACCTCGAAGCCGGGCACGTTCGCAGAGAACCGCCAGCGGCCGTTCTCCAGGGCGGTCACGGTGCGGGTCACGGTGGCCGAGCCGACGACGTCGGGGATCGCCAGGGACGGGACGTTCACGTCACGGCCGGCGATGTCGCCGCGCAGCAGCGCGTCCCACTGCTCCTTGCCGGAGTCGTAGACCAGGCCCGGACGGGCGGCGGCGGCCGGATCGGCGGAGCCGGCACCCGTGGCGAAGTTGTCCGTGTTCACGGTGCCGTCGGCGTTGTACACGTCGCCGGCGGTGGTCATGAGGGCGGACTTCACGGCCATCGGGGACCAGGCCGGGTACTTGCCGATCAGCAGCGTGGCCATGCCGGCCAGGTTCGGCGAGGCCATGGACGTGCCGGACATCAGGCCGAACGTGTTGCCGTGGTAGTCGGGGTCCAGCGGGGAGACGCCGGCGATCACGTTCACACCGGGGGCGGCGAGGTCGGGCTTCAGGAGCTCCTGGTTCACGGCGTTGGCCGGGCCGCGGGAGGAGAAGCCGGCGATCTGGGGCAGCGGGTCCTCCGGCAGGCCGGTGGTGTCGCCCGGGACGATCGTGGCGGTGAGGTCGGAGGACTTCACCTTCTCGATCACGCCGTTGTCGTTCATGTGCACGGTCGGCACCGCGTGGATGTCCGCGTCCAGCGAGCCGGACGGGGTGTTCACGAGGATCATGCCGACGCCGCCGGCCGGGACGCCCACTGGGCCGAGCGGGCGCGCGGCAACCCCGACACCGCGGAGGGGGTCGCCGCGTTCCTGGAGCGCCG
>NZ_JBFAWH010000148.1:0-1174 GCF_040680235.1 Streptomyces sp. NPDC052101
CAGCTCGGCGACCGCCTTGATCACGTGGTTGTAGGGCACCTGGATCCGGTCCGCGATCTGCTGGCTGGTGAGCCGTTCGCCCTCGGCGGCCGCGAGCGTCATCAGCACCCGCAGGCAGACGTCGGTGTAGGCGCTCAGCTTCATCCCCCCATCATCCCACCGGTGCACGGCCCCGCCGCGCCTGCGGTGTCCGGGCCGGTTGGCATACTGACGCCATGGACGCCACCTCGCACCCCGACGCCGGCCCCCGCCTCCCCGAGACCTCCGCACCGGGGGGCGACGCCGCGCTGCACGAGGAGGCCCTGGCCGTCCTGCGTCGGCTCGTGGACCGGCCGGACGCGCGATTCAAGGACGGGCAGTTCGAGGCGATCGAGGCGCTCGTGGCCCACCGCCGCCGCGCCCTGGTGGTGCAGCGCACCGGCTGGGGCAAGTCCGCCGTGTACTTCGTGGCCTCCCTGCTGCTGCGCGCCCGCGGCGCAGGGCCCACCCTGATCGTCTCCCCGCTGCTCGCGCTCATGCGGGACCAGGTCGCGGCCGCGGCCCGGGCGGGCGTGCGCGCGGTGTCCGTGAGCTCGGCGAACGCCACGGTGTGGGACGAGGTCCGCGCTCGGCTCGCGGCGGACGAGGTGGACGTGCTGCTGATCTCGCCCGAGCGCCTCACGAACCCCCGGTTCCGGGACGAGCAGCTGCCGGACCTCGTGGCGCGCATGGGCCTGCTCGTGGTGGACGAGGCCCACTGCATCTCCGACTGGGGCCACGACTTCCGGCCGGACTACCGCCGCATCCGGGACCTGATCGGGCTGCTTCCCGCCGAGGGGCCGCGCGCGGTGCCCGTGCTGGCCACCACCGCCACGGCCAACGCCCGTGTGGTGGCGGACGTGGTGGAGCAGCTCGGCGTCGCCTCCGAGCAGGACGTGTTCGTGCTCCGCGGCCCCCTGGCCCGCGCCTCGCTGCGCCTGGGCGTGCTGCGCATGCCCAGCCCGGCCGCGCGCCTGGCCTGGCTCCTCGACCACCTCGAGGACCTGCCGGGCTCCGGGATCGTCTACGCCCTCACCGTCTCCGCCGCCGAGGACACGGCGCGCGCCCTGCGCGAGGCGGGGCACGAGGTGGTCGCCTACACGGGCCGCACAGACCCGGAGCGTCGCGCCGAGATCGAGTAGGACCTCAAGGCCAA
>NZ_JBFAWH010000149.1:0-1163 GCF_040680235.1 Streptomyces sp. NPDC052101
GAGGTCGACACGCCCGAGACCCCGCAGGAGCCCCCGCGCCCATGAGCACCCCCGCCCCCATGACGGACCCGACCGCCCGCGACGCCGAACGCCTTCCTGCCCTGCGCTTCGGCTTCCTCGCCACCGGCCCGTGGATCCTCGGCTTCGTGGTGTGCGTCCTCTTCGCGTTCCTGTGCCATGCGCTCGCGCAGTGGCAGTGGGACCGCCGCGTGGAGGTCCAGCACCGCGTCAACCGCGTCCTGGAGAACTACGACGACGACCCGGTTCCGTTCGCCGAGGCCTCCCGGCTGTTCACCGCGTTCCAGACCGACGACGAGTGGACGCCCGTGACACTGACCGGCGAGTACCTCGTCGACGAGACGCTCATCGTCCGCAACCGCCCCCGGGCCGGCCAGCCCGGCTACGAGGTGCTCGTGCCGTTCCGGACGGACGAGGGCCCCGTCGTCGTGGTGGACCGCGGCTGGCTCCCGGTGGGCAACAGTCCGGGTCAGCCGGACGCCGTGCCGGCCCCGCCCGCCGGCCACGCCGAGGTCGTGGTGCGGGTCAAGCCCGGGGAGCCGGCCCTGGACCGCGACGCCCCGGAGGGCCAGGTGCCCTCGATCGACCTCGCCGAGATCGCCGACACCGTGGGCGGGCCCGTGGCCGGGACGGCCTACGGGATCATGGTCACGGAGGACCCGGCGGTGGAGCCGATGCCGCAGAAGCTCGTCGAGCCCACCCTCGACGAGGGCCCGCACCTGTCCTACGCGATCCAGTGGTACCTGTTCGCGGCCATGGGCTTCGGGGTGTGGGGGTACTCCGCGTGGATGCGCGCCCGCAACGACCGGGCCGACGCCCTCGACGACGCCGCGGACGACGGGCTGCTCTCCGCTCACCGGGTCCCCCGCGCCAAGCCGGTCCGGCGGCGCGACGGGCGGCTCACGGATGAGGAGGCCGAGGACGCGCTCTTCGACTGAGCCCGCCCTCCGTCTCGGCGGCCCGCGCACTCAGGCGAGGGTGATGAGGTCCCTCTAGTCGTCGTTCCAGAGGTCCTCGACCCCGTCCGGCAGCAGCACCACGCGCTCGGGGTCGAGCGCCTCGACGGCGCCCTCGTCGTGGGTCACGAGCACCACGGCGCCCTCGTACTGCTGCAGCGCGTTCAGGATCTCCTCGCGGCTGGCGGG
>NZ_JBFAWH010000150.1:0-1148 GCF_040680235.1 Streptomyces sp. NPDC052101
AGGCGGCCCAAGCCGGCGAAGCTGGCCACGAACCAGCGACTGCACGACTACGTCCAGGCACGCCTGAACGGGGTGGTCCTGGGCCCCGATGGCGTGGCCGTGCCGGGACCGGTCGGGCCCGGTTTCAAGGGGCGGAAGATGAAACCGCGCCGGGCGGACCGGCGGTGGTCCACGGCGTGGAGCCCTGAGCAGATCAGCCACCGGCTGCGCCTGGAGTTCCCGGATGATGTGTCCATGCGGATCTCTCATGAAGCGATCTATCAGTCCCTGTTCATCCAGGGGCGTGGGGCGCTCAAGCGTGAACTCGTCGCGTGCCTGCGTACCGGGCGGGCTCTGCGCGAGCCGCGGGCACGTACCCGGAACAAGCCCCAGGGCCACGTCACCGAGGACGTGGTGTTCAGCAAGCGCCCACCCGAGGCCGCTGATCGTGCTGTGCCCGGGCACTGGGAAGGGGACCTGATCATCGGGACCGAGCGTTCAGCGATCGGGACTCTGGCCGAGCGCAAGAGCCGGGCCACGATCCTGGTCCACTTGCCCCGCCTGGAGGGATGGGGTGAGCGGCCGCCGGTGAAGAACGGGCCGTCGCTGGGTGGGTACGGGGCTGAGGCGATGACCGCGGCCCTGATCAAGGCGATGGCGACGGTGCCGGAGCAGCTGCGTCAGAGCTTGACGTGGGATCGGGGCAAGGAGCTGGCCGGGCATGTCCAGTTCACGATGGCCACGGGCACGAAGGTGTTCTTCGCTGACCCCCACTCGCCGTGGCAGCGGCCGACGAACGAGAACACGAACGGGGTGCTGCGGCAGTACTTCCCCAAGGGCACTGACCTGTCGAGATGGTCGGCCGAGGACCTCGCAGCAGTCGCGTACACGCTGAACAACAGGCCCAGGAAGGTCCTGGACTGGAAGACTCCCGCGGAGGTCTTCGCCGAGCAGCTACGCTCGCTCTCAACGCACGGTGTTGCAACGACCGGTTGAACCCGCCCAGTTCCGCTCGGCCCTATTCCAGGACGCCCTCACCACCCACGGGCTGATCGGGTCCATGGGTCAGGTCGGTGCTGCCGGGGACAACGCGGCTATGGAGTCCTTCTTCGCGTTGCTGCAGAAGAACGTGCTGGACCGACGCGACTGGGACACCCGGGACGAGCTGC
>NZ_JBFAWH010000151.1:0-1126 GCF_040680235.1 Streptomyces sp. NPDC052101
GACGACCCGGACTTCGAGCAGGCATTCTGGGCCATGATCGACGACGTGGCCCCGGACCTCTACGTGCCGCTCAACGACTACGAGATTGAGCGTCTGGGCAAGGGCATCGCTGCACGCCTCCGGACCCGGGGTGTCTTGGTGCCCGGTGTGGGGACGCGGTGGACCTCGGCGTCATCGGATAAGCACCAGATGTACGAGGAGCTCTCGTCGCATGGAATCCCCACTCCATGGACGGTCCTTGGGGACGACGAGGACGCCATCCGCGTGCTCGCCCGGGACGAGGAGCCGGTGGTCGTCAAGCATCGCTTTGGTTCGGGCTCGTCGGGGGTCGAGTTCGCCGTGGGGGAGGGCATCCATCAGGCCGTGGAACGCAGCGCCCGGACTTCACCAGGGCCGTCAGGGGGACGGTGACCCTCGTCGGCGGGTCGTCGTCCAGCCTCGCCTCGACGGACACGAGTATGGCGTCGACCTGGTCTGTGACCTGAAGGCTCCCGGGGTCCTCCACGGTGTCCTGGCTCGACGCAAATATCGAATGCGTGCGGGCGAGACGGACAAGGCCGTGTCGGCGAACGCTGAACCTTTCCAGAGGGTAGCCGCTGACTTGGCACGGCTGATGGAGGTGCGAGGGATTGTCGACACCGACATGTTCGTAACCTCCAACGGGACGGTGTCGGTCATCGACATCAACCCCCGGTTTGGGGGCGGCTACCCGTTCGTCCATCTGGCTGGGGCCGACGTCCCCCTGCTCTACGTCCAGCAGGCCCTGGGACTGGAGCCCAACCCCGAAGCGCTCGCATACGACGTCGGAGTCGTCTCAGCGAAGTTCGAGTCCGTCCGCATCACGACGAAGGAGCAAGACGCCGGATGAGGATCGTCATCGTCAGTCAGTTCTTCCATCCTGAGCCCGCGATCACGGTGAACGAGCTGTGCCGGAGGCTCGTCGCCGACGGCCACGATGTCCACGTGGTCACCGGGTATCCCAACCGTCCCGGGGGCAGGCTCTATGACGGCTACCGGCAGCGACTCCGTCACACGGAGACGTGGGAGGGAGCAATTGTCCACCGTGTGCCCCTCCTGATCAATCACGACCGTCATGCCGCCCGACGCAGCGGAAACTTCGTGTCGT
>NZ_JBFAWH010000152.1:0-1122 GCF_040680235.1 Streptomyces sp. NPDC052101
TATCTGAAGGCGAACTACCCGGCCGAGTACATGGCGGCGCTGCTGACGTCGGTGAAGGACGACAAGGACAAGTCGGCCGTCTACCTCAACGAGTGCCGCCGCATGGGCATCAAGGTGCTCCCGCCGAACGTCAACGAGTCGGTGCACAACTTCGCGGCCCAGGGCGACGACGTGATCCTCTTCGGGCTGGAGGCTGTCCGCAACGTCGGTACCAACGTGGTGGAGTCGATCATCAAGTGCCGCAAGGCGAAGGGGAAGTACGCCTCCTTCCCCGACTACCTCGACAAGGTCGAGGCGGTGGTCTGCAACAAGCGCACCACCGAGTCGCTGATCAAGGCCGGCGCCTTCGACACCATGGGCCACACACGCAAGGGGCTCACCGCCCAGTACGAGCCGATGATCGACAACGTGGTCGCCGTCAAGCGCAAGGAGGCCGAGGGGCAGTTCGACCTCTTCGGCGGCATGGGCGAGGAGACCAGCAGCGAGCCCGGCTTCGGACTCGACGTGCAGTTCACCGACGACGAGTGGGACAAGACCTATCTGCTCGCCCAGGAGCGGGAGATGCTCGGTCTGTACGTCTCCGACCACCCGCTCTTCGGCCTGGAACACGTGCTGTCCGACAAGGCGGACGCGGGCATCGCCCAGCTCAACGGCGGCGAGCACGCCGACGGGGCGGTCGTCACCATCGGCGGCATCATCTCGGGCCTGCAGCGCAAGATGACCAAGCAGGGCAACGCCTGGGCGATCGCCACCGTCGAGGATCTCGCCGGCTCCATCGAGTGCATGTTCTTCCCGGCCACCTATCAGCTGGTGTCGACCCAACTCGTCGAGGACGCCGTGGTGTTCGTCAAGGGCCGCCTCGACAAGCGCGAGGACGTACCCCGCCTGGTGGCCATGGAGCTGCAGGTCCCGGACCTGTCCAACGCGGGCACCAACGCGCCGGTGATCCTCACCATCCCGGCCACCAGGGTCACTCCGCCCATGGTCAGCCGCCTCGGCGAGATCCTCAGCCACCACAAGGGAGACAGCGAGGTCCGCATCAAACTCCAGGGCCCGCGCAAGACCACCGTGCTGCGCCTGGACCGGCACCGGGTCAAGCCCGACCCGGCGCTCTTCGGCGAC
>NZ_JBFAWH010000153.1:0-1119 GCF_040680235.1 Streptomyces sp. NPDC052101
ATCACGGCACCCGTGGAATCGGCGACCGTGCCGTACTTGCCGTCCTCGATCTTGTACCGGCCGCGCCCGCGAGCACAACCTGAAGGACGTCGACGTCAGCTTCCCGCGGGACGCCATGGTCGTGTTCACGGGTCTGTCCGGC
Organism: Streptomyces sp. NPDC052101; assembly: GCF_040680235.1. Taxonomy (NCBI): domain Bacteria; kingdom Bacillati; phylum Actinomycetota; class Actinomycetes; order Kitasatosporales; family Streptomycetaceae; genus Streptomyces; species Streptomyces sp. NPDC052101. The sequence goes on from NZ_JBFAWH010000153.1 coordinate 143, forward strand.
TCGGGCAAGTCCTCCCTGCTGGCGGTGGCCGCGGGCCTGGTGACGCCCACCTCCGGCTGCGTGTCCGTCGCCGGCCGCGAGATGGCCGGGCTGTCCCGGAAGGAGCGCACCGCGCTGCGCGGCCAGGAGATCGGCATGATCTTCCAGCAGCCCAACCTCATCCCGTCCCTCACGGCGGCCGAGCAGCTGGAGCTGACCGTGCACCTGGACCGTGACGCCACCCGCGCCGACCGCAGGGCCGCCAAGGCGCGGGCCCTGGAGCTGCTCGAGCGTGTGGACCTGGCCGACCAGGCCGGCAAGCGCCCGCACCAGCTCTCGGGCGGTCAGCGGCAGCGCGTGAACATCGTGCGCGCGCTGATGGCCTCGCCGACGCTGCTGCTCGTGGACGAGCCCACCTCCGCGCTGGACCGCGAGCGCTCGGCCGCCGTCGTGGACCTGCTGGGCACGCTGACCCGCGAGGAGCAGGTGGCGACGCTCATGGTCACGCACGACCACGAGTTCCTCTCCGCCACGGACCGCACCCTGACCATGGTGGACGGGCGGCTCTCCGCGGAGTGAGCCGGTGATGCCGCCGGACCTGACCCGGCCCACCGGCCCCGGACGCCCGGCGCGTCTGGGGCCCTCGCTACCCTGGACCGCATGACCCACGCCACCGTCGCCCCCGCGGGCGAGACCTTCGCCCTGTCCGACGCCGTCGAGCTCGTGGAGACCGTCCGCAACGGCTTCGTCGAGTCCCGCACGGCGGGCGCCGCCGTCGTGACCGGCCCCGACGGGCGGGTGCTGGCCGGGCTCGGCCCCGCAGACGCGCTGATCTACCCGCGCTCCACGCTGAAGCCGTTCCAGGCCATCGCGTCGCTGCGCCACGGGGCGGCGCTGGCAGGTGAGGCCCTGTCCATCGCGTGCGGCTCGCACCGGGGCACGCTCCGGCACCAGGCGCTGGCCGAGCGCATGCTCGCGGACGCCGGCCTCGACGCGTC
>NZ_JBFAWH010000154.1:0-1118 GCF_040680235.1 Streptomyces sp. NPDC052101
GGGGAACGCCCTGGCGCGTCGACGCCGTCGCCGTGCTGGTGCCGCGCACGGGCGGGATCCGCTTCGATCTGCTGCAGGACGTGCGGCCGTGAGCGGCATCGGACGCACCCGCTCCATCACGCTGGCGGGTCTGCGCGGGGAGGTCGTGCACGTCGAGGCGGACATCGCCCAGTCCCTGCCCGGGTTCACCCTCCTCGGCCTGCCGGACCAGGCGCTGCAGGAGAGCCGGGACCGCATCCGCTCCGCCGCGCGCAACGCCGGACTGCCCCTGACCCGGCGGCACCTGACCGTGAACCTGCTGCCGGCGGGGGTGCACAAGCGGGGTGCGTGCCACGACCTGGCGATCGTCCTGGCGGCCTACGCCGCGGACGGGCGGGTGCGGAACGTCGAGGGGCCCGTGTTCCTGGCCGAGCTCGGCCTCGACGGCGCCCTGCACCGCTCGCCGGAGACCGTGGCGATGGTGATGGCCGCCGTCGACGCGGGGTGCTCCGAGGTGGTCGTCGCCGAGGATGCGGAGGCCGAGGCCCGACTGGTCCCCGGCGCCGAGGTCCGCGGCTTCGCCCATCTGCACGACGTCATCCGCGCCTTCGGCGGGGAACCGGACGGAGAGCCGCCCCACCGCCCGGCCCGACGGCAGGTGACAGCCCCGGAACCGGAGCCGGCCCGTGCGGTGCCCGACCTCGCCGAGGTCGCCGGACAGGCCGAGGCCCGGTTCGCCCTCGAGGTCGCAGCCGCCGGCGCCCACCACCTGCTGCTCATGGGCGCCCCGGGGGCGGGCAAGACCATGCTCGCCGAGCGCCTGCCCGGAATCCTGCCTCCCCTGGACCGGCGCACCGCGCTCGAGTGCGCCGCCCTGCGCTCCCTCCGCGGCGGCGACGCCCGTGTCCGGCGCAGGGGCGGGACGGCCCAGGGGTTCGACGGTGACATCGACCGGACCCCGCCGTTCGAGGCACCCCACCACTCGGCGTCCCGCTCGGCCCTCGTGGGCGGCGGCAGCGGCCTCGCCCGGCCGGGAGCGGCCTCCCTCGCCCACGGCGGCGTGCTGTTCCTGGACGAGGCCCCCGAGTTCGAACGGCGCACCCTCGAGGCGCTGCGCCAGCCCCTCGAGTCCGGGGAGG
>NZ_JBFAWH010000155.1:0-1113 GCF_040680235.1 Streptomyces sp. NPDC052101
GCCCTCAGCACCATGACCCAGCACCCGCCCCCGAGTACCCGCAACCGCCCCGCTACCAGCAGCTATACCCACCGAAAGCGGAATCCAGCAGTAGTGACAGTTCTGAAGTGTGGCAGGCACGGAGGAGCATGGGCGCAATACATCGATCCTGGAGAAAGGGACCCAGTTGCTCAATTCCGCCTACCCGCCGAACCTCAACTCACAACCTGCGCCAACGGTGCGGGGGATGCCGTTCGCAGACGGTTACTCGGTACTACTCGCCACCTGGCCGATAGTCTTCGAGGGCTTGCCCAGCCCCGACCCCGGTCGATCGTGGCGAGCAGTACCGGCATCGTCGTGGCGGCCGCCGCTCTCACCGCCGTGATCTGGTGGGCCCTGGGCGGCCTGTGGACCTGGTACGCCTACCTGCGCCCTGATGGGCCGGTGCGGTGCGACGGCCCGCTCGACCCGGACACCGAGTTCATGGTCGGGCAGATGCAACGGGTCGAAGACCGCGTCCAGGAGTTCATCCGCGAATCGGAACTGGAGCACGTCTCGCTGGCCGTGACCGGCGGCCGGATCGGCCTGTGGCACGAAGCAGCCTCGACCCGCTCGGGGCGCGGCGGGCCGTGGCCCTCGGATACTTCTGGCTGTGGCCCGACCGCAGCACCGCTCTGCCCTACACCCTGGAACACGAGCTCGCCCATCTGCGCCGCAACGTTCTCTGGGGGTTCAAAGGTCGTGGTGTGACGTGGCATAGCCCCGCTCGTTGGGGCTGCGAACGCACCCACCGCTACGGCTTCGCCTCTTAGACCGTGTCCTACGTGGTGAGGCGTCGTTGGCCTGTTCATGGGGCGGGGTCCATGGAGTTGGATTGTTCCGGACGGCTTGTGGGAGATCGCAAAGCCGCTGATTCCTCCATCACGAGTGCGGCCGCAGGGCGGCGGAACGCAGGACACGCCTGATGAGACGCTGTTCGCGGCGATCATCTACGTGCTGGTCAGCGGCTGCGCCTGGCGGGCTCTGCCACCGTGCTTCGGCATATCGAAGTCGACGGCCCACCGGCGGTTTCTGATCTGGTCGAGAGCCGGTGTCTGGGGCCGCCTGCATGAGGCGGTGCTGCACCAGCTTGAC
>NZ_JBFAWH010000156.1:0-1112 GCF_040680235.1 Streptomyces sp. NPDC052101
CATGAACGCCTTCGACCTGGCCTTTGATGGCCGCCTCACCGCAGGCCAACTCTAGCCACATCAAGCCCAGTTACACCGCTCGCTTTACAGACCCCTCAGTGGGAGCAGTGCGTGCAGGCGGCGCCGGCGAACGCTCGGTCCGCTGCGGCGACGTCGCGGCCGGTAAGATGCGCGGCCGCGTCCAGCACGGAAGAGGGGGCGCCGGCGAGGGTCAGGCGCCCAGGAACAGTTGGGGCAGCTGTCCGACCGCCTCCAGGGCCGCGGCGTAGTTCTTGCGGGCCTGCTTGATGCGGCGGACGTCCGCAACCAGGTCGGCATACGGCACTGTCAACTTGTTGTGATGAGGGGAAGTTGAGGTGTGCTGAGGGCAGGGCTCGTCGGGTGTGTCGGCTGCTTCAGGCGGTGGCTGTGCAGCCGGTGACCTGCTTCCAGGTGGTGAAGCGATGATGCATTTCCTGTCGGTATTCGGTGGCGGTGAGCTTGTGGCGGCGGGGGCGGAAGTGGGGTGAGATGCCGGAGAAGGCGGAGAGGAATCTCTGGGTGTGTCCGGGTGAGGTGAAGCGTTTCATTGCCCGTTCCCGCTGCCGGGTGGGCTGGTGACTGTTCTCTGCGCGATTGTTCAGATACTTCGAGGAGCGGTGCTCGACGGAGGGCATGACGGTGCGGTGGGCAGCGCCGTAGGAGCGCAGCTTGTCAGTCACGATCACCCGGGGCGCGTACTCGCCCCCCTTGAGCAGGCGGCGGAAGAACCGCACCGCGGCGCCGGTGTCACGCTTGTTCGTCACCAGGATGTCCAGGACGTTGCTGTCGGCGTCGACCGCGCGCCACAGGTAGTGCAGCTTCCCGTTGATCTTGATGAATACCTCGTCCAGGTACCACTTGTCCCCGGGGCGGGGACGGCGCCGGCGCAGCCGGTTCGCGTATTCCTGGCCGAACTTGGCGCACCACTGCCGGATGGTCTCGTAGGTGACGGTGATGCCGCGCTCGAGCAGCAGTTCCTCGACCTCGCGGAAGGAGAGGGGAAAGCGGTGGTACAGCCAGACCGCGTGCGCGATCACCTCCACCGGGTAGCGGAAGCCCCGGTACGACGGCGGCATGTCCACGAGCAGGCC
>NZ_JBFAWH010000157.1:0-1101 GCF_040680235.1 Streptomyces sp. NPDC052101
ATCGGGAAGACCATGGCCGACGTGGTCGTGAGTGCCACTGTGGAGGAGCCCTGCGCGGTCTTCAGGACGGCGGAGACGAGGAAGGGGAAGAACAGTCCGATGACCGACAACTGTGCAGCGTTGCTCTCGATGAAGGTGACGAGGTCGGTGGTGGCGATGACGCGCCCCAGCACACCGCCGGCCGCCGTGATGAACAGAATGGGGCCGACGACCCGGAGGGTCTCCTCCGTCAGGTCGTAGAACGTCTCGCCACGGCGCACGCTGAACAGCAGGCCGACTGCGCAGAGAGTGCCGACGGCGAGCGCGATCATCGGCGTGCCGAGGAATCGGGCGAAGTCACCCGCGGGGCCGGTCCACTTCAGGACGGATGCGAGCGAGCCGAGAGCCATGAGCAGGATGGGGGGCGATGATGGGCGCGAAGGACGCAGCCGTCCCAGGCATCCGCCCGTAGGACCGGCGAAGCGCGTCGTAGGCCGCCTCCAGCTCGTCCGCATCCTCCGTGCCGATCTCCTCAGGGGCGGTCACCCGCTTGCCGATGTAGAGGGCGTACAGGTACGCGACGAGGAGTGCGGGGATCGAGACGACGACGCCGAGGCCGATCACCAGCAGGAGGTGGTCGCCGATGCCGAGGTTCTGGGCGGCTGCGATGGGCCCCGGGGTCGGCGGGATGAAGACGTGCGAGGTGTACAGACCTGCCGCCAGGGCCACGGTCATCGCCACGGGTGACGCCCCGGTGCGACGGGCCAGGGCCTTGCGGATGGGATTGAGAATGACGAATGCGGAGTCGCTGAACACGGGGATGGAGACCACCCAGCCCATGAGCTGCATAGCCAGGACGGGGTAGCGCTTGCCGACGACCCTCACGAGCGCATCAGCGATCCTGAAGGCACCGCCGGTGCGCTCCAGGATGAGACCGATGAGCGTGCCCAGGATGATGACGATGCCGATCGACGTGAAGATCCCGGAGAATCCCTCCCCGATCACGTCGGCGATGCCCTTGACGGGCTCTTCCCCTTCGGCGCCGGTCGACTTCACCAGCGGGATCCCACCGATGATCCCCAAGGCGAAGGATCCCTTGTCGACCAGGGACTGGATGGCCTG
>NZ_JBFAWH010000158.1:0-1100 GCF_040680235.1 Streptomyces sp. NPDC052101
CGCGGTGGCCATGCAGGTCCTGCTGGACCCGGCGGTGGCAGCGGACCAACGCGTCGCCGGCTAACCGGACTGCGAGCGACCGGCGTTGTGGACGCAGACGACCTGGACACTGGGCCGTGCGGTCAGGAGGATCTCCAAAGTCGGCGGCGGGGGTTCAGGCGATGTCGAGGAAGGAACGGAGCTCGGCGAAGGCCGACGGCACGACGGAGTAGTGCGCCCAGCGGCCCTTCTGCTCGCGCGTGAGCAGGCCAGCGTCGACGAGCTTCTTCATGTGGTGACTCACGGTCGGCTGGCTGATGCCCAGCGGCTCGGTGAGATCACAGGCGCAGACCGAATTGCAGCCCTGAGCAGCGACATGGGACAGAAGCCGGAGACGGGTCGGGTCGGAAAGCGCCTTGAGCAAGGACGCGATCCTCTCGGCCTCGACGCTGTCGACGGGCCCCGCTGAGAGCCTGCAGCACTCCTCAGGGCCGTTCATCGTCTCGAGCCCGGCAGCTGTGATCGCGGTCGTCGTGGACATGCCCCCACCTTACATTGACAGTCATCGATGTGAAGCATAGCGTTCGCATCGATATCCGTCGATGGAAGGTTCGGCCCCCCTCATGAGTACGACCACCAAGGATGTGGAGCAGCCCCGCGTGATGAAGGAGATGTCCTTCCTCGATCGCTGGCTCCCGGTGTGGATCCTGGCCGCCATGGCAGTGGGTCTCCTGCTGGGGCGGTTCATCCCCGGCCTGAACACCGCGCTGGAGGCGGTGAAGATCGGATCCGTGTCCCTGCCCATTGCGATCGGACTGTTGGTGATGATGTACCCGGTCCTGGCGAAGGTCCGCTACGACGAGACCCGGCGTATCGGCGCGGACCGACGCCTGCTGGTGACCTCGCTGGTGCTGAACTGGATCGTCGGCCCGGCACTCATGTTCGCCCTGGCCTGGATCTTCCTGGCCGACCTTCCGGAGTACCGCACCGGCCTGATCATCGTCGGGCTCGCACGCTGCATCGCGATGGTCCTCATCTGGAACGACCTCGCCTGCGGTGACCGAGAAGCAGCTGCGGTGCTGGTCGCGATCAACTCCGTCTTCCAGGTGATCGCCTTCGGT
>NZ_JBFAWH010000159.1:0-1099 GCF_040680235.1 Streptomyces sp. NPDC052101
GGGCGGGCCGACGGGTCGTCGCGTCGGTATGGGGGATCAGGCGGCGACGGCCATGGCCTCGTGGGCCGGCGTCGCGGCCTGGAGGCGGCGGGTGGCCTCGCGCTCGGCGAGGGGCGGCAGGAAGGTGGTGATGCGGGCGCCGCGCTTGAGGTCGGCGACGACCTCGCGGACGACCGAGCGGACGGTCTCGGCGGTGACGGTGCCCTCGAAGCGGCGGAGGAGGGTCTCCTCGACGCGCTGGAGCACGTGGCGCTGCATGAGGGGGCTCGGGGCGGTGGGCAGGTGGTGGCTGGTCGTGTTGATGCTCACGGTGAGCACCTCCTTCGGTTGCCGGACCACGAGTCCGGCGGATCGTCGCGGCGGGGCCGCGGGTGATGAGTTCGGTGGAGTCCCGACCTCGCGTTCCGTAAACGCTAGGTGAACTGCTTGTGAACAAGTTTACAGATTTCCTCCCAGAGTGCAACTCCGTGTTCACTAACGTGACCTGAGGCACTCCGCCACACATGCCTGGATGGCGCGAAATCAGCGCAATCATGCGGTTTTCGGATCGAGGCGCCACGAGCGGCAGGTGGACGGCAAGGTGAACAGAAGGTGAACAGCACCGTTCATCTTCGCCCCCTGCCCCTCCGTCCGGCCCGGTGCGAGGCTGGCACCATGCGCCCCGACCGCCACTCCGCCCCGACCTCCGCGGCCGCCCTGGCCCGCGAGGCCGTGATCCTCGCCGGCGCCGGTGCGGCGATCCTGCTCCAGGTGGCGCACCGGCCGGTGGGGGCCGGCGTCGCCGTCCACTCCCGGTTCACCGAGGACCCGATGCGCCGGCTCCGCCACACGCTCGCCTACATCTACGCGGTCACCCTCCCCGAGGCCGCGCCGTTGCGCGACGCGGTCGTCGACCGGGTGCGGGCGGCGCACCGCCCGGTCCGCGGGCTCGACGCCGGAGGCCACCCCTACGACGCCGCCGACCCGGACGCCCAGCTCTGGGTGGCCGCCACCCTCTATGCGATGGGGGAGCAGGTGCGCCGCCGGATGTGGGGCGCCCTCGACGCCGAGGACGCCGACCGCCTCTACCGCGGGTACGCCCCGCTCGCCACGAGCCTCG
>NZ_JBFAWH010000160.1:0-1094 GCF_040680235.1 Streptomyces sp. NPDC052101
CGACGCTCACTGCGAACTCGGGTGCCGACGTCGCCGATGACACTACGGTGAGACCGATCACCAATGACGAAATCCCGAAACGTCCGGCCAGTGCTGACGCCCCACGCACCAAAAATTCCCCACCCAAGACCAGCAGCACCAGTCCGGCCACGATCCGTCCAATATCAAGCGCATCCATGAGTAGGAGTGTACGGACCACAGTTCAGGCCCTGCCACGAGCACCCGCTGACCTCGAGATTTCACTGGGGTGTGGTCTCGACGGGTGGGCGTCATAGAGAAAGGTGCTCCTGGCCTGGGATGATACGGGGTGTCGAGTCTCGTAATCCCTGGCCGGAAGGAGCACCTTTCAGGTGTCCCACCCTACCGTGTTCTTCTACCCCCGCCCGCGTGTGGACGTCGCTGAGGTCCCGGCGGCCTCGCATGCGGGCGCGGTGCTGCTGACCGACACGATCCACGCCACCGGCCTCGCCTCTTCGCTGCGTGAAGCGTTGGGTTCATGGACGAAACCGCTGGCCGAGCATCACGCCTCCAAGGTCCTGCTGGACCTCGCGATGACTCTCGCGGTGGGCGGGGAGGTCGCCCGTGACACCGACCTGCTGCGGTGCGAGCCGGGCCTGTTCGGTGACGTCGTCTCGGCCCCAACGATCTCCCGCACGCTCACCACCCTCGCTGAGGACGCGCCCGCCGTGATGACCGCGATCGCCAGGGCTCGCAGGACCGCGCGCGAGCAGGCCTGGGCCCTGGCCGGCGAGCATTCCCCGGCCGAGGGGACGAGCGCGAAGACCCCGCTGGTCATCGACCTCGACGCCACCCTGATCAACGTCCACAGTGAGAAGGAGCAAGCCGCCCCGACGTTCAAACGCGGCTTCGGCTACCACCCTCTGTACGCGTTCCTGGACCACGGCAGCGAAGGAACCGGGGAACCGCTCGCGATCCACCTTCGCCCCGGCAACGCGGGCTCGAACACCGCCAGCGATCACATCGCCGTCACCCGTCTGGCCCTTGCGCAGCTCCCACCGGCCCTGCTGGGCCGGGGCGGGCGGGGATCGAAAAAGGTCCTGATTCGCACCGACGGGGCCGGCGGCCCCAAGGAC
>NZ_JBFAWH010000161.1:0-1087 GCF_040680235.1 Streptomyces sp. NPDC052101
TGGTCCAGCGCGATCCGCCAGGGCACCGGGTCGCGGTCGTCGGCGCGGGCGGCGGCGGTGATGAGCGGGGACCGAGCCCACCGCGACGCCGGCCACCATCGCCGTCTCGGCCGTCGAGCCGAAGACGCGGCCCAGGGGGCCCGCCAGGACCACCACGCCGGCGAGGCAGAACATCAGCGGCACGGTGAACGCGCGCAGACCCTGCGCCGTCGTGCGCCGCACCGCGGACATGTCCTGGCGGCCCATGGCGCGGGCCAGCCGGTTGAAGAGCACGGTGGCCAGGGAGAGCACGAACACCGAATGGGGCAGCACGGCCATCAGCATCGCCATGTTGTACGCGGCCACACCGGGGATGGCCGCCTGCGCCATCTCGGCGCTCCAGGTCTCCGTGCCCGGGATGCGCAGCTCGCCGCGGTCGCGGGCCTCCGTGGCGGAGGTGACGTACCGCTGGCACAGCAGGAGCACCACGTTCGTGGCGACCATCGTGACCAGGGTGTACCCGGCGATCCGGCCGGTGTCCCGCAGGCCGATGCCCTTCCAGCCGAACCTCGGGCGCAGGCCCAGGCCGAGCCCGCGCAGCGGCAGGAAGAGGATCACGGCCTGCAGCACGACGCCCAGGGTGTGGCCGCCGGCCAGCACGACCGTCTGTGCGCTCGTCCACCCGGCGAGGTCGTCCCCGGCCCGGTACGCTCCGAACATGCCCAGGTACAGCACGATCGCGCCGATCGCGACGACGTTGTTCAGCACCGGCGCCCACATGTAGGCGCCGAAGCGCCCGTTGGCGTTGAGCACCTGCCCCACCAACGCGTACATGCCGTAGAAGAACACCTGGGGCAGACACCACAGGGCGAACACGGTGGCCATCTCGAGCTTCTCCGGCGACCAGCCGCGGGTCAGGGCCGTCATGAGCGGGGCCGCCGCCAGCATGACCACCACCGTGCCGGCGAGCATCACGAGCGTGCCGAGCGTCATCAGGCGGGAGGTGTAGTCCGCCGTCAGACCTCCCGGGCCGTGCGCGTCCGGCGGCTCAGCAGCGCGTACAGGCCGGCGCCGAGTGCCGTGCCGATGAACCAGGAGTACGGCGCCA
>NZ_JBFAWH010000162.1:0-1084 GCF_040680235.1 Streptomyces sp. NPDC052101
GTGCCGCACAGCAGGGTGCCGGCCGCCTCGGAGACCCGGGCGCCCTCGTCGAGCAGATCAGTTCATGAGCCCTTCGCCCCCCGGCCATCTCCGCCGAGTGTGTCCTGCTCGTTCCCGGGCCACGCTTCCGGCGCGCGGGGGCACACGTCCGCCCCGTCGGCACGACCCTATTCCCGGAACCCACCGCGCCGCAGCGACATCACCGCAGCTGAGAACCGCTGTGATGTCGCTGCGGTGCGGTCGGCCGGAACGACGGCGCGCTCGCTGCGGTGAACATCGCCGCGGCACTCCCCGTGCGGCCCCACTTCCCCGCCCGTAGGCTGGTTCCCATGTCGCAGACGCTCACCCCCGCCGCTCCGCAGGACCTGAACGCCCGCCGTCACCGGCTCCGCCGCTACCGCGCCGTCATCTTCGACATGGACGGGGTCATCACGGACACCGCCGGCGTGCACGCGCAGGCGTGGAAGGAGCTCTTCGACGGGGCGCTGCCCGCCGTGGGCGCGCTGCCCGCCAACGCCGCCGTCGTCGCCGCGGACCCGGACGTGCTGCGTCCCTTCGACGCCGCCGCCGACTACCTGCACCACGTGGACGGGCGCCCCCGCGAGGACGGGGTCCGCACGTTCTTCGCCTCCCGCGGCCTGAGGGTGCCGGAGGCCGACGCCCCCGAGGCGGACGCCGCCCCGGAGCTGACCGTCCTCGCCCTCGCCGAGCGCAAGCAGGGCTACTTCGAGCAGGTGCTCGAGCGCGACGGCGTCCGCGTCTTCCCGGAGGCCCAGGACCTGCTCGAGCGGCTGCGGGCCAAGGGCGTGCCGGTCGCACTGGTCACCAGCTCCAAGAACTCCCGCGCCGTGCTCACGGCCGGCGGCGTGCTGGACTTCTTCCCCGTGATCGTGGACGGGAACACCGCCCTCGAGCGCGGGCTGCCGGGCAAGCCGGACCCGGCGATGTTCTGGGAGGCCGCCCGGGAGCTGGGCGTCGACGTCGCGGACGCGATGGTCCTCGAGGACGCCGTCTCCGGTGTGAAGGCCGCCGCGGACGGCCGCTTCGGCCTCGTGATCGGCGTGGACCGCGAGCCCGATCTCGG
>NZ_JBFAWH010000163.1:0-1079 GCF_040680235.1 Streptomyces sp. NPDC052101
CTGGCCATCTCCCACTGCGCGAAGTTCTCGTCCAGCAGGATCTTGTCGTTGGCGGCGTCGTAGGTCAGACCGAACAGTCCCAGCACGCCGGCTACCGCCTCGTCCTCGCCATCGGTGCCACCGGAACCGACCCGCAAGATCCACAAGGTCAGCTGCTGGGTCGCCCCCATCGCCATCCACACCAGCCCGACCACCACGTAGGTCGCCGGGATGCTGAACACCGCCGCCAGGAACGCGCGCACCATGCCCGCCGTGGACCCGCGCACCGCCGAGAGCACGACCTGCACGGCCACGAAGATCACCAGCAGCGGGATCATCGCCACCACGATGATGTTCAGCATCCCCGGGTGGTCGATCACCGTGCTCTCGCCACCGGCCACCGTCGTGGTGACCTGACCGCCGACGACCGTGACCCACCACTCCGGGGTCAGCGCACCCACGGAGAAAGCCTGCTCGATCAGCCCGGCAGCGGCCTTCGCCAGCCCCAGGATCGAACCCCGCAGGAACTCCTCGAAGTCCTTCTCCCACATCGTTCTCTCCCTCCGTGAGTGCGCTCAGGACCTCAGAACAGCGGCAGGCCGGCGCCCCAGCCGATCAGGCTCGCGGCACCGGCGATCAGGGCCGCAGCCACGATGCCCCAGACCACGAAGCTGATACCCACGTCCTGCGCGCGGCCGCTCGAGGAGAGCTTGCCGAAGATCCAGACCAGCACGCCGATGCCGACGGCGACGATCAGGACGACCAGGAAGGTGCCCAACGCCAGGCCAGTGACGTTCTGGATGGTGGGCATCCACGGCCCGTCGAAGCGCGGTGCGATGTCCGGGACACCGGCAGCCACCGTGGTGGCCGCGTGAATCAGATTGCTCATCAGAGGTCCTCCCGTAGGGATGTGATGTGACGACGGCCCGGATGTCTTCCGGCCCGCGCGGGCACCTCCCGCCCGCTGCCAGATGTACGACGCGCCGCACCGCCACGCATGTCACCTGTCCCGCACACGAGAAAGCCCCCACCCACTGCATCCGCAGCAGGTGGGGGCAACTCCCAGATCAGATCAAGAGCAGTTCTGACCCCGCGTCAGC
>NZ_JBFAWH010000164.1:0-1079 GCF_040680235.1 Streptomyces sp. NPDC052101
CCTGCACACGCTCGCCCACCGCTACGACCCGGAGCGGCACGGCGCGGTGAAGGTGTCGTGGCCGTCCAGTCGGTGGGCGTGTTCGCCCTCGACGCGCTCGGCGTGATCACCCTGGAGGCGGAGACGTTCCCGTGGCTCGGCACGATCATCGGCGGCCTGATCTTCGGCTTCTCGATCGTGCTCGCGGGCGGCTGTGCCACCGGCACGTACTACCGCGCGGGCGAGGGCCTCGTGGGCTCGTGGTTCGCGCTGATCTTCTACATCGTGGGCGCCACCGCGTTCCGCAAGGGCCCGCTGGCCGGCACCACCGAGGCCGTCCGCTCCGTCGAGACGCAGACGGGTTCGTTCCAGCAGCTCACGGGGCTGTCCCCGTGGGTGTTCGTGGCGCTGCTCGTGGCCGGCGTCGGCCTGGCCGTGCGTCATCACCTGCGCCGCGAGGCGGCCATGACCCGCTTCCGCCTGCCCGCCGCCAAGACCGGCCTCGCGCACGTGCTCACCGAGAAGGCGTGGCACCCGTTCGTCACCGCCGCGATCATCGGCGTGCTGGCGATCCTCGCGTGGCCGCTCTCCTGGGCGACCGGCCGCGAGTCCGGCCTGGGCATCACCGGCCCGTCCGCGAACATCGGCGCGTTCATCGGCACGGGCGAACTCGAGCTCGTGGACTGGGGCGTGCTGATGGTGACGGGCCTGCTGATCGGCTCGTTCATCGCCGCGAAGGCCTCCGGCGAGTTCCGCGTCCGCGTTCCCGACGCGCAGACCACCGTCCGCTCGATCATCGGCGGCCTCGGCATGGGCTGGGGCGCGGCGTGGGCCGGCGGCTGCACCATCGGCAACGCGATGGTGAACACCGCGACCTTCAGCTTCCAGGGCTGGACCGCCCTCGTGTTCATGGTGCTGGGCACCGGCCTGGCGGCCAAGCTCTTCATCCTCAACCACCGCGGCAAGGGCACGACGCCGGCCCCCACCTCCGGCTCTGGCCTCACCTCGGCCGAGGGCGCGGCGGCGGACGCCGGGGCGGCCCGCCCCGTGAAGCTCACGCCGATCGGCTGAGCCGACCCGCCCACGAACGACCTCTGACC
>NZ_JBFAWH010000165.1:0-1078 GCF_040680235.1 Streptomyces sp. NPDC052101
GCGTGTTCTACGCCGCCGAGGACGCCAAGGTGCCGATGGTGGTCCAGGTCAGCGGCTCGCTCCTGATGCTGCTGCTCTCGTGGGCGGGCGCGATGCTGCTGCCGCTGTGGTCCATGGCCCTGTGGGTCGCGGTCGCCTCGTCCGTCTCGTACGTGTACCAGTTCGTCCTGACCCATGTGCTCACCGTGCGCCGGTTCGGGGACTACGGCCTCGCATCCGTGCTGCGTGCCCACGTCCAGACCGGCCTGGCCGCGCTGGCCGCGGCGGCCGCGGGCGTCGTCGTCGTGTGGCTGCTGGGCGGGTACACCGGCGGGTTCGCGTGGAACTCCATCGGGACGGCGCTGCTCACGTGCGCGGTGGCCGCCGTGGCGATGGGTCCGGTGTACCTGATGGTGCTGCGGGCCATGCGGTTCCCCGAGCTGGACGACGCCCTCCGGCCGCTCGTCGCCCGCGTGCCGGCGCTGGGTCGTCTGCTGCGCGTCGGCAGATCTCTGGCCGCGACGGCCACGCCACGTATCATCGGATTCCGACCCCGTCGTCAGGAGAAGAGCCCGTGCCCCAGCCCATCGCCGTCGGCGCCGTCCTGGGCGGCCGCTATCGCATCACCCAGCACGTGGTGACGTCCGCGGACCAGGACATGGTGTTCCTGGGCACGGACCAGGTGCTCAACCGCCGCGTCACCGTGCTCGTGGCCTCACGTGAGAACGCCACGCAGGTGGCCTCGTCCGCGCGGGAGCTGGCCACGGGCGAGCGCACCGACGACGTGCAGGTGCTCGACCTGGGGCTGTCCGAGGGCCGCACGTACCTGATCGCCGGCGGGGACCCCGACCCGGACGTCCTGCTGGGTCTGGCGTACCCGCAGGAGCTGTACGTGGAGCCGTTCCAGACGGACAGCCTCGGCTCCGAGCTGTTCGGCGAGTCGCGGACCGGAGACCCCCACGCCTACGACGACGACGAGGCGTACTAAACAGACCTCGACCGCCGTCTCCGAGCGGACTAGGACTATGCCCAGCGTCGTCCAGGGTTCATGAACCGCCTCTCCGATCGCCTCGCCGAGCGGTTCCGTCCCTCCGACGGC
>NZ_JBFAWH010000166.1:0-1075 GCF_040680235.1 Streptomyces sp. NPDC052101
CCCCCGTTGGGCCACCCGATGGAATCCGGGCCCGCGCACCCGGCTGCGCTGCCCGGTACGGCGGCCCGCCCGCCCCGCGACGCCCTCAGGAGCGCCTCGAGCTCATCCAGGGACTCGGGCGAGGCCGTCCGGCCGGGCCGGGGCAGGTGCCGGGCCACGTAGAGCACCCCCTGACGCGGGTAGTCGAAGGGGCTGCCGACGTCGAGGGCCTCGAACTTCGGGGCGTCCGGGCCGGCCAGGCCCACGTCGCCGGCCACCGAGTCGAACCGGCGCTCCCCCGAGCCCACGGTGAGCGTGGCGGAGGTGAGCACCGTCGTCGCCTTGCCGAACAGGCCCTCCCGCAGCTTGCCGGCCACCGAGAGCGGGGCCACGTAGAGCTGGGGCGGGTCGGTCTCGTCCCCCGGCTGCCAGCCCACGCCGGGCTCGAAGTGGCCGGGGCGGGTGGCCCACAGCACCTCGGGGAAGTCGGCCTCGGGCCGGGCCGCGAGCATGCGCTCCACCACCTCGAGGACCTCGAGGATCCGCGAGCGCGCCATCTGCCGTCCGCCGTCGGCGTCGGCCTCCTTGTCCTTGTCCTGGCCGAGGTCGGACAGGCACTGGCGCGCGGCCGTGAGGACGCCGGTGAGGGCCTGCTCCTGGACCTCGTCCGGGCCCGCGGCGATCAGACCGGACGGAGTGTCCGTGAACGCGCGGTCCAGGGCCGCCCCGGCCTCGATCAGGTCCTCCACGGCCACGGTGGTGTGGCGGCGCAGCGAGGTGGCCGCGCCGTGCACGATCGACCCGGACAGCTGCCCGGTGACCGCACCGGTCACCCGGTCCTGCAGCTCGTGGGCCTCGTCCACGACGACGGCCGAGTACGCCGGCAGCACCGCGAGGCCCTCGAAGGCGCTGATGGCGAGCATCGCGTGGTTGGTGACCACGACGTCCGCGTCCGCCGCGTCCGCGCGGGCACGCTCGGAGAAGCACTCCTCGGCCTGGGGGCAGCGGGACGCGCCGAGGCAGTCGACCGCGGTGACGGAGACCTGCCGCCACGCGCGGTCGGTGACGGGGACCTCGAGGTCGTCGCGGTCCCCGG
>NZ_JBFAWH010000167.1:0-1073 GCF_040680235.1 Streptomyces sp. NPDC052101
CGTCCATCTCTCCAACACTGACCTGGAGAACGTGCTCCAGCATGTGTGGGTCGCCGGCCCCGGCACGGCCGCTCCTGGTGAGCTCCTCGCAGGGGCCCCGGCCGAGCGGATCACCATCGCCCAGCTCCAGGGCACCGGCACGGCCACCCCGTACGCCGGGCACCAGGTGACCACCACCGGCGTCGTCACCGCCGTGTACTCCACGGGCGGCTACGACGGCTACTACATCCAGACCGCCGGCACCGGCGGCGACACCCCCGACGCCACCCCGGGCGCCTCCGACGGCGTGTTCGTGTACTCGCCGGACACGGTCGGCTCCGTGACGCTCGGCGACCACGTCCAGGTCACGGGCGAAGCGGCCGAGCACTACGGCCTCACGCAGATCAAGGTCGCCGCCGGCGGCGTGCTGCCGGTCGCCGAGCCCGGCGCCGTGGCCCCCACGCCGGTGGAGTTCCCGCTGGAGGAGGCCGACCGTGAGGCGCTCGAGGGCATGGTCCTCGCCCCGCAGGGCGACTGGACGGTCACGGACAACTACTCCCTCAACCAGTACGGCTCCCTCGGCATCGTCCCCGGCACCACGCCGCTGGACAACCCGACGTCGGTGGCTCGGCCCGGCGCCGAGGCCCAGGCCGTCGCGGCCGCCAACGCGCAGCAGCTGATCGTGCTCGACGACGGGGCCACCACGAACTTCATGCGCTCGCCGGGCAACCAGAATCCGCTGCCGTACCTGGACGCGGACCAGCCGGTGCGCGTGGGCGCGGGCCTGGAGTTCACCACCGGAGTCATCCTCGACTGGCGCTTCGACGCGTGGTCCTTCCAGCCGCTGGGCCACCTCACCGATGCCACGGCGGCCGCCGTCCAGCCCGTGACGATCGAGGACACCCGCCCGGCCGAGGCCGCCCCCGAGGCGGTCGGCGGCAACGTCACCGTCGGCAGCTTCAACGTGCTCAACTACTTCACGACCCTGGGTCAGGACGTGGCCGGCTGCAGCGCCTACCGCGACCGCGCCGGCAACCCCGTCACCACGAACGGCTGCCTGCCGCGCGGCGCCTACACCTCCGATCCTCAAGGGC
>NZ_JBFAWH010000168.1:0-1072 GCF_040680235.1 Streptomyces sp. NPDC052101
TGGCGGAGCAGGTCGAAGTCCACCGCCTGCCGCACGGTGCCCTCGGCATCGCGGGTCTCCGTGACCACCGAGGGGAACAGTTCGGCCAACCGCCGGACGTGCTCCGAGGTCAGGTCAGGGGAGGTGCGGCGCACCGGCTCCATGGTCATGCGAGGGTCTCCATTTCCTTCTCCAAGGTCTTGATTGCGCCGCGGATCGCTACGCGCCGATTGAACTGCTTCTCATTGCGGTACCGCCGGGTGAGCGCCCGATGCTCCCGTTCCAGGACGCCCTGCCGCTCCAGCCTTTCCGCGACCTCCTGCGGGGTGTCCCCGGGACCGACGCGGACTCCCAGCATGGGGCTCAGCAGCGCGCCATACAACTGCGTGAGGTCCACCGCGGCCGGCAACGGTGTGCGCTCCACATCCGCCCGCAGCCATCCGCCGCCCACATAGATCGGCGCAGACCGGACACCCACGGGCCGGTAGGCGGCACGCATCCGGATGAGCTCCCGCTCCGCACCGGGCCGGACGATCTCGAAGACCACCGGCAACGGGATCGCCCGATCGACGGCGGCCAGCACCGCGTCCGGGACATCGTCGGCCTTCGCGTGCACCCGGATAACCTGGATTTCGGGCACGGCCTCCGTACTCCTGATCCCCAGGGTGGACGGTGCCAACTTGTATGCCCAGACGAGCCGGTCCACATGCTCCACGAAGGCCGCTTTCACCGAGGCCGTGACCGCCGTATGCGCGTAGATCTGGTCCTTCGGGATGCGTCGGTCGAACTGCGCGGGTCCGGGCCAGGCGTAGAGGAGGTCAGGCATCCGTCCGCTCCGCGTCCACCACGGCGAGGAAGGCGATGAGCTCGAAGTCGTCCAGGCCCTGGATCGACTGGGTGAGCGCCGTCGTCGGGCCCGCAGTGAAGAGGCTCGCCACATCCTGCTCGTCCGTGAGATCGACCATGGACTCGATGGCGCGCGTGAGCAGTTCCGAATAGTGATGCATCCGGGCACCTTCCGCTGTGGCCGCGATGAAGACCCGCACCGCGTCCTCGTCCGGCGTGCTCCGGCCATCCGCTACGGAGCGCAATA
>NZ_JBFAWH010000169.1:0-1058 GCF_040680235.1 Streptomyces sp. NPDC052101
CTGCAGTCCGACTTCGCCCAGGTGCTCGCCGCCGCCCACCGCGTGTTCGACGTGCTCTCCGCCGAGGAGGTCGTGGCGGCCGGCTTCCGCACGGTCTCGGTGCTCGGCTTCTCCCAGGGCATGGCCATGGCGACGACGGTCCTGCGTCTGCGCCCCGAGGCGTTCACCTGCGGTGTGGGCCTGAGCGGCTTCGCTGTCGACAACGAGCTGCTGGCCATGCTCGACTCCCCGGCCGAGGGACCGGGCCCGCGCCCGTTCTTCTGGGGCCGGGACGCCGAGGATCCCGTGATCCATCCGGACGCCGTCGCCCACACCCGCGCGTGGGCCGAGGAGCACACCCGCCTGACCGTGCGCACCTACCCCGGGATCCTGCACGGGACCGGCCCCGACGAGGTCCGTGACGTGCGCATCTTCCTCGAGCACTCCCTGCGCGCGGCGACGCCCGGGTCCTGACCGCGGGGGTCGCGCGCCGATACTGTGGCGCGCATGGCAAAGAACTCGACGATCGGCCGGTACGCGTCCGGGAAGGTGAAGGACTTCGGGCTGAAGTCGGCACTCGATGAGAACGGCGAGCCCACGGAGGGCTTCGAGAAGGCCCTCTCCACGGTGTTGGCGGTCCAGCGCCCCCTGGTCCTGAAGAACATCCAGCGCATGGCGGCGAAGCACCCGGGGGAGAGCCCGGAGCGTCTCGCCGAGCGGCTCGGGCAGCAGTACCTGACCACCGTCACGGGGGCCGGTGCCGCCGTGGGCGGCACCGCGATCGTCCCGGGCATCGGCACCGTGGCCGCGCTCGGCCTGTCCGGTGCCGCGGTCGCCGGCTTCATGGAGGCCACCGCCCTCTACGCGCAGTCCCTCGCCGAGCTGCACGGCATCACCACGCAGGACCCGCAGCGCGCCCAGGCCCTCGTCATGGGCCTCATGCTCGGCGACGACGCCAAGGAGCTGCTCCGCGAGGCCGCCGCCAAGGCCGGCCGTCCCTACGACCCGCAGTCCAGCCTCAACGCGCTCGCGGGCACCGCATCGGGCACCGGCATCAGCGCGTTCGTGGTGGATCGCCT
>NZ_JBFAWH010000170.1:0-1055 GCF_040680235.1 Streptomyces sp. NPDC052101
CGGCTTCCCCGCCGCTCTCGTGACCTCCGCGGCCTTCTTCGCGGTGACCAACGGGCTGACCGTCGTGGTCGTCCTCCAGCTGCAACTCGACGCGCCCCGCCGTTCTTCGCCGGGCGTCGGCTCTCCTACGAGCTGGGGATCCCGTGGGTCGCCGTCAGCGACCCCTCGATGCAGCTCGCCGACGACCTCCTCCTCGGGTGGTACACGGGCTCGCCCGGCACCCAGGCCCACGCCACGCTGCTCGCCACTCTGCGGGCCCTGGCGGACGGGCTGGGCCGTGACCTGCTCCTGGTGGGCGGGTCCGGGGGCGGCTTCGCGGCGCTGCGGCTGAACGAGGAGCTCGAGGGGCGCAGCAGCGTCTTCGCCTGGAACCCCCAGACGGACCTGCTCGACTACTACCCGCCCACGGTGCGGGACTACCTGCGGACGCTCTTCCCCGGTGAGGAGCTCGACCCCGTCGCGGAGCGCGAGGCCGTGGAGGCGCGGCTGGCCGAGGAGGGGATCGAACACCGCGTGGGCACGCTCGACGCGGGCCGTCGCGTGGTGGTGTTCCAGAACGCGGGCGACCACCACGTGGAGGGGCACCTGCTGCCCCTCGTCCACCGCACCTCGGGCACGCCGCGCTGCCCGCCCACGTGACGGCGCGGGCCGTGGACGCGATGCGTCGGGGCCACTCGGCCTCGACCGTGGCGACGGACATCGACGCGCTGCTGGCGCATGAACGGGGCGACGACTCAGACGGGCCGGACGTCCTGGTCACCGTCGAGCCCGGCGGGCTCTCACGGGTGGACTGGGCCGCCTTCCCGGGAGAGGCCGACGACGGGCACGCCTGCACCCTGTCGCGAATGCACGGCGAGGACGTCGTGGACCAGGCGGAGCACATCGGTCCGCCCGTGGTGGTGCCCCGGCTGGACGAGGGAGAGCACTGGCGGCTGGAGGCGTTCGACGCGCGCGGTCGGCGGGTCCACGAGATCCACGTCGACGGTCGGGGGGCCCGGTGCTGTCCGGCGGCACGGGCGGCTCCGCCCGGCTCCGTCGCGCCCGGCAGTGACGCC
>NZ_JBFAWH010000171.1:0-1054 GCF_040680235.1 Streptomyces sp. NPDC052101
CGCGCCGAGGTGAGTGCGGTGGTGGTGCGGGCCCGGGCCCTGTTCGCGCCGGGCCGGGACACCGATCTGCGCATCCGGCTCCACCGCGCCGACGAGCCCGGCGTCGTCCCCGAGCGCGACGGGAGGTGAGGCCCCGTGACCGAGGTGATCTCCCCCGCACGCCCGCGCCGGAACATCGAACTGGTCCTGCTGCTGGCCGCCCTGACCATCGCCCTGGGGGCGGACCTGCTGGGCATGATCGGCACGGATGCCCCGCTGGACTCCACCGCCTGGGTGCCGCTGGGCATCTTCGGCGCCGCCACCCTCGTGCTGCACGTGGTCCTGCGGCTGCGGGCCCCCTACGCGGACCCGTTCATGCTGCCGATCACCGCCCTGCTCAACGGGCTGGGCCTGGCCATGATCCACCGGCTGAGCCAGGACGCCGCGATGGCCAACCCCACCTCGCAGCTCGTGTGGTCCGTCCTGGCCGTCCTGGTGGCCTCCGCCCTGGTGTTCCTGGTGCGCGACCACCGGGTGCTGCGGCGCTGGCCCTACCTGTTCCTCGCCGCGTCCGGCGTGCTGCTGCTCCTGCCGCTCGTGCCCGGGCTGGGCCTGAGCATGTACGGGGCGCGGATCTGGATCGACGTCGGATTCGGCACCTTCCAGCCCGGCGAGATCGCCAAGATCACGCTGGCCATCTTCTTCGCCGGCTACCTCTCCGCGAACCGCGACCTGATCCTGCTGGCCGGCCGCCGCGTGGGCCCGGTGACCTTCCCCCGAGCCCGGGACCTCGGCCCGTTGCTGGCCGGCTGGCTCCTGGCGCTCGGCGTGCTCGTGTTCCAGCGCGACCTGGGCTCGGCCCTGCTGTTCTTCGGCATGTTCATGGCGATGCTCTACATCGCCACGTCCCGCGCCTCCTGGATCCTCCTCGGCCTGGGCCTGATCGCCTTCGGCGCGGCGCTGGCGTTCCTGTTCATGCCGCACGTGACCGCCAGGTTCGAGATCTGGCTGAGGGCCTTCGACCCCGAGATCTACCATCGCGACTTCGGCGGCTCCTACCAGGTGGTCCAGGGCC
>NZ_JBFAWH010000172.1:0-1050 GCF_040680235.1 Streptomyces sp. NPDC052101
ACCGCGAAGTCCGCGCCCGGGATCATCGAGGTCGGCGTCCCGGACATCACCGGGGACAGGACGATCAGGATGATCGCGGAGAGCAGTCCGCCGTACATCGACCACACCGCGCCGCGGGTGGTGAAGCGCCGCCAGAACAGGGAGTAGAGGATGGTCGGCAGGTTCGCCGAGGCCGCCACCGCGAAGGCGAGCGCCACGAGGAACGCCACGTTCTGGCCCTGGGCGGCGATGCCGCCGACGATCGCCAGGACGCCGATCACCACCACGGTGATCTTGCCGATCCGCACCTCCTCCTGCGGGGTGAGCGGGTGCTTGGCGATCACGGAGCCGTACACGTCGTGGGCGAAGGACGCCGCCGCCGTGATGGCCAGGCCCGCGACCACCGCGAGGATGGTGGCGAACGCGACCGCCGAGATCAGGCCCAGCAGGATGGAGCCGCCGAGCTCGAACGCCAGCAGCGGGGCCGCGGTGTTCTGCCCACCGGGCGCGGCCGTGTTGCGCTCGGGGCCGATCAGCGCGCCGGCGCCGTAGCCCAGCACGAGGGTGAACAGGTAGAACGCGCCGATGAGGACGATGGCCCACACCACGGACTTGCGCGCCTCCTTGGCGGTGGGCACCGTGTAGAACCGCATGAGCACGTGCGGCAGGCCGGCGGTGCCGAGCACGAGCGCGATGCCCAGGGACACGAAGTCGAGGCGGGTCAGGGCGCTGGCGCCGTACTGCAGGCCCGGCTCGAGGATCGCCTCACCCTTCGGGTTCATCTCGATGGCGGCCCCCAGCATGGCGTTGAAGTCGAAGCCGAACAGGGCCAGCGACCACACGGTCATGATCCCCGCGCCGGCGATCAGCAGGATCGCCTTGATGATCTGCACGTAGGTGGTGCCCTTCATGCCGCCGATCAGCACGTAGACGATCATCAGCACGCCCACGATCACGATCACGAGGGCCTGGCCGGCCCGGTCGTTGATGTTCAGCAGCGCCCGCCCAGCGCGTCGGCGGTGGCGGCGAACGGGCGGCCAGCGACGCCACCGTCCATGGTGCGCCGGATCG
>NZ_JBFAWH010000173.1:0-1049 GCF_040680235.1 Streptomyces sp. NPDC052101
GATCTGGTCCGCGACCTTCCTCGTGCTGCTCTTCGGCCTCAACGCCCTCTCCACGCGCGCCTACGGCGAGAGCGAGTTCTGGTTCTCGCTCATCAAAGTCGCCACCGTGGTGATCTTCCTGGTGCTCGGCGTCCTGATGATCGTCGGCATCCTCGGCGGCTCCTCCCCCGGCTTCCACAACTGGACGGACGGCGAGGCCCCCTTCGTGGGCGGCGGCGCCGGCATCCTGGCGATCTTCATGGTGGCCGGCTTCTCCTTCCAGGGCACCGAGCTGGTCGGCGTGGCCGCGGGCGAGGCCGAGGACCCGGAGAAGAACGTGCCCAAGGCGATCCGCACCGTGTTCGTGCGCATCCTGCTCTTCTACGTCGGCGCAATCACCGTCGTCGGCTTCCTCATCCCCTACACCAGCCCCCACCTGCTGGGCAGCGACGTCGAGGACATCTCGATCTCCCCGTTCACGCTCGTCTTCGAGAACGCGGGCGTGCTCGCCGCCGCCTCCGTGATGAACGCCGTGATCCTCACGGCCATCCTCTCCGCGGGCAACTCGGGCCTGTACGCCTCCACCCGCATGCTCTGGGCCCTGGCCGACTCCGGCAAGGCCCCGCGCTTCCTGGCGAAGGTGAACCGGCGCGGCGTGCCCATGAACGCCCTCTACGCCACCACCGCGGTGGGCGCGGCGTGCTTCCTGACCACGTTCATCGGGGACGGCGCCGCCTACGTGTGGCTCGTCTCCGCCTCGGGCCTGGCCGGGTTCATCGTGTGGATGGGCATCGCCTGGAGCCACTACCGGTTCCGGCGGGCCTACGTCGCGCAGGGCCACGACCCGAAGGACCTGCCCTACCGCGCCTTCCTGTTCCCCCTGGGCCCGATCGTCGCGCTGGTCATGTGCGCCGTCGTGATCCTCGGCCAGAACTACCAGGCGTTCATGGGCGACGTGGACCTCGTGGCCGTGGCCAGCGCGTACATCGGCCTGCCCCTGTTCCTCGCGCTGTGGCTCGGCCACAAGCTCTTCACCGGCTCGAAGCCGGTCCGCTACGAGGACGCCGACC
>NZ_JBFAWH010000174.1:0-1030 GCF_040680235.1 Streptomyces sp. NPDC052101
ACCGCGCAGCGGATGCGAAGAGTGCGGCCATGGGCCGCATAGCTGCGGTGACCGGCATAGGCGATCGTGCTCAGCATCGCGAGGACAGCCTCGACAGACATGATGGGCAGGATGGACTTGGCGACGCCCCAGGTGTCTCCCAGAATGGCCTCGCCGAGAATATCGGGGATGCAGTTCACCACCACAAGCATCGGCACCGCCATCAGGACCATCGCCAGCACCAGATGGCGGACGGATCCTGCGGCCACGCCCCGCCTGCGTCCCCTCGACAGGAACGGGATGATGAGGGGCCGGCCCGCGGCCACCAGGGTCGCGACCGGGCCAAGGAGCGTGCCCACGCCCCGCATGCCGGCGTTGGTGCTGGGGGGCGCCCATACCGCGATGCCGAAGGTCCCCAACTGCGTGGTCCCGTCCCCCAGCAGATGGTCCGCAGCGTAGGAGAGCGACATGCGGGTGGGGACCGAGGGATGACGCGGCGCCGGCCGCAAGGCAAGCCGTTGGGCAAGGGCCCCGGCGTAGCCGGCCATGGCGCCGGCGACTAGCCAGGCACCGAACGTCATCACCGGGTTGCTCCCGCTTCCAAAGGACAGCAGCATCACCAGGAACAGCACGAGCCGACCTGCCTCCTGCCACACCGCCGTCCAGGGATTCAAGAAAGCCGTCGACACGGACTTGGAGAACTCTCCCAGGCACACGCCATGGGCGGTGAGACCGACGAGCAGCAAATAGGGAGAACTGACCAGGAGCCCTGTGCCGACCGCCAGCCCCCCGAAGAGCAGAGACCAGGACGCGTTGACCCCGCCTCCCGCCCGAACACCACGGGCGTCGGGTAGAGCGGCGAAGAGCGGCTCGGCCACCATGGCCTTTGTCATGCCCGTCACCAACAGATACACGGCGAAAGCGACGGCGAAGCGAGCCATCTCGTCGACCGAAGCGTTACGGGCCACGGTAATGGACACGGCTAGGCCAGAGATACTGGTCAAGAGCGCCGTCAGCAGTGCTGAGTACATCCGGGCGTAGGTGAGAACCC
>NZ_JBFAWH010000175.1:0-1028 GCF_040680235.1 Streptomyces sp. NPDC052101
AGCGTATCGAGCAGCACGCCGAACGCGACGATGAACGCCAGCTGCACCATGAACATCAGCGGGATCACCGCGAGCGCGGCGAAGGTGGCCGCCAGCACGACGCCGGCCGAGGTGATGACCCCGCCCGTGACGGTGAGGGCGCGCAGCACACCCGCCCGCGTGCCGTGCCGCGGGGTCTCCTCCCGCGCCCGGGTCATCAGGAAGATCGTGTAGTCGATCCCGAGCGCCACGAGGAAGACGAAGCCGTACAGCGGCACGGTGGGGTCGGCGTCCTCGAAGCCGAACACGTGCCGGAACACGAGGGCCGAGACGCCCAGGGCCGCGCCGAAGCTGACCACGGTGGCCGCCACGAGCAGCACGGGTGCCAGGAGCGAGCGCAGCAGCACCGCGAGGATGACCAGCAGCATCGCGAGGATCAGCGGGATGACGACCCGCAGGTCGCGCTGCGTGGTGACGTTCGTGTCCAGCGCCTGGGCCGCCGGGCCGCCCACGAGGATCTCGCCCGTGGCCGGGAGGTCCGCGAGCCGGTCGCGCAGGCGGGCCACGGTCTGCTGCGCGGCGAGGGACTCGCCCCGGGTCCGCCAGGGTGGCCGAGACCAGCACGCGGCCGTCCACCACGCGGGGCTGCGGCTCCGGCGCGGACGCGGCGCCCGCCCCGCCCTCCGCGTCGGTCACGCCCGGGGGTGGGCCCGCGGCGGCCTCGGGGGCGTCCGTGGTGACCTCGGCCTCGGCCACGCCGGGGTCCTCCGCGACGGCGGCGAGCACCGCCTCCGCGTCCCCGGCCGGGGCGAGGATCTGGGCGGGGGCGCCCGCGCCGGCGTCGAAGTGCTCGCTCAGCAGGGCCTGGGCCTGCCGGGCGTCGGAGTCGCCGAGCAGCACGTCCTCCTGGGCGACGCCGTCCGCGCGCAGCTGCAGCAGACCGCCGCAGAGGGCGAGGAGCACGACCGTCGTGGCGACCCCGCCGAGACGGGGCCGGCGCGCGACGACGGCGCCCACCCGCGTCCACACCCCGTGGTCCTCCTCGAGGC
>NZ_JBFAWH010000176.1:0-1027 GCF_040680235.1 Streptomyces sp. NPDC052101
GTCTGTGGTCGATGGTCCTGTGGTCGATGGGCCTTGGGGCGACAGGTCTTGGGCCACACCACGGGGGTGGCAGGCGATGATCAACCAATATGTGTTAAAACAATTGGCATCAACAAACTTGGCACACTATTGAGTTCTCAAACAACAGGCGCTTCCAGCTTCAGCGACCCGCTCCGCGGGCCGTTTCGCTCTGGAGCAACTTCTCCATCCTAGACCATCCGTTTCGACCGTGTCAACTCCGTGTCCGAAGCATTCACCGTCCGTTCACGTGGCCGGGCTAGAAAACCTTACCACGCGATCCGACAATGTCAACTCCGCTTCCGCGGGGTCAGACACTCACCGGACCATCCACGTGGAAGGCCTCGAAGAGCTTACCACATGATTCCCGGCTGTCAAACCAGATCATCTTCTTCAGGAATCCCGACCCGCATCACTGCCGGCCGCGCACCCGGTGAGCACCACCCGCCCTGGACCTGCCATTCTCGGCATGAATCCGCGGATTCTGTGTTCTTCACCCCGCCTCCCGGTCACCCGGTCGGCGTCTTGAGCACGAGATGGAACCCTACACACGAATCCCACCGAACACAAAATCAGGGGCGGCACCCGGCGTGCGGTCAAGGGTGGGCGGCCGGTTTCCGCCTGTTCTCGCGGATTCCTTCGGCCTGGCCCGCCCCGTTCGACGCTCCAGCGCCGTCACCCCCGGCCGTGACGTGCACCACTCCTCAGGGCGTGGCCGTCGTGTCCAGGGTCGGCTGGAGCCACAGGGTGGTCAGCGCCGGCACGTTCACCGTGACGTGGGCCGGCTGGCCCTGCCACTGGCCCTCGTGTGCCGCGATCACCTCGGACTGGCCGGTCTGCTCCCGCCAGCCGTCACCGTGGAAGTCGGTCGCATCGGTGTCCAGCACCACCGTCCACTCCCCCGCGGACGGCACCCCCACGCGCAGCCCCTGACGCGGCGACCCCGAGAGGTTGGTGATGCACAGCAGCGGGGCGCCGCCCGGTTCAGCGGCCGGGACCGCGGCGCCGA
>NZ_JBFAWH010000177.1:0-1027 GCF_040680235.1 Streptomyces sp. NPDC052101
CCCGTGGGTGGACGACCTCACCCGCCCCCACCCGGACCCCGAGGCCGCCGCGGCCGGTGCGGTCATGCGCCGGGTCGAGGACGTGCTGGACGTCTGGTTCGACTCCGGCTCCATGCCGTACGCCCAGGTGCACTACCCGTTCGAGCGCGCGGACTGGTTCCCCACGCACAACCCGGCGGACTTCATCGTGGAGTACATCGGCCAGACGCGCGGCTGGTTCTACACCATGCACATCCTGGCGACCGCCCTGTTCGACCGGCCGGCCTTCTCCCACGTGATCTCGCACGGCATCGTGCTCGGCTCGGACGGACAGAAGATGTCCAAGTCGCTGCGCAACTACCCAGACGTCACGGAGGTCCTGGACCGCGACGGCGCGGACGCCATGCGCTGGTTCCTCATGGCCAGCCCCATCCTGCGCGGCGGCAACCTGATCGTCACGGAGGAGGGCATCCGCGAGGGCGTCCGCCAGGTGCTGCTGCCGGCGTGGAACGCCTACCACTTCTTCACCCTGTACGCGAACACCGCGCACGACGGCGGCGCCCGCCCCGAGGGGTACCGCGCGCAGGAGCGGCACACCGCCGAGGACCCCCTGGACCAGTACATCCTGGCCGCCACGGGCCGCATGCT
Organism: Streptomyces sp. NPDC052101; assembly: GCF_040680235.1. Taxonomy (NCBI): domain Bacteria; kingdom Bacillati; phylum Actinomycetota; class Actinomycetes; order Kitasatosporales; family Streptomycetaceae; genus Streptomyces; species Streptomyces sp. NPDC052101. Next base: position 628 of record NZ_JBFAWH010000177.1, read on the forward strand.
GCGGGAGGTCAAGACCGGCCTGGACGCCTACGAGGTCTCGGACGCCACGGACGCGCTGCGCGGCTTCATGGACACGCTGACCAACTGGTACATCCGCCGGTCCCGTGAGCGGTTCTTCGACGAGGACACCGTCGCCTTCGACGTCCTCTACACCGTTCTCGAGGCCTTCACCCGGGCCGCCGCGCCGCTGATGCCGCTGATCGCCGAGGAGATCTGGCGCGGTCTCACGGGCGGCCGCTCGGTCCACCTGACCGACTACCCGGACGCCGACCTGTTCCCCCACGGGCCCGAGGCGGACTCCCTCGTGGCCCGCATGGACGCCGTGCGCCGCATCAGCTCGGCCGGCTCGGCCCTTCGCAAGGGGGCCGGGCGCCGGGTGCGCCTGCCGCTGCCCCGCCTG
>NZ_JBFAWH010000178.1:0-1026 GCF_040680235.1 Streptomyces sp. NPDC052101
GGACGTCAAGAACTTCTACAAGGGCTTCCCGCGCGATGCCCACCCGATGGCCATGCTGTCCTCGGTCGTCTCGGCGCTGTCCACGTTCTACCAGTGGCGTGAGGGCGGCCCGCTCTCCGGCCAGCGCGTCAAGACGGCGGGCGCGATCGGCCGGCATCTGCGCCGGCAGAGGGAAGTCCTTGAGTGTGGTGCTGGTGAACTCATAGCGGTCGGCCCATGGGAGCTGCGAGACGCGGGCGCCACTATCCCCAACGGGATCGCCACCTTTGGGGTAGCTGTTCTGCTTGAGCCAGAAGCACGCCACGGAGGAGTTGAGCACGCCGAGCAGCGCGAAGTGGTCGTCCTCGGTGGCGCCGGCCGGCAGCTTGATGACCGGCGCGGAACGGTTGAAGACCTTCCCGCCGCGGTCCAGCACGAAGTGGTTGTGGGTCGCCACGAACGCGAACGCGATGGACAGCGGGGCCGTGTATCTCCGGGCGAAGAACATGGAGGGCTCGAACCACTCCAATCCGCGCTCCGACTTCACCTTTCCGAAGTCGCGCTGGTTCGTCAGGTGGGCACGGTTCGGCCACAGGTAACGTCGCGCGGCTTCCGAAGGATCGCGTCGTGTGCCGTCCGCCGAGTAGGGGAAGAAGGTGCGGAGATTATTGATGAGGGAGAAGTCCCGCACATCTTCTCCGATGACGACGGCGACCTGCTCGGTTTCAAATCCCCTGCGCCGGAACACGTCGATGCCAGCGAAATAAGCGCCATCCATCCCGCTTTTGACGCTAAGGCCAATATCGGGGTTGAGGCTTCCCAGTGTGGCGTGTGCTTTTTCGTCGAGCGTCGCCATCGCCTGGGGTGCGGAGCCGCCCTGCAGGCTCCACGGGTGCGTGGCGAGGGAAGCGCGGGGGACGTCGATCACGGAGACCCACGGGTCCTCGTAGCCCGGCTCGTCCACGTGACCGGCGATGGCACGCCACACCTTGCCCTCGGATGCCTCCGTGGGCCGGCCGGGCTCGCCCTGGATGCCCAGCACCGCAC
>NZ_JBFAWH010000179.1:0-1023 GCF_040680235.1 Streptomyces sp. NPDC052101
GTCGTACACGAACGTGGGGTTCATCAGGGTGGGCTCCACGATCTCGCCGAACAGCTCGATCACGAGCTTCTCCGCGTCCCACGCGGGGTCCACCTTGACCTCGTGCTCCGCGGCGATCGCCCGCAGCGTCTCGGCGTCCGTCTCCGGGGTGATCTCGCGGCCCACGGCCTCGGACAGCCCCGGGTACACGGCGACCCAGGCCCACTCGCCGTCGAGGTCGATGACGCCCTTCGCGGTCTCGAGCCGACGCCCGGCGCCCACCGCGTCCGCGGCGTTGAGGATGATCTCCTGCATGCGCTCGGCCATGACGTGCATGTCCGCCCACGCCTCATAGGACTCGAGGGTGGTGAACTCGGGCGAGTGGGTCGAGTCCACGCCCTCGTTGCGGAACACGCGGCCGATCTCGAACACGCGGTCGATGCCGCCGACGACGGCGCGCTTGAGGTACAGCTCGGTGGCGATGCGCAGGGTCATCGGCTGGTCGAACGCGTTGAGGTGCGTCTCGAAGGGACGCGCGAGGGCGCCGCCGTGGACGAGCTGGAGCATCGGGGTCTCCACCTCCACGTAGCCGTGGCCCTCGAGGGTGCGCCGCACCGCCGAGGTGACCTTGGCGCGGGTGTAGACCATGCGGCGGGCCTCCTCGCGCACGATCAGGTCCGCGTAGCGCTGGCGGACGCGGGTCTCCTCGTTCAGGTCCGCGTGCAGCACGGGCAGGGGGCGCAGCGCCTTGGAGGCCATCTCCCATGCCGAGGCCATGATGGACAGCTCGCCGCGGCGCGAGACGATCACCTCGCCGGTGACGGAGAGGAAGTCGCCCAGGTCCACGACCTTCTTCCAGTCGGCCAGGGACTCCTCACCGACGGCGGCCAGGGACACCATGACCTGGAGGCGGACGGCCTCCCCGTCCGCGCCGGACTCCTGCAGGGTGGCGAAGCAGAGCTTGCCGGTGTTGCGGAGGAAGACGACGTGACCTCGGGCTGCCCGGCGAACCAGGAGAGGAAGTCGGCGGTCTCCAGGTCGGCC
>NZ_JBFAWH010000180.1:0-1017 GCF_040680235.1 Streptomyces sp. NPDC052101
TGTTCGACGCCAGCAGCTCGAACACCCGCCGAGCGAACATGGACTGGGACTGCTTCACCGAGTTGAGGTTGAGGTTGACGGTATAGCCCTTGTAGGGCACGTCCAGAAGGTCCGGGGTGAGCGCACCGCCCACGATGAACCGCTCGTACTCGTCGGGGAACGTGTAGTCCGAGGTGGGACGTCCGAGGTTGCGGTCGTAGACGTCGAACCGGCGACCCTCGGACGACAGCTCCGTGGAGAGCTCGCGCAGGTCGACCAGCCGCTCCGGATAGCGCGCGTAGTAGGCTCCGGCGAAGGCACAGCCGTCGATCCGATCGAAGACCTCGGCCGGGTTGGACTCGGCGGGCTGTGCCGCGAAGGGCAGGAAGTGGACGTTGTCGTGGCCCAGTTCCCGCTTGTAACGGGGCACACAGTCCAGGTCCGTCGTGAACACCGCGTCGAACTGGCCCGCCGTCGTCAGGAACGTGTTGAAGTGGACCGGGTCCTCCTTGTTCCAGAACGCGGTGGGCACGCCGCGATCGCGGCACCATTCCAGGATCCCCCGGAGCTCCGGTCCGAGACGGTGCACGGTGTTCCACCAGGCCTGCCGGTGGCCCCGCCACGCGGACTCCACGAACAGCAGGTCCGGGCGGGCCGCCGTGAGCTCTGCACGCCAGAACTCCATGGACAGCGGGACGAGGTCGGCCTCGCCGTCGAAGGCGGTGTGCGAGAACTCGTCCAGGATGCACGCGACCACCAGGCGACCCGCGCGTCCGGCTCGACGCCGGACCGGCACGGGGGGGCCGGGGCGACGGCGTGCCGTGAACTCCGCGGGTACGACGGGCTCGGGGGCGGGGCGGTTCATGCGTCGTCCTTCCGATGCTCACGGATGATCGAGACCAGGCGCGGGAGGGCGCGCCGAGCCCCCTGAAGGGTCCGGGCATCGCCCGTGACCACTGACCAACCCGACACGGGTGAGCACACGCCGCACCTGGACGGCGCGGCCCGTCCGTCCCCACCGAGGAGGAACAAGCAGTG
>NZ_JBFAWH010000181.1:0-1005 GCF_040680235.1 Streptomyces sp. NPDC052101
GCGAGATGCTCGTGGACAACGAGGTCGGCACGGACAAGGTGGTCGGCCGGGACGAGACCGCCGTGACCATCCTGTTCGCCGACGGCCGCCCCGCCGTGGAGACCGTGGGCTCCAAGGACCAGGCGGCGGCCGCCGTCGTGCAGGCGATCGTGGATGACCTCGCCGGTCGCGACCCCGCCGGCGCGTCGGGCCGCTGACCTAGACTGTGCGGCATGACCGATGCCGCCTCGCTGAGCCCCGCCCGCCACGCCGACCCGTATTCGGGGGTGGGCGGCGGAGAGCTCCGCCTCTTCACCTCCGAGTCCGTCACGGCGGGCCACCCCGACAAGATCTGCGACCAGATCTCCGACGCCATCCTGGACGCGATCCTCGCCGCCGACCCGTCGGCGAAGGTGGCCGTGGAGACCCTGACCACCACCGGCCTGGTGCAGGTGGCCGGCGAGGTGAACACCTCGGCGTACGTGGAGATCCCCAAGATCGTGCGCGAGACCATCCTGGACATCGGCTACGACTCCTCGGCCAACGGCTTCGACGGCGCCCAGTGCGGCGTGAACATCTCCATCGGCCAGCAGTCCTCGGACATCTTCGCCGGCGTCTCCCGGTCCCTCGAGGCCCGCGAGTACGGCTCGGCGGACGAGGTGGACGAGCAGGGCGCGGGGGACCAGGGCATCATGTTCGGCTACGCCACGGACGAGACCCCGGCGTACATGCCCATGCCCATCTACCTCGCGCACCGGCTCTCCGAGCGGCTCACCGCGGTGCGCCGGGCGGAGAACACGCCCATGCCGTACCTGCTGCCGGACGGCAAGACGCAGGTCACCATCGGCTACGCGCCCGGCCACGTGCCCACCACGGTCGAGGCCGTGGTGGTCTCCACGCAGCATCACGAGTGGGTCACGCAGGAGCAGCTGCGGGCGGACGTGGAGGAGCACGTGATCCGGCCCGTCATCGAGCGCTCCGGCCTCGACACCTCCGGCATGCGGATCATCATCAACCCGGGCGGCA
>NZ_JBFAWH010000182.1:0-1000 GCF_040680235.1 Streptomyces sp. NPDC052101
CGCCGCGCGCCATGGCCGGCAGGTGCTCGGCACGCTGCTCCTCGCTGCCGCACAGCTGGATCGAGCGCATGGCCAGACCGCCCTGCACGCCCGTCATCGTGGCGATCGAGCCGTCCAGGCGCGAGAGCTCCATCATGGCCAGGCCCGCTGCAACGCGGGAGACGTCGGGCAGCCCGTCCACGGGGACGCCGTCGCGCAGCAGGTCGGCCTGCCCCAGGCGGGCCACGAGGTCCAGCGGGTACTCGTGGCGGTCCCACGCCTCCCGGATCCGGGGCAGCACGTCCGGCTCGAGGGCGAAGGCGCGGGCTCGACGCCACACGTCCTTCTCGGCGTCGGAGACGTCCGCGAGCGCCAAGTAGAAGTCGGTGTCCAGCGGCGTGGCGACGTCGTACTCGGGCTCGACGGTGGGCAGGGTCTCGGTCATGGTGGCCTCCCGGGCGGGGTCGGAGAGATGGGTGTGTCCGTCATCACCCTACACCAACTGACACGCCATCTCACAGAATCAGACGCAGTCTCACCCCCTCTCCTCGCCCGTGGCACCATGGCCCGCATGACGACGCCCGCCGCGTTGACGCAGTGGTGGACGACAGCGGCGCCCCGGATCGCCGCCCGGGCGCCCTCGGGGGTGCCGACGTCGCCCCGGACGCGGGTGACGCCGGCGGGGGCCGGGCCGGTGCCGGACCGGTCGACGAGGCGGACCTCGTGTCCCCGCCGGGCCAGTTCCCCGGCGAGGGTCGTGCCGGCGGGGCCGGCTCCGAGGACGACGTGCGGTGGGGCGGGGGCGTCGTGCGTGGCGGTGGTCATGGTCTCGTTCACCTCTCGTGGGCGGGGCGGACACGGGCGGACCGGCTGGGCAGAGGGCCCGCGAACTACTGGCCATCACTTCAGTTATAGCATGTAACTGAAGTGATTGGCAGTCGCGAAGTCAGGCGCCCCCTCGCAAGTGCGAGGCCCTAATGTGTGCGCCACGGCCAGAAGCCAGAAGGAGGCCACGCATGGC